>DIDF01000098.1 GCA_002418005.1 Lactobacillaceae bacterium UBA5807
AACTAGCACCACGCGTATTATAATGAATCAACTTAGGTTTAACTGAACTCGGCATAGTGCTTTGAACATTCCATTCATCCCCAAGGTATAAAATTCGATTACGGGCAATGGCATTAATATAGTCTTGATCAGGAGCAATAAGTCTCAGATGATATCTCTGCAATAAATTCAAGAACCGTTGGGAAAATTTCATTGCCCTCATTTTGCTTAAGTCCATTAACAAGACTCCTGAGTTAACATATTTATTATGTCCCATCCCCACTGATCCTTCGGCATAGTTAATAATTTGTGGGGTATGGCAGACAAAATAATCCCAAATTGCTCCAATCAGATTACCCTTTAAGTCAATATCATAAAGATAAGCGATATCTGCTAAAACAATTGAATCAGCGTCGAGATATATCGCTTTATCAATGTTTGGGAAAAGTTCACTAATAAACAGTCGAAAATATATCGTGAAGGTGAAATAATCTGATCGCAATTTATTTTCCCGATTACCTTTGTCAAAAATCATCCGTTTTATCTGATCGCTAATTGAAACAAACTCGATTGAAATATTAGGTTTTGATAATGCCTTTAATTTTTTTTGATTTTCAAGGTTTAAATCATCACTTAATACAATCACCCGATACTGACGTTCTTTTGAACTATTATTAACTAATGATTCTAATGAAACTGAAAGATATGGGGCGTATCGGTTGTTTGTAGCGTAAAAAATGGGAATCACTTGATTTTTCAACTTAGTTTCCTTCTCTCTAATCACTAAAAGTTAAATCTTCAAATATTTTATGAAACTAATATTACTATTTTGACTGCGAAAAGCCATCTTTTCATAAATTTGTTTATATAATTTTTCCCGAGCGGGCTTTTTCTTTAATTGATTATCAATCAAAAACGGGCCGTCCAAATAAATAATTGCTTTAGGCTTCTTTGCCCAACCTTTCTGATAAGTTGTTGTCATACAAAAGCTTTCAGAATTGTTTGATTGGGGATAGTGAAATGAAACGGCAGAAAAAGGCCGAATTTTCGTAAAGTAGGGCCAAACGTGAGCCTCAGGATAAATAAAAATTAGTCGATGCTGCTTGATTCGAAATGAAATGGCCTGCTCAAACTCCTTTATTTGAGAAATCTTTTGAGGAATAATTAAAGCTCCTCCCATTGTGAGTATTCTTCGCACAAAGGGAATCCCAAGGTTGGAAGATTCAGCAATCGTATAGGCGCGATTAGGAAATGCTGCAAGCATCGGAATTAAGACATCTCCAAGCGGTTGCGTATGATTAGCAAATACAAAACCGCCTTTCGAATTTTTTAACGACTTACGATTCTTAAAATTTACTTTCAGATAAAAATGACAATAAAAGAAGGCAAAACAAACTGCCAACCAATAAACAACCCCTGAAAAGAAGCGGTAAAAAATATTTGAATGAATCCAAATAAAGTTCTGAGGAACCGTTGCTGATTGATTCTTGGTAAAAACAACATCATCGTCAAAAGAATGATACTTGTACTGGACCTGTGTTTTTTTCAACTATTTTCGCCTCCCGGCCAGTTTCTTTTATCAATGTGTCAGTAAATTTGCTTTATAATGAAGCGGACTACTTTACTAAACAATTTAGCAAAGAGCTTAGGAGAATAACTTAGATGCAAAACCTGCGAAAAATTAATGTTAAGCAAAATCTAAAAAGATTCTTTTCTTTGATCACAAATATCCACCCAAAATATTGGCAAATGGTTTGTGGATTGTTAATTGGGGCCGTAGCAATTGGGCTTCAATTAGCTGTTCCTGCTTTTGCTCGAGAAATCATCAACGATATCCGACATCTGGACAAAGGATTAATTGCCCTAGTTATATTACTCTTTGCCCTAAGTACTCTTTTAGGCGCCCTGTCAGGGAGCTTCTTAGGCTTTTTTGGCGAGGATGTTGTGTACAAATTAAGAGAACAGCTTTGGAATAAAATCTTGACCCTGCCAGTTTCATACTTTGACGAGACTCATTCCGGAGAAATTGCTTCAAGGCTAACCAATGATACAACTCAAGTAAAAGAGTTGTTGGCAAATTCTTTGCCAAGAATGGCCACCTCACTGCTGCAATTAATTGGCGCAATGGTTTTAATGATGATTATGGATTTCAAAATGACGATCATCATGTTTATAGTCGTCCCTTTAATTCTCCTTTGCCTGTTACCTGTTTTCCGTCAATCCTATCGAATCTCGCATCAAAGACAAGACGCTTTAGCTCAACTCAATGGCCGGGTCAGCGAAGTTTTGGGGGAAATTCGCCTTGTTAAATCATCAAATGGCGAACCCCAGGAAAAGCGATCCGGTAAAAAACAGATGTATCATCTGTATCAAATTGGTTTAAGAGAAGCAATCTATGATTCAATTGTTGGCCCAGTTACCGGCGTGATCATGCTAGCAATGATTGTTGGGATTTTAGCCTATGGTGCTTTGAGAATTAGTGCCGGCACAATGGACACTGGTACTCTAACCGCATTTTTAATGTATCTTATCCAAATGATTGTGCCGTTTACAACTTTAGGCCAGTTCTTCTCTGATGTTTCCAAAGCTGGGGGTTCAACTAGTAAAATTCAGCAGCTCTTACAAGCGCCTCAAGAAATCACTAAGTCTGGCCACAATATTGAACCAGATAATAAAGTATTAAAAATAGAAAATGTTTCCTTTTCATACGAATCTGGAAACGAAATTCTCCACAATATTTCCTTTACCGCAAAACCAAATTCCGTAATTGCTTTTGTAGGGCCCTCTGGAAGTGGCAAATCTACTATTTTCAGCCTGATTGAAAGATTTTATCGTCCTGACTCAGGAAAAGTCTTAATTGGAAACAAGAATTTAGCAGATGTTAATTTAGCTAAGTGGCGATCTGAAATCGGTTTAGTTGGGCAAAACTCCGATACATTAGCTGGGACAATCCGATATAATTTAACTTATGGACTCAAACGAAAGGTTTCGGAAAACGAGCTGTGGCATGCTTTAGAGATGGCATATGCAAAGGACTTTGTTACCGCAATGCCAGATGAATTGGATACTCAAATTGGCGAACACGGAGTAAAAATATCAGGCGGCCAACGGCAAAGAATTTCGATTGCTCGAGCTTTTTTAAGAAATCCAAAAATTTTAATGTTGGATGAAGCTACAGCGGCACTTGACCCTGAATCAGAAATGATGGTCCAAAAAGCTTTGGCCAAGCTGATGATTGGACGAACAACTTTAGTAATTGCTCATCGAGTAAATACAATCATTGATGCCGATGAAATCTTCTTTATCGATAACGGTAAAGTTACTGCCCACGGTTCTCATCAGCAGTTAATCAAAAGTTTTCCAATGTATCGCCAATATTTTCAAGACCAAACAAAAGATGATTTTCAAATAACCAAAAATAATTAATGTATTAATTTCAAATACTCAGAGTAAATATCATCATAATCATGGAGATGAAGATTTGAATGGACTTTATCAATTTCCCAGGGTTTCACAGTAACCGTGTGAACGACGGGAAATAATTTCCAGTTAGTCGAAAAATGATGGAAAACTGTATTTGGATAAACGCCATGTTGTTCGTTATACTTACGATCAGCATAGCGTTTTGTTTTTGCATATCGATTCAGAGACGATTGATCAGGCATAATCATTGGTCGATGATCACAAAGTCGGCGACATTTTTCCATTAACCCGGTTTGCTTTATAATTTTGACGTTAAGCAGTAACATCCCTGAATTAATATAATCGAATTTTTGCAGCCTATGGTGAAAAAACCATTTACCATAATGGTCAAGCACACCAACGAATTCCGTATCGGTTAAATCCTGATCATAGAAATTGTCAAAATTTCTTCTGCAGACAATATCTGCGTCTAAATAAAGAATTCGATCAGGAATTTCTGGAATCAAATCAACATATAATCGGAGCATGCTGTATGGAGTAAACATCGTGTTGTGATTTGCTTTAGGCAAATGCTTTTTATACAATTTGGTAATATCGATTTTCCTAACAAAATTTTTGGAATTATTTTTTTGGGCGACTTGATTTAAAACAACCGCATGAGCATCCGTCAATGCCATAAATTGCTTTTTCTTGTTACGGAGTCGAGCGGTTAAAATGTAAACATAAAGAGGCCGATCAGAATGTTTTAGTAAAGATAATAGCGAAATTAAAAAGCCTCGAAACATTTTATCGTCGCCGCAATATAAGATATTAATATTAATCATCTCCTTCATTTAACGCTTAGTATAGTAAAGTTACTTCACTGGGTCTAATCCACGCGCTAAAAAGTCAATTAGATTAGAAACCTCAACTTTTTCATTCCATTCTTGATTAGGAAAAACAACGTAATGAGAAACCAAATAACCGAAGATATTTGAAAAAATAAACCGAAAAATCTGGTTATTATCCCACTGAATAATGGCGTTATTTTGCTTAAGGTAATTAATTTCATCATTAAAATCTTGATAAACATCTCTAGGAACGGCGTTTAAAACTTGTTTGCGGATGGAATCATCATAAAGAATCTCGCTGATATAAATCTTGATCACTGGAAAGTTAGCTTTAAAAAATTTAATTCGATTATTAACCACCAAATTCAAAAACTGGTTTAAATTAGCTGTTTGCCGATGAAGAATTTCACGAGAAAATTCTCTTAACACATCTGGAAGAATATTATTAGCAATCGGATCAATAATAGCCTGTAATATCCCTTTTTTATTCTTAAAATAACGAAAGATCAATGCTTCAGAAATTCCCGCGGTTTTTGCAATTTGATTCGTACTCGTATTGGAATAACCACTCTTTGCGAATAGTTGAATCGCACTTTTAAAAATATCCATTTTAGTTTGAGAAAAGTTTTTTGCGTCAGGAAAAAGTTCATAAAATGAATTGCCACTTTCCATAGAATCACCTCCTTTTTACTAATTACTAATCACTACATTTTATGTAAGTATTCACTTACTTATGTGTAATGCTAGCGAAACACTGAAAAAAGTCAAGAAAAAACACGATATTCAAAGTTGATAATCAACTTGAACATCGTGTTTTTTAAATCAATTTTTTAATATTTTCTAAACATAATTAATACCACCATCAACCAGAATTGATTGACCAGTAATATAATCAGATTTTTTATCCGCTAAGAAAGAAACTAAATTGGCAACGTCTGCCGGTTGCTCACCTCTACCCAAAGCAATACCATCAATGTACTTTTGTTTTGTAACACCAAGCGGAACATTGTATATTTTCGCCATTTCGGCATCAATTTGATCCCACATAGGGGTTAGAACAATTCCAGGACAATATACATTGACAGTGATTTTATCCTTGGCAAGCTCTTTTGCAGCGGCCTGCGTAATTCCACGAACGGCAAATTTAGTTGCTGAATAAATTCCTAGTAATTCAAAGCCTTCATGACCAGCAATAGAACAGGCATTAATGATTTTTCCGCCTTTTCCTTGTTTCTGCATCTGTTTAGCGGCGGCTTGAAGGCCAAAAATAGTTCCTTTGACATTAACATTGAAAATTTGATCGATGTCTTTTTGACTTGTGTCAATGACTGCACCAATTTTAGCAATCCCTGCATTATTAACCATCACATCAAGATGACCAAAGTCACCAATAACGTTATCAACTAAATCAAACATATTGTCATGATCAGCAATATTAACCTTGTACCCTTTTGAACCATTTCCAATTTCTTCAGCAACTTTTTTGGCATTATCTTCATTCAAATCGGCAACAGCAACAGTAAAACCATCGGAGGCTAATTGTTTAGCAATTCCTTCGCCAATTCCTTGGCCACCACCTGTAACAATCGCAATTTTTGCCATAATAGTTCCTCCTTAAAACTCATATCCGTTTCATTTTTAGCCAGGTAATCTTCATTACCGTCTAAATTTTATAATAATTAAAAGCCATATAAAAACGTTTGCATCTTTAGATTTGTCAACAAAAAAGACGTTCAAAAATGAACGCCTCGAAATTTATAACCTGAATTTTCAAACTTTAGCTAATGCGCCGTCAATTGGCTCTTCTCCTGAATGAACAGTAATAATTTTCTTTGCGGTATTTGGATGCTCAGCCAATTTTGCTAAAGTTAAAGCTACATCAGCAATTGGAATCCCTGCTCGATGTTTTGGATTTAATTCGATTTTGCCGGTGCCTTTTGTACTCAATAACATCCCAGGTTGAAGAATAGTGTAGTTTAACGTTGTGTTGTCCAAAAGCCAACAATCAGAAAAATACTTGGCAATATAAAAATTCCTAAGTGGTTTTAATTCTTCTGTTTGCCATAATTCAGGATGCAATGAAAACGATGCACTGAGTTGAACATAACGATCAACGTGAGTAGAGGTTTCCAAAGCTTTCATAACCTTCACTGAGCCATACAAATCCGTCTGAAGAAGATCTTTTCCCCTAGAACCAGCAACGAAATATACAATATCGTAGCCATGAATTTTTTCAGCAATTTGGGGAACCGTAGAATCTGCCAAATTTAGCTGAATTGCATGTTCTAACTGGTGTTGAGGCTTTTTAACATTATACGTTCCACTTACGTGATATCCAGCTTGACTAAGATCAGATACTAATTCTTCGCCAACCCTTCCGCTGGCACCAATGACTAAAATCCGCATTGTTCAAACCTCCTTACTTATCGATAAAGCATTTTAATATATTAAATGTTTGAACACCTGATTATGCGAAAGATTATCCCAAAAATAAGACTCTAAAGCTCTAACAACTTCGCTTAAATATAACTGTTGAACAGATTTAACAGGGTAGATTTCAAAGAAGCTATCCCATGATGACTCCGCAAAATCCAGCGTTAATTCTTTAAGATGAAACTTTTTTTGAATTAAGTCATCAATTTCATTGGTTTGAATAATCCGCCGATAAGCTTTTTTAACTAAACCATTATATATAATTTTATTTCTCTGCCTGATTAATTCTGGCATAAAAATCATCTCTTTATAAAACTTGGATTCAATTTTTTAAATTATGTTTTCTTTCTAAAACCGATTATAAAACAGTAACTTTATCAATGAAATTAAAAGCATTTTTAAAAACAACGACAAAAAAAGCCCTGGTTCAGTTTTTAAAACTAAACTTCAGAGCTTATTATTTCTAAAACGTCAAAGCTATCAGGCCAAGACAAACAAAGCAAATTAAAAATCCTGAAATTGGCCATAGCCAACCAACAAAGGTGGCGATAAAGCAAACTACAAAAGCAATCAAGGCCAAAATCATAATTGTATTTTTGATACCGTCACCTTCCTTCACTCAATTAAGTATTTTTTATTAAGACTGCCGGAAAAACAAACAATCACTTTTTCTTCTTCAATTCTTTTAGCAATTCATTTGCCCGGTCAACTCTGATAATTAAAGCTTCTCTTTGCGGGTATCTAACCGAAGAACCAGTTTCTTTTTCATCAGCCTTGATCTGCTTATTTAAGCTTTCCATTTGTGAATCCAGATCAGCAACAATCTTCTTTTGATCATCATAAGTCAATTCTTTTTGCTGAATGACTTTGTCCTCGGTTGCTTTTTTCTTTCTTCTTCTACCTCTTGAGCTCATTATTAAACTCGCCTCCGAGAAATTTTTCTTAGATTCTTTCTACGTAATAAGGATATCGCTTTATTATCAAAATGACCACTTATTCCTTATTTATTTCGATATCGGGCTAAGATCCAAAGAAATGCGCCGATTAAAACAAAGCTTAAAAATACTGTCCAAATCCAGGAATACAAGTTTTCCGCCCAAGGCAATTTGACGTTCATTCCATAGAATCCTGAGACAATTGTCGGAATCATTAAAACAATTGACCAAACTGTAAGAAACCACATAGTTTTATTTAGATTATTATTTAAAACGTTGTTATATGCATTAGTGACTCGGTCCATGATTCCATCGGCCATCTCAGCAGTTTGGCCGACTTGTTCTAAAGCCATGACAGCCTCTTCAATATGTTCACTTTCTCTTGAAGTCAACTTAAAGCTGTCATCTTTATCTTTTGACATAAGTTGGAGTTCTTTTACAATCGTTTCATTGTTATTGGCGGCGGTATGAAGATAAAGAACACTTTTATCTAATTGCATTATTTGGTTTATCTTCTTATCATTTGGATGATTTTCAAATTTTTCTAATTTCTCTCTTTCATCATCGATTTCATCTAAAACGGTTAAGAATTCATCAGCTATTTGCAACAACATTCCTGCTACTACCATTGCCATGGTCTTTAGATTATATTGATTTAAAAAGTCAGTTACTTTTTGGACAATATCGTCTCTTCCAAAACCATTTTCAGCTCTGACAACGATAATTGCTGAACTTTGGAAAATAAAGGCCACCGGCCAAGTTTGAAATAGCCCTTTGTGTTTGCCATTCTTAACCCTTCTAATAATTAACAACCAGATTTTTGACTCAAGATCATATAATATCTGGGGTCTGGTGTGAATATCATTAATGTGTTTTAAAAACTTATTGGGAACTTCATACTTTTCTTCTAGTTCTTCAATCGTCTTTGAATTAACATTGCCAACGTCAATCCATTTTTGGCCATTAGAAAGTTTATATTCACTTATCATCTAAAGCCCCCGAATCAGAAAGGCTTTGTTTGAAAGCATCATAATCACTTTGAACTTGATCTGAATAAGCCATCGACCAGTCACTGACATTTTTGTCAAAGTCTTTTCCCTTTTTTAGATATCCTCTAATCATCGGCCCAGTTGGACTTTTGAAATGCGCCATTGCTAAAAGAAAACCACAAGTCTGGGTATAGATTTTAAAATTATCCCAATCTAGTTGACTAATATCAACAGAACCCTTCATATTTCGATATTGCCGAATATAAAAAGCTCTTTTTTCGGATTGAAAGCTGCCCAAAAACGGGTCTGAAGCAGTTTGCAAGATTTTTTGGCTGGCCACAATTCGCTGACCTTCACCTATTTGCTGATGAAGACTTAGATCAATTGTTTTCGGAATAAAAGCATCATGGACAGGTAAAGCCTCTTTAACTTGAAGCACCAAGTGGCTACCATCGTTTCCAACTAACAAAATTAAATAACATCGGGTCCCAAAACTACCCACACCAACACTATGCCGAATAATATCTACTATCTTATATTGGGCAAGCACCGCGTTAACATCAGGCCTGACACTAGAACGATATTGTTTGAATCCATCCTCAATTACTCGATAATTTTTTGCACTAATATGAACTGATGTGGGTGCATTATCAGTAAAACGCATATCACCTTGGGCATTGGTTGTGGTATATTTTTTCACTGCCCGTTCAGAATTATTTCTTCTGGCCTTCTTCAGAACTGGAGTGAGTAATTCTCGAGAATTCTCCAAAGAAACGAATTTAGTAAATAAAGTCCTAACATCGCTAATAAAGTAGAACCGTTTAAGCAGGCTAAGTTTATAAGCATACTTAACCCCTTTACGATAAGCCCTAGAAACCTTCTCCATTAAATCAAGAAGCCGACTGCTACCAAAATTATGTAAATCACCAGCCAAATCGACACTAACTAAAAGTCTCTTTAAATCGTCCTCAAAGTTACCAATATGTGATTCGTCAAAATCATTTAAATCAAATAGCAGCTGACCCTCAGCCGAAGCAAAAAAACCATAATTATTTATGTGAGCATCGCCACAAAGAATAACTGGGATCCCCGAATGCTCTTGTTTTCTCAGATCAGTGGCCATTAATTCGGCTGTCCCCCGGAAAAAGGCAAACGGATTTGCAACCATTTTTTTATTTCTCAAATCAAGAAGTTCCGGAATCAATAAATTTTCACTCTTCTTGATAAATTTTAATGGATCCCTTTTTAACCGGTTAAATTGGCCCAAAGTAGAATAAGGGTTCTCCTCTCGCAATTTTTCGCCTCTGGCTCGCAAAGTTTTTTTGCTCAAATGGAGATTAAGGTTACTAAACTGTTGTTTAAACGTACTTGCCATATTTTCACTTCATTTCAAAAAAGTTTAAATTACTTAATTTACCCCAATTATACCAGTAATTTTGGCAGTAAAAAAAATAGGTTTTTCACCTAAATTTTAAATATTACCAAGGTAATTTCCCGGCATTTTCGGTAAATGTGCAGTTTAAAGAGTTCTGAGAATCAGACGCGATTTTTACAATTTGGGCAGCTGCTTGTTTAACGGTCTGCATTCCATCAGGAACTGGCTGGTTAAGATTGCGACCACCAAATTCTGTCGCTGTCCAACCTGGATTAACCGAATTGACAGTGATGCCATCATTAATTAATTCTTTGCTAAAACATATTGTCGCAAAATTAACCGAAGCCTTTGAAGCTTGATATCCTAAAGAATTAACGTTATAGAATTGAGAATGAGGATCAGTGGCTAAGCCAAGGGAGCCCATATTGCTTGAAATATTAATAATCTTAGCGTGATCAGCTTGTTTCAAAAGATTTAAGAAAATTTGAGTGACCGAAATCATCCCAAAAAAGTTAACCTCAAATTCGTCTCTAATGTCATTAACCGGAAGTTTAGAAGGCTTTTGATGATTGTCAAAAGCAACCCCGGCATTATTAATTAAAACATCAAGGTGCGAATACTTACTATTAAAAATCTTTTCAGCACCAAGGATTTCTTCAGGTTTGGTGACATCAAACAATGTTAAATCGCAACTAACGTCAATCTTTCTCAGTTTGCTTACGGCTTTCTCGCCCTTTTCTTGATTTCGAGCATTGAGGATAACATAAAAGCCCTTTTCACCAAGTTCTTTTGCCGTTTCAAATCCAATTCCTTTATCAGATCCGGTAATTAAAACAATCTTTTTTTCTGCAGTCAATTTTTTTACCTCTAAAATTTATTTTGCTAATTTTCCCTTTTCAATAAATCGATTATCTAAAAACCAATGAACTTTCGGGCTACCATTTAACCGGCTGTATGCATGCGGCTGATTTCCTTTCGCAATAATAAGTTGGTTCAAATAATTGCGCAAAACCCATGGTTCCTCAATTCTTGAAGGGTTTAAATTTAAAACTTCTTTTACATGTTCTGGACTGCTATGAAGGTCTTTAGCTGCCCTTTCAAAAGTTACTTTGGATAACTCCCAGTTTGCTTTTAATTCTTTTTTCGTAGCTTGCGTTTCCTTGATTGTTAAGCTCATTTTGTCCCTCGTATTTTATAGATTTTCACTGAGTTTGAAAAATAAATTAATTTCCTATCAAAAAATAGGCCACTCAAACAAGTGACCTATCTGAAGGTTTACACAAAAAATAACATATCGCATCAAAAAATAATATTGATACTACATTGAAAAATTCAATGCACGAGTTAAAGACTTCCCTATCCTTAACTACAACTGAATTATATCATCTAACATTAACCATCACAATTTTCCCGTTTAAAGATTTTGCCCAACCTCAAAAATGCTGATTCAAGTATATTTAATTTAAAAAAGTAAATCAAAAATAAAAATTTAGATCATTGTTGGCAAGGATTGGCCAGGTACAGAAATTTTGAGATAATCATAAAGTTCAGCAAAAGTAAAAAAGATCGAGAATTAAAAATTCCCAATCTTTTTTATAGATTTAACTATTTTACGTATCGATCTGCATATTCTTTAATGGCCAAAGCAATCATTTCATAGTCGTGAAATTGTTTTATTTGGCCTTTAAAATCAATCGTAATTAAAGGGTCTTCGATTGTATCGGGAAATTCCACAGAAGTAATCCGACCAATTGGATTATCCGGTTGATTGGTGAAGTATACGGCATCACCAATTATTTCTCTGATTTTATTTCTAATGTTTTCCTCTGAATTTTCCAAGGTAGGCATCCCGATCACTTTCTTTAAGCATTGATATATCTTCTAACATTTACAACTTATATTGTAACTATTCTAAGTTATTATACAAAATTTTTTGCTTAAATAAATAAAATTTTAACCTTCTGTTAATAATTTCCTTCGAAATCACAATGCCTTGGGCGACTCAACACCAAGCTTTGAGCCAATATCCCTAAGCTCTTGGGCAGTCTTATCATCAATTTCAACTCCGCGCTTCTTATTTTGATCAAAGTTTTTATATTCGCGGTCACCCGGAATAAATATCGTTGTTCCAGGAACTTTATCGATCTTTCTAATGCGATCAAACATCCATTCAGCCCGTTTTTCCAATTCAGCAACATTGCCAAAGAATGAAGGATTAATAATACAGAAGAACTGACTAAAGTCATGGTGGCCTGCCTTACTTGTATCCGCAGAAATTGAACCCTGAGCTAGGATTCCAGTTAACAACTCAACGACCAAAGAATTCCCAAACCCTTTATAGTTGGAGTTTTGTTCATCAAGACCACCCAGAGTCAAGACACCCCCGCCATCATTGTGATCACTAAAGGCGACTTTTGCTAGAGTATCCTCGACTTTTTCAGCATCATGGACCACATGACGATTTTTATCAACCGCCCATTCACCTGGAATTGGTTTGTTTTTCTTAGCCAACACTTGAATCTTGCCGGATGAAACAATTGAGGTAGCTCCATCAAAAACAAATGGGTGCGGCTCAGCGGGAAAACTAAACGCAAAAGCATTTGAACCTAAAAATGCTTTAAGCGCATTAGTTGGTACCACCAAAGGTCTAGTATTGGTCAGTGCAATCCCAATTAAGCCTTGTTCACTTGCCATTCTGGCATAAAATCCAGCCGTTCCAAAATGATTAGAATTTTTCACAACTCCGATTGCTACACCAGTCTTTTTAGCCTTTTCAATTAACCTTTTAGTGGTAAAAACTCCAGGAATTTGGCCAATATTTTTATTCGCATCCACAAATAAAGTTGCTGGCGTTTCATTTAAAATCTCAGGTTCATTTTTAGGGACAACAATATGATCTTTAATCATACTGGTATACCAAGCCAAACGTTGAATCCCATGAGAAGAAATTCCTCTAAGATCAGCATCGGTTAAGCTAGCTGAAAGTGATTCAGCATTACTATCAGAGAAGCCATCAATCTTAAATACTTTTAATAAAAATTCTTTTTCATCATTGGAACTAATTCGCATCGAAACCAAACCCTCTTTCAAAATTATGATGCTCGATGATCTAATACTTTAGCCAAATAATCACCAACAAGTTGAACGACTAAAACAAAAATCAGGACCAAGAACGTCGCGACAAGCGTCACCGCTGTATCAGAGCGTTGATAACCGTAAGCAATAGCGGTATTACCTAAACCTCCGGCACCAATAGCACCAGCCATCGCAGTTAAGCCAATTAAACTAATTAGGGTAACTGTGGTAACTCTAACAAGTTCAGAGCGAGCTTCAGTTAAATAAACATCGAAAATCAAATCGGTAAAGGTGGCGCCAACTGACTGGGCAGCTTCAATTTTGCCCTTATCAACTCCAGTTAAAGCAACTTGGACCTGACGGGCATAAAATGGAAAAACACCCAGTGAAAGTGGAACTAAAGCTGCTGTGGTACCAATCTGCGTTTTAACGATAATCTGAGTAACTGGAGCAATAAAAGCCAACAAAATAATAAACGGAATAGCTCTAAAGAAAGAAACGATTTTATCAAAAACGTTGAACCAGAAACGATTCTCCTTAATTCCACCGGTATCGGTTAAAACAATCCCAATCCCGAAAAGCAGGCCTAAAATACAGCCAAATAAAGCCGACCAAAAAGTCATATAAAGAGTTTGGACAATTGAGGTGCCCCAGCCTAAATCACCGGTCCAACCTAGTTGAACTACAGTAGGCATGAACTTATTTAAAAAGTTTATCATTGGGCAACCCCCTTTGAGAGATCAATTTTAGAAACTTTAATCCCGGAACTCTTAAGGTATTCAATAGCTTTTTGCCGATTTTCCTCTTTACCTGAAACAATTACAAAAAGCGTACCAACCGGCTCATCTCTTAAAACATCCACATTTCCAAAAATAATACTAGTTTGAACCCCGTAATCTGCATATAACTTTGTCATAACCGGATCCTTAACTGAATTCCCAGTATAGGTGAGGTGCAGCGCAGTTTGAGTAGACAAATCACTATTTTCAGTGGATTGAGCTAACAGTTGTTCGGCCTTTTGAATTTGGCTTTGAATACCAACCAGTTCTTGGGTCAATGGTTGTTTAGCATTCACAAAAATGTCAATTAAATTACCACGTTCAATGATTTTCCCAGAACTCATAACGGCAACTTTTTTAGCAATTCGCTTAACTGCGTCCATTTCATGAGTAATTAAAACCACAGTTAATCCTAATTTCTTATTTAAATTCTTTAGTAGGTCCAGAATTTGAACAGTGTTTTTAGGATCCAAAGCAGAAGTTGCTTCATCGGAAATCAATATCTCCGGATTGTTAGCTAATGCTCTGGCAATGGCAACCCGCTGCTGCTGGCCACCAGAAAGTTGAGCAGGATATGAAGACCCTTTTGTTTCTAGACCAACCAGTTTTAATAACTCTTGAGCTCGACTTGCTATTTGCTTTTCTTTAAGGGAACTATGTTTTAAAGCAAACTCAACATTTTGAGAAACAGTCTTTTCTTCCAACAAATTAAAGTGCTGAAAAATCATGCCGATTTCTCGACGGGCTTGCCGGAGTTCTTTTCCTTCAATAAGTGTTTCTTTATTACCATTCTTTGAAAACAAAGTCTTACCATTAACGACAACTTCACCAGCGGTTGGCTTTTGAAGTAAATTGATTGTGCGGACTAAGGTCGATTTACCAGCTCCAGAATAGCCAACAACACCGAAGATATCTCCTTTTTCAACTTCAATAGAAACGTCGTTGACGGCTTTAACAGTTTTTTCGGCTTGTTTAAAGAAAACACTGATATTCTTTAATTCAATTACTTTTTCAGCCATCCTAAAACTCCTTCATTTATTTGAAACTTAGATCCCAAGCAGCAAGCTCAGCACTGCCGTATTCTTTATGGATTAACTTCTTAACATTGCTTTGTTGAAGTGCTTTAACAACGTCTTGATATTCCTGCTTGTTCTTGTCCTTCTTATTTGCGGCAAAAATATTAACCCATTTAACCGAATCTTTGTTAATTGGTTCTTGGAAAATAACATACTTATTAGGAACATTGTTTGCCAAAGCAAAGTTAGTATTAATTACAGCGGCGGTTACATCTGAAAGAGCTCTAGCAGTTTGACTGGCATCAAGTTCCTTGATCTTAATATTCTTTGGATTCTTAGCAATTGAGTTTGGTGTTGCTTGAGTAGTGCCCTTCTTAAATGAAATAAGACCAGCATTCTTCAAAACAAACAAAGCTCGGGATTCATTAGTAGCATCGTTTGGAACGGCAATTGTCGAACCATTCTTGAAGTCTTTAACGTTTTTAATTTGCTTAGAATACAAACGAATAGGGGTAATCCAGGTTCTGCCAATTGGGACAATATTTGTTTTATTAGCTTGGTTCCAGTTATCCAAAAAGTCATAATGCTGGAAAGCATTAATATCAACGTTGCCACTAGTCAAAGCTTTGTTTGGTTGAGTATAATCTGTGAATCGTTTAAATTGTAAAGTAATTTTGTATTTATTCTTAGCGTTCTTTGCAACTAAATTCCAAACTGCATCATCTTGTTTAGTTCCTGACATAATACCGACTGTGACAGTCTTGCCACTAGTTGAAGAACCACTGTGATTTCCAAAGCTAAAGTATCCAGCAATAACCACTAAAACAACGACAACAATCCCAATAATCCATTTTGTAGATCTCTTCATAAAAAATACCCTCTTTATTATTTTATTTATTTATCAAATAGGTGTAACTTACCAATTCTTTGACAAGCTTCAGTGAATTTAGGCTCATCAATTAATAAACCAACTCTTACGTACCCTTCACCGGCCTTACCAAACCCATCCCCGGGGGCAACAGCAACGGCCGCTTTATCCAGAAGTAATTCAAAGAATGATTCACTCGTATAACCTTTTGGCACTGGCATCCAAGCATAGAAGGACCCACCACCATGGTATGGTTCCCAGCCAATTGAACGAGCTGCCTTGAAAAAGTCATTCCTTCGTTTTTCATATAAAGCAACAAGTTTTCTAACAGTATGTTGATCACTATTTAAAGCGACAATGCCAGCTTTTTGAATTGCTGGAAAGACACTGACAAATAAATGATCTTGAATTAAATTAATTGCTTCAATCATGTCAGCATTTCCAGCAACAAAGCCTATTCGCCAACCAGCCATATTGTAAGACTTGGAAAATGTGTTAAATTCGATTCCAACATCCTTAGCTCCGGGAGTCTGCAAAAAGCTAACAGGTTTTTTACCGTCAAAACCAATTGCACCATAAGCAAAGTCTTGCACGATTCCAATATCATTTTTCTTGGCAAATTCCACTGTCTTTTGATAAAACTCTGGCGTAGCAACGGCTCCAGTAGGGTTATTAGGATAATTGAGGTACAAAAGTTTTGCCCGTTTAACAACGTCATCAGCCAATTCCGAGTAATCTGGCAGGAAGTCATTTTTTTCTTTTAGAGTCATTAATTCAAGTTTAACTTGAGCTAAGGCAACTCCTGAAAAGTAATCTGGATACCCAGGATCAGGCATCAATATAGTGTCTCCAGGGTTAAGAATTGAAAACGGCAATTCAACTAAACCAATTTTTGAACCTCCCAGAATAGCAATTTCTTTTTCTGGGTCAAGATCAACACCATACTCACGCTTATAAAAGTTGGCAGCCGCTTTCTTTAATTCCGGGTCCCCTCGAAATTGGGAATACTTATGATTAGCTGGATCAGCAGTGGCTTCTTGCATTGCTTTGACAATAAAGTCTGGTGTGGGCTGGTCAGGATTTCCTTGGCCCAAATTAATAACATCCGCACCACTGGCAACTTTCTTATTAACCTTAGCCACTAAATTAGCGAAAAACTGTTTTGGTAAACCTTGCAAAACTTTTGATTCCTCAAAATGCAACATTCTAAAATACCCTCTTTATCTTCAAATATTTTTAAGCAATAACTCTTGCTAGGTTAATGGATCATGAATGTGATTCCCCCAGCGTGAACATATGGATAATATTTAATGAGTTCCACAAAAATTTTCATATTTAATTTCCCCCTAAAAATAAAGAATCAAAAAAAACGCCCCTGTACATAAAATGTACAAGGACGAATTAAAACTCCGCGGTACCACCCGTATTTACAATCAAAACGATTGCCTCATTCATTCTTTGAAAGATAACTTCCAAAAAAGACGGGCTAAATAACGGTGCCGTCCGTAAGCGTAGCTTCCACCCGCTTATTAATATGAGCTCATCTTCACAAATCTTTAAACTATGCACTTACACCAAACGTACACTCTCTAAAAGTTAAAAGACAGTTACTCTTCTCATAAATTTCTAATTTTCAAATTAGTAATAATTATAAATAGATAAATCAAAAAGTCAAATGAAACTATTTCTAGAATCTAAATTCTTAGGCTTTAGTTAGGGCTTCGGAGTTTATCCAAAATTTCTCAGAATTAATTTTGCCGATTCTTATCTGGTAAAAATCTGCTTGAGAAATTTTATTGTTAGCATCTTGGTAATAAACAGTTGCTTTTGAAGTTACATAAACATTTTTACCAACCTTATCATCAACAGAGCTCCAAGCAAACTTTTTGTTATGAGCAGAACCAGGAACTTTTTGATAAAGGCCCTCCGTTCGATACCCTTGGTTGAATACCGCGGAAAAATCAGCGGGACTATAATTAATTTTTTTCACTTGGCTAGCGAAAAAATCTAACAGTTTAGGTGAATTAGTTCCCTGAGATTCAGTAATATCAATTGAATGGTCTGAGGCTTTGGAATAAGTGGTCGATGGCCGAATTGCCATTCCCATTTGACTAATAATAAAAAATCCCAGAATTAGAAAAACTGGCAACACTAAAAACAGAAAGGAACTTTTTAAAGTTGATTTCATTCATAACTCCTTTAAAACAAACATTCTGTAACAATATGAATTTAATATTATCAGTAAAATGTAAATTTTTTGTGAAGAACACTTGAAAAAAATTAGTCACCTTGTTGATTCTTTGATAATTATTTCAGTTCCGATCGAATTTGACCCATCAAAAATTCCATTTCATCTTTTAGACCAATTGTGATTCTAACCCAGTCAGGGTATCCCCAAGGAGTACCATCCCTGATTATTACACCTTTTTTCATTAAATCATCACAAAACTTGGTTGCGTTGTTATTGTTATCAGGAAGTTTAGCAAAAATAAAGTTAGCTTGAGAAGGAGCCACTTTAAATCCTAACTGAACAAGCTCATTTCCATATTTAAATCGATCATCTTGAATTTGTTTGCGAACAGATGCGGACTGTTCTTGATCTTCATTAAGCGAAGTAATTGCGCCAAAAAGTGCGGTTCGATTAGAATTAAAAGGTTCTGTAGCAGTGTCGTAGCCCTGAATAATTGGCTGATCGGCAATCAAATATCCCAAACGTGAGCCAGCAAGTCCAAAGAATTTAGAGAAGGTGCGAATTAGGACAATTGGCTTTTTACCAATAAATTGCTTAAAATCTGGCACTTTATCTTTTTCAGTAAAATCAACATAAGCTTCATCGATTACCACAACAACCCGGTCTGGCAAACTTTGGATAAATGCCGTTAATTGATCCTTGTCAGTGACATTAGAGGTTGGGTTATTTGGATTGCAGATCCAAATTAACTTGGTTTTGTCATTTATATGCGCAGAAAATGAGTTTAAATCATACTGAAAATCCTCTTTCAAAGGAATTTCAATAACTTTAGCACCCATCAGCTTTGAAACTTCGCGGTACAAACGATAGGACTGTTTGGCAATCAAAACTTCGTCGCCAGAATTTAAAAACTCTTTTGCAACGGTTTCAATGATATTGCCAGCACCAGTCCCTAACCCAACATTACCTTCCTTTAAACCCTCTCGTTTAGCAATTAATTGCTTCATTTCGATAAAATCGCCTTCTGGATAACGGTTTAAAAGCGGAATAGTATCCTTCATAACCCGCGTTGCGTTTTTATATGGAGCATAAGGATTCTCATTTGAACCAAGCTTAACAACTTTATCCAAATGATATTTCTTCTTGATTTCATCCTCAGTTGCACCCCCAATGTACGGTTGAACATTTTTTAATTCGGTTCGAAAAATTTTAGAATAGTCCATTTTTCTTCCTCCTAACTTGCTTGGGAAAACTTCACTTATATCAAGTTTACATCGGGAAAAATGGATATTAAAGAATATCGGTTTATCAAACTATTGGATCGAGCTCAGTAGTTTTGAAAGATCGCCAGCAATCCTGTCCAACCATTTTTCATCATGAACTTGGGGAATTTTATAGCCAACAAAATAAGGCGAAGTTGGAAAGCGGGGAACTATTTTACAGTAAATTCCATCATCCATCTGATAAAAGAAAAGATTGTAAGAATGACACCGGCCATTGTTATAATCATTTAATACATAATAAATGATTTTTTGGACTGCATCGGCCAAGAACTTAACCGCGGAAATACTTGAAATTCTAACGTTTACTTCAAGAAAACCAATAATTGGCTGGGTTGAAATATTAATTGAAACATCTTCATTTTCAAAGCAAATTTTCCCATTTAGGTTTTCATGTTTGATGTTTTGATAAACATCATAATTATCTAAACCAACTATTTGAAAATGAGGATGAGCAAGACTACCCCCAGATTGTGGGCCAAAATTCTTATACATGATTACGCTGCGATACTTCCCTGAATTAATCAGCCGCTGCCAACAATTAAAAGCAAAACTAAATACTTGCCGGTTCTGTTCGACTGAATATACAGAGGGACCCCCATTATGATTGCTGGATTCAATTAACACCGTTTGAAAAGTGTCTTCCAATGTTCTAAATTTATTGACCAACCAAATTCGGTCTTCTTGTTGATCAATAATGTTTTGCAAATTTTTGACATCACAAAATGGACAATAGCTGTCTTTATGGATAATATTTTCTGGCTTTCCTTTAGCAGCTTGATGTTTGAAAACTAATGGTTGGTTTTTTATCATTTTTATTCACCAAATCTTTTTTTATTTTAATTTAAATTCTAGCATACTTATTAAATTTAATTTTTTCTAAACCGTGAAGCAACTGACTTAAAGCGGTTTATATCACTTTTTTAAATTTTACAAGTGCCTTTTAAAGTTATACAATCTTGTCAATGAATCTAAGAGTACAAGTTAAGATTCAATGAGAAAAACTGGAGGTTTTATAGTGACAGACAGAAAGATACCTAACATCATGGGCACCCAACATCCTGACAATGCCGGTGTACCTTTTTTCAAAAATCATCCAAACCCATTTATTTCTGCATTTAGAGAAATTGATGAGGCTTACCAAAATTTCTCCGTGCTTGATGCGGATGAATACATGTGGGACTGGGAAGGAAAGCACGCCGATGCCTCAGTTATCGACCGACTGTACTCCGAACATTATGATTACTTTAAGAAGCATCCCTTAGGAAAAGACAAATTCCTAACTTTCCGTTTTCCAAATATTTGGGAAGAAAAAGGATATAGTTTAATGCAGGCTATGACTACCATCATGTCCGCCGAAGATTTTGCTTCGGATATTGGCTTACCAAGACCTTTAATTGAAGCTATTTTGCCAATGACTAGAACTGCAGACCAACTTATCGAAATGGAAGATAAGTTTGCCAGCTTAGCTCATTATAAATCAAAAGAATTTAGTACTGGGAAAGCAAATACTGATCACATCATGATGATTCCTCTTTTTGAAGGTTTTCATCAACAACTTCACGCCCCAGAAATTCTTGAGAAATATGAAGAACTTTATAAAAAGCATTTTGGCAAAGAAGTACCATACATGCGAGTATTCTTAGCAGGTTCTGATTCAGCTTTGTCTAATGGCTTTTTAAACAGCATTATCGGCAATAAATTAGCTCTTACCAAACTTGCTGAATATGAAGATAAGTCTGGGTTACCAATCTACCCAATCGCCGGAATGGGCAGCACAATATTCCGTGGTGGTTTATCCCCATTAATGCTTGACCGTTATTTGGAAGAATTTCCTGGCTTAAAGACTGCCACGATTCAATCAGCATTCAGGTATGATTACCCACTTGATGTGGTTGAGCCGGCAATCATGAAGCTTCGTGAGGGCCTTCAAAAGAGCAAATTTCAATTCATTCCTCAAGATGATCAGGATGCTTTGCTTGATATCGCGGAAAAAGCTGCAAAAGAATATCACGAAACTTTGGATCCACTCGTTAATGACATGCAACCTATTTTCGATTCATTCCCAAAGCGGCGTGATCGTCATCAACACGTTGGAATTATCGGTTACTCAAGAGATGTCGATGGCTATAAGATGCCAAGAGCTATTACGTTCACCGGTGCCTTTTATTCAGTTGGTTGTCCACCAGAATTTCTTGGAGCCGGCCGAATTTTAAAGAAGTTAAGTCAAAAAGAACTTAATGTATTATTCAAGTATTATCCCAACATTGAGCATGATTATAAACATGTTGGTGAATATGTTAGTGACCAAGCAATTGAAGCACTCAAAGCTAAAAATCCTGCTTGGAAGGCTGTTCAAGACGATATTAAAGACGTGGAAGATTTGTTTGAATTTAAATCCGGTCCAAAAGACGCAGATGAAGAAAAACATGCAAACCTTGCCGCCGATATGGTTAAAATTTCAGACACTGATACCAAACGATTATTAATTGGTAGAATGGGCCTCTTAAGAAACTTCTTAGGATAAATCACTTCAGACTTTCTAATTATTTCTTTTGAAGCAATAAAAAGCACGCAGTTAGCAAATTAGCTGACCGCGTGCTTTTGTGTTCTTGTTCTTCCCATTTAGCCTAATAAATTTTAAATGGGTAAAATTTTGTCTGATTCACTACAAAATAATTCTTTTTGCTAATTTTTCATTTGGTGATGCAATCACTATTCCAAAATCATTCATGGTCACTCTTTGAACAATTCGCTTCCCGTTTTGAACCAAAATGGTAAAATCATAATCCAGTTCAATTGCCATTTTCATATACTGATCAATCAACGATTGCGCCATTTTACCATTAATGTATAGTCGCAGATCTGGGTTATCTTGGAGAACCTTCTTAACAATTTGGGCGGTCTTTGTTAAATTCAGTTGCTTGATAGTCAACGCTAGCGCAACTCGTTCACGGAAGTTACCTAAAAATTCTCTTTTTTCATCAGGTTTAATTTCAGGAGTTCCAAATGTGTGCCATTTTATAAAGTTTTGTGTTTTATCTTCATCACTCATAAGCAACTTCCTTTCTGCTTGAAGTTTAAACAACCCGTATTATACTTCTTTTTTTGGTTATTTAAAATTTGATTGTTTATAAAAAAGCCTGGTTTGGTTACCCCAAATCAGACTTTTTATTTTTAATAGTAAACAACAACAGGTTCAAATGTATAAGTGTATTTCCAAACACTTGGCATCATCGAAGGCGGATTGTTTAAGCACCCATGAGAATTAAATTGTCCCCGATAAATTGGATTACCATAAACATAAGCTGGCTGCCATGGTGAATCATGCATTCCAACACCACTTTCAGTAATTGGTTCCCAATAACTTACTTTAGAAGCATATTTACTGCCATCATCATTTTTGCCCCTTAAAACTGCATCTCTTTGTTTGTAAAGAATGTAGAAGGCTCCTTGAGGTGTCTTGTTACCTCCAGTTATAGTTCCTGACATAATCGGAATTACTTCTTTAAGATGGCCTTTATAATAAACGTATTCCCGAAGTGTCCTTAAATCTTCTTCAACATAAGTATCACCAACATTGTTCTTCAAACCATAACCAGTTCCAGTGACGTATGGTTTCAGCGAGAGCGTCGACTTAGGCTCTTTTTCAAGTTGTTTAACAATTGCCTTAGAAAGTTTTGCCTGATTCATTGTCCAGCCATAGGTAGCACCGTTAATCTTAATAGTTTGGCCTGAGTGAGACTTAATTTTAAAGGACTTGCCTAAGGTATTATACTTAGCTGCCAACTGCTTAACTTGTTTGGCAACTAAATTATCTGAAAACGTGTAACTGCCATCATTATTGGAATGGCCGGTCTTCAAATAATCCTTACCCAAAAAGGTAAATGAACTATTAGGCATTTGTAAAACAAGCTTGTTCTTATCTATGGATTGCAAATGTTTCTTTTCAGCTGCAACCTGCTTGCTATTGGGACCACCAGCAATCTTTTTAACCCTTTTAACCGCAATAATAGTTTGCGTCTTGGCTTGTTTTTTAAAGTTAGCAACCATTTGCTGAGTATCTAAGGAATTGCCTTGAATCCCCTTTTTAACGGAGATCTTATCATTGTCTAAAATGACTTGAGCATCAATAGTAGGTGTTTTTTTGGCATTAATGGTTACTAATTGCTGTTTAAATTTTGGAAGTAAAGTTTTTAAACGATAATTAATTTCAGATTTCGAAAGAGTTGTTTCTGTCGTCAACTTCTTAGAAGTAAACATGCTCATTGAGCTTCTGGTAACAAATAATTTACCAACGTCCTTTTGGGTCAAAGTAACCTTGGATCCTGGAACAATCAAATAATCTTTATCATTAGCTAAATCCCTGTTGTTAAGCTTTTTTGTTGCTTGAGCAACAGTTAGTCCTGAAACATTCACCCCATCAATATCAGTTGCTTTGAATCTGTTCTGATAATATAAATGACTCCCCAGTAAAGCTGCACAAATAACTACTACCAATGCGATAATAGCAATTTTTACATAGGATACTGGTTTATTCATATGTTCACTTTCCCTAGTTGGCACCTTAATCACCGTCTCTAATCTTTTATTATTGTTACTATGCCTATGTAGTAATACAATCTTTTTTACCGTTAATGCTATTGTAACGGTTTTTTAATCGCTCTGCAGGCTAAATGATAAACTATCAGAATCCTTTAAAGAATCTTCACAATTATTTTAAAACTAAATGCAAGAATCGTTAAGGGGGTTCATGATAAATCCTAAAAGCTCTAAATGTTATAATGCTAATTATAAATAACTTGAGGTGAAAAATATGTTATCTGATAACAAGAAAAAATTTTTAGCTGGTGGGCCATATTCTGTGTTGGACCCTGAATTGGTGGCAGAGGAAACCAAAGCCCGCCGCCTCTGCCAGCAACTTAATACCCTTGACAGTACAGCAGATGCTGAAAAAGAAGTAATTTTAAAACAACTTTTTGGATCAGTCGGTAAAAATCCTTGGATTCAACCTAATTTTCGTTGTGACTTTGGATACAACATTCACGTGGGTGATAACTTTATTTGTAACTACGACAACATCATCCTGGACATTGCTCCGGTAACCATGGTAAATCACGTAATGTTAGCTCCAAGAGTCCAAATTTATTCAGCATTCCATCCCTTAGATCCAAAACAACGGGCCAACTTCATTGGCCTTGGAAAACCGGTAACTCTGGGAAATGACGTATGGGTTGGCGGAGGCTCTGTAATTCTTCCAGGAGTCACATTAGGAAATAATGTCATTGTTGGAGCAAATTCAACTGTTACCAAATCTTTTGGCGACAATTTAATTATTGCTGGCAGCCCAGCAAAAGTTCTTCGGGAGAATCCATATAAAGAATAATCTTTAAATTTTTTTGCTAAAAAGAGATTTTGAATTAACAACCAAAGACTAAATCTTCTTGGTGATCCAATTCTTTGGAAGACAACCTTTCAATTGGCTTTGCCTTGCTGACAAAGTTTCTTGATTCACCAAGATATTGGCGATCAGATTAACAAACTATTTTTTTGAGTGCTACAATAAATTAGAATTAATCTTTATTCATCAAAGGAGAAAGAAATAATGAGTTTACCTGATACCACTTTGGAAGACGTCGCAGGAGCTTTAAATTTTAATTTAATTTCAAATCCAGAAGATTTTGGCGGCAAAGGATCCGAAATCTATTCAAATAAAAATCAAGACATAGTTGAACAAGTTAAAGATGCACTGACAAATCCAGTATCTCAGTATTCAGATCTCGAAGTTCGGGGAGAATTCAAATTCACCACCAAAAAAGATGGAGATATTTACAAATTAATTGCTACAAAAAACTAGGCTACTAAAAATAAAAGCTGAACTGCGAAAATTTCAAATCTTGGCAGTTCAGCTTTTTTAATTACCTTCTTTATCTCTTTGTAATGCTTTTTCATAAATATCAATCATAAAAGTTGGATTTTTTATCATAATTCCCGTTAATTCTTCAATCGCGTGGCGCATGTCAATATCATTATCAGCATTCCTCATCAATGATTGAACCAAATGAGATTGAAAAGTAAAGAATTGTTGTTCACTGTTAATTTTATCAAGTCGGAGTTGGTCATAGTAATTAGCCAATTTATATATAATTGTCAATTTAGCTTTATTAAGATCAGTTTTCCCATTTCGATACTGTGAAAGAGAATTTTTATTGATGCCAGTAGCCCGCTCAATATCAGAAGTTTTAATATGACTTTTAAGCAAGGCTTCGGCTTTTTGCATCTCATTCATAAACAGACTTCCTCTTAAAAGAAATTTAGGAACTACAATAAATATACCACTTAAAGGGAAAAATAACCGACTATTGCCTTTTTTTTACATTAGTATGGTTATTTTTTTAATAAAAAAAGAGCTAATATTTTAAAAAATTAGCTCACCAAATTGTTCTAAACGCTATTCTTAAGGAGTATACCAGCACCCAAAGTATGGGCAAATTATCAGTAAATCACTTAAACTAATCAGCTTCAACTTTAAAATCGTGTTCTTCTGTGCTGCCGTATAAATCCTTATAATCCTTATTAGTGTACGAATTAACTCGATATATCATATTTTTACCATCTTTAGTTAATTCACTTTCGATAACGATATAACAACCCTTTTCAAAAAGCATATTCTCAACTACTAATTGGTTGTCAATGCGATTTATATCAGGATTGTCCGGAAAGATACCCTGTTCCACCAAATATTCAATTGTCTTTTCTTGATCAGGCCAATTACCCAGTTTATGAACTGACCGCCAAAATAATGAAAATGACGGTTTCATTTTATCAGCATTATTGGTTCGTACCTTTTTAATAAACATGCTAATCTACTCCCCATTTGAATTTTGTACAATAGTATTGTATTTTTTAATCAATGTTTGTATACCCATATTACATCACTATTCATAATATTAATCAATGGTATTGTTCATGATTTACAATAATTAATCTCAAAAATACACTTAAGCGCCGCTAAATAAGGACTTTTCACCAAAAAAATAAAAATAAATTTTCCTAAAAAAACTGTGATATAATTTGTGTTGTCTATGTCAAACAAAATAAACAAAGGAGTTGAAAGATTGACTAACGAGTTAGGAAAATATCTAGAAAAGCTCAGAGGCACTGAAACTCTGAGAGGAGTAGCAGAACGAACCAACCATCAAATTAGTTTTACTTACTTACGAGATATTGAAAAGGGAATTAACCGTCATGGCAATCCAATCAAGCCCAGCCCAGCCACTTTACAAATATTGGCAAAGGTTTATCAAACCGATTACACCCAACTTTTACAATTAGCCGGGTATTTGCCAGCGAATATGTTTGTAACTTCACCTGTGGACAGTAAAAACGTAGTTCGTCCGGCACAACCATTTAAAGCAGATTCTAATATTTCCGTTTTTTATTCAGTCGCCGATGGCAAATCTCCTTTTTTCGAAAACAAACTGGTTGGAGCTTTACCTGTGCCAGCAAATCTTATCGATAAATATGGATTTAAAAATATTTTTGGGCTTAGAATTTCAGGAGATTCGATGAACAAACTGGTTCCTGATGGATATACTTCTGTTTTTGCAAAAGCTTCTAAACCCGTTGATGGATCACTTATGGCTGTTAGTTTGGGAAACGGAGAGACTCTATTAAGAAAAATAAAAGCAACCTCTTCGGCAATCATTTTAGAATCAGAATCATTCAGTCCTGCTTACCAGCCAGTAATTATTCAAAATGATTCTGGTACTAAACTTTCTTTTTTGGGAAAATATTTATTTTCAACCAATTTTCCGATTTAACTTAAACGAATTAGAAAATTAAAGACAGTTATGAAAGAAAAGTACAAAAAAGACATTAACTTGAATTTGTTTTCAAGTTAATGTCTTTTTTTAGTACCGGAGGTGGGGTTCGAACCCACACGATCTCAACGATCACTGGATTTTGAGTCCAGCGCGTCTGCCAGTTCCGCCACTCCGGCAAAATTAAATTGGATTGAGAATTGCCAATATCCCAGGCAAAGGCGGTAACCGGATTTGAACCGGTGATGAAGGTTTTGCAGACCTCTGCCTTACCACTTGGCTATACCGCCATAAACTTGTAATTGTTAACCAACCAGCTAACAGAAACTGGTGTAGACAGTATAATTTATAATGTCGTTCACATAGTTTCTCAATCAAGGGCGGTAGGTGGGAATCGAACCCACGCGTGTCGGACCCACAAACCGATGTGTTAACCACTTCACCACTACCGCCATGACATTATAAACAGGGATAGTAGGAGTTGAACCCACACCGACGGTTTTGGAGACCGTAGTTCTACCATTAAACTATATCCCTATAAGATGGAGGGGAGTGGATTCGAACCACCGAACCCGAAGGAGCGGATTTACAGTCCGCCGCGTTTAGCCAGACTTCGCTACCCCTCCATAAATGGCGCGGGACAGAATCGAACTGCCGACACATGGAGCTTCAATCCATTGCTCTACCGACTGAGCTACCGAGCCAAACCACTTACAGAAAATGATAATGTCATGTTTGTATTAAATTGTAATACATAACAACGGTTCGTACGAGACTCGAACTCGTGATCTCCTGCGTGACAGGCAGGCGTCCTAAACCAACTAGACCAACGAACCAATAGTGTTGCTATGGAATGGAGGATACAGGGATCGAACCTGTGACCTCCTGCTTGTAAGGCAGATGCTCTCCCAGCTGAGCTAATCCTCCAAAGTGACCCGTACGGGATTCGAACCCATGTTACCGCCGTGAAAGGGCGGTGTCTTAAACCACTTGACCAACGGGTCAAATACTATTATTCGACTACGGAGAGTAAGGGATTCGAACCCTTGAAACAGGCTTTTACCCGTTTACATCATTTCCAATGATGTTCCTTCGGCCAGCTCGGACAACTCTCCATTAAATAATAACTCCGGCAGGCGGGCTCGAA
>DIDF01000099.1:0-58178 GCA_002418005.1 Lactobacillaceae bacterium UBA5807
ACATCAATAAGGCACAAACCAATAGTATCGCTAGCAGATAGAGGTTATTTAACCGATTTATGAATATATGGATTGAAAAAAATGTGCTGAGAAAAATAAGCAGAGCAATATTCATTAAAGCGATTAAACTCAAGTAATTAAAATGGGAAATGTTGATTAGAAAAGCCATTCCACTTCCATAGGATAGTCCAAATATTACCCATTTACAGTGGGATTCTTGGACCCATTTTGTTAGTAATAAAATGTTGATCATTATTAAGTTAAATAGGAGTAATGCACTATCAATCGGCTGATTGGTAATTAAGATTTTAAGCCCTAAAGTTAGGATGATTATATCTAAAAGGATAACTTGCAACTTGTTTACCGAATGTCTTAAAAATTGCATTATTACAAGAGAAAAGGCAATTGCGACCAGAATGATCGGATCAAGTGATCGTTCAAAGAAAAAAGTATTTATTGGTACATCTGAAAACAGCATCCAGGTCAAAACCATACTGACGACCTGCGCCCAGAACTGAAAATTATTATTGGTTAGAATTCTCAAAAAATCACATCCCATAAATTTTCGTCTTTAAAAAGCCCAAAAACTATGATAACATACAAGAGTTATGAGTTCCCGATAGGATGGATTCACCTATAGTGAATAAGCCTTGTAACCGAAAAATTATGTAGGGGGAAATAAAATGTCTGAAAAACATTTATTTACTTCAGAATCAGTTTCTGAAGGACATCCAGATAAAATTGCTGATCAAATCAGCGATGCTATCTTGGATGCTTTATTGGCGAAGGATCCAGACGCTCGTGTTGCCTGTGAAACTTCAGTTACTACCGGATTGGTTTTAGTCTTTGGCGAAATATCAACTAAAGCATACGTTAACATCCAAAAGGTTGTTCGTCAGACTATCAAACGGATTGGATATACAGACAATCGTTATGGTTTTGATGGTGATGGATGTGCTGTTATTGTTGCTATCGATGAACAGTCACCCGATATTGCTCAAGGGGTTAATGATGCCCTTGAAAGTCGCGAGGGTGATGTTGATCCTCTCGATAAAATTGGTGCCGGAGATCAAGGGTTAATGTTTGGATTTGCAATCAACGAAACTCCTGAGCTTATGCCTTTGCCAATTTCACTAAGTCACAAATTAATGATGAGACAAGCAAAGTTAAGAAAAAACAAGACTTTACCTTATCTTGGACCTGATGCAAAAGCCGAAGTTACTGTTGAGTATGATGAAAACAATAAACCATTTCGAGTCGATACTGTTGTATTAAGTACTCAGCATGATGCCGATATTTCTTTAAATAAGATTCGAAAAGATGTTGTTGAGCAGATAATTAAGCCAGTTATTCCAAGTAAATATTTGGATGATAAGACTCGTTATTTAATTAATCCAACCGGCCGATTCGTTATTGGTGGTCCACAGGGCGATGCTGGATTGACAGGTAGAAAGATCATCGTTGATACATACGGTGGCTATGCCCATCATGGTGGCGGAGCATTTTCAGGCAAGGATCCAACAAAGGTTGATCGTTCTGCCAGTTACGCTGCCAGATACATTGCTAAAAATATTGTTGCCGCTCACTTAGCGGATGAAATTGAAATTCAGTTGGCATACGCAATTGGTGTTGCTCAACCAGTTTCAATTTCGGTCAACACTTTTGGGACATCTTCGATCAAAGAAGAGGACTTTGTTAAAGCCATTCGAAAGATTTTTGATCTAAGACCTGCAGGTATTATCAAAATGCTTGATCTTAAACGGCCAATTTATGAAAAAACAGCTGCTTATGGTCATTTTGGCAGAACTGATATTGACTTACCTTGGGAACATACTGATAAAGTTAATGAGTTAAAAGAATATTTTGGTAAATAATAAATAAGACTTGAGGATGTTTTCCTCAAGTCTTATTTCCTTTTCTGAATAATTAATAAAATTGGTGGTTCGTTAATTTCGTTAATAGCTGAATAAGTAAAAACATTAAAAATTCTTTGATCAAGATTTTCAGCAAAGCCTAAAACTTTATCCTTTTCTTCTTCGCCACCCGGATGGCCATAATACAACACCACTAAGATTATCCCATGGACGATTAAATGCTCGATGCAACTAGTAATTGCGGGAATTGTGGATTTGGGCTTAGTTATAATTGCTTTGTCACCGCCAGGAAGGTAGCCTAAGTTAAATATTGCTGCTGATATATTTTCATTGGTTGGCAGAAATTCATTAATTTTATCGTGGCTTTCATTGATTAAATTGACGTTTTCCAAAGATATATGGTTCTTTAGCAATAATTCTGTTGTTTTTTTTACAGCTTGTTTTTGAATGTCGAAACTATAGACTTTTCCATTCTTTCCGACCAATTTTGCTAAAAACAAGGTATCATTACCGTTTCCCATAGTGCCATCAATGACTTTGTCACCAAAGCCTACAGCTTCTAAAAGAAATTTATGGCTCATTTGAAGGGCGTTTGGTATTTGTTTCATTTTTTTTCACTCCAATTTTAAAAAAGACCCAATAACTTATTACTAAACAAACGTAGCCAAGTGACCAATCACCTAAAATGTCAGTTGCATAATGGACGTTTATGTAAATTCGGCTAATGCCAATTAGAACAATTAACATTCCTAAAAGAATGTTAACTAATGCAATTCTTGCAGATTTTTTAAAGATTGAATTAATTATGATTATCAAGCTGCCAAACAAAAGCATGGCCCCCATAGCATGACCGCTTGGGTAGCTGTAAGAAGAAACATGAATTAAATGTTTGAACCCAGGTCTAGGTCTGGCAATTATTATTTTCGCTAAGGTATTAATTACAAATCCAATTATTAAAGAGTTTGTTAGAAGAAAAATTGACTGCCATTTTTTCTTAAAATAAAAGAGAGTTCCGCTGATTAGTAAGACTATAACTGTAGTTTGCAGGGGATTTAAGGTTGAAGTAAATATCAATGTAAATTTGGTTAGCCCTGGGCTGGCAAAACTTCTCACCGCTTTTGAAATGCTTAAATCAAAAGCATTTACCCAAGGAGACTTTTTAACAACTGAGATGGTTACAAAAATAAATAAAATCAGTGAAAAAACTAACCAGATTGATACAGACTTTTTTGGCTTTGGAATAAGGGTCATCTCCAAAAAATATAGAATTATTTCCTTATTTATTATGCCACATCTTGCTTTTGTTTTGATGTTTTGTTAGGATATATAGCAACAATTTCATTAAACAAAAATTATGATACGAAGTATTAGCTAGCTGCTACTTTTAAGAAATCAGATGGGTGCTGCGAATCTGGATTTAGCAGAAGTGAACTCATCGTTGAAAATTATTCTGCTGAAATTAGTAAGTTGGATCGCCGCCGCCGTTAACCGGTTTAAAGAGTCCGTCTTTGATGGGAATTATAGGTGGTACCGCGAGAAATTCGTCCTATAAGGGTCTTAACAGATCCCTTTAGGGCGTTTTTTGTTTAATAAGAAATTGAAGAACATAGAAACATGAAAGGTGGAAGTTGTAATAATGGCATACAATCATGAGGTTATTGAACGAAAATGGCAGCATTATTGGAATGAGCATAAAACTTTTAAGACATACGATGATTTTGACAAAGACAAATATTATGTATTGGATATGTTCCCTTATCCGTCTGGACAAGGACTTCATGTAGGCCATCCCGAAGGTTATACAGCCACAGATATTATGGCCAGAATGGCACGGATGAAAGGAAAAAATGTTCTTCATCCTATGGGATGGGATGCTTTTGGCCTTCCTGCCGAACAATATGCTTTGAAGACTGGACATAATCCTCGTGATTTTACAGCTCAGAATATTAAGGTCTTTAAAAAGCAAATTCGTTCATTAGGCTTCTCATATGATTGGGACCGTGAGATTAATACAACTGATCCTAACTACTATAAATGGACACAATGGATCTTTGAACAGCTTTATAAACATGGTTTGGCATATGAAGATGACATTGAAGTTAACTGGGCTCCTGATTTTATGGGTGGAACCGTTGTTGCTAACGAAGAAGTCGTTGATGGCAAAACCGAGCGAGGAGGTTACCCCGTTTATCGAGTCCCAATGAAGCAGTGGGTTCTTCGTATTACCGCCTATGCTGATCGTTTGATTGATGACCTGGACGATATTGATTGGCCAGAAAGTATTAAAGAACAACAAAGAAATTGGATTGGCAGATCTCGTGGCGCTAGTGTATTCTTCAAAGTTAAGGGTCATCCAGATGATCAAGTGGAAGTATTTACCACTAGACCTGATACTTTATTTGGAGCAACTTACATGGTTTTGGCGCCTGAACACGATTTAGTTGATAAGATTACAACTCCAGATCATGCCGAGGAAGTCAAGGAATATAAAGAAAAGGTTTCTCGTAAATCTGATCTTGAAAGAACCGATTTAAACAAGGATAAAAGCGGTGTATTTACTGGAGCATATGGCATTAATCCAATTAATGGCAAAGAAGTTCCAATCTGGATTGGTGATTATGTTTTGGAATCATACGGAACTGGGGCTATTATGGCTGTTCCTGCCCACGATGATCGTGATTTCGCCTTTGCCAAGAAATTCCATTTACCAGTAATTCCTGTGATCGAAGGTGGAGATACCGATGATGCCGCTTATACAGGTGATGGGGTTCACATTAATTCTGGTTTTATGGACGGCATGAATCAAAAACAAGCTATCAAAGCAGCAATTGATTGGTTAACTGATCATAAAGCAGGTCATGAAAAAGTCAACTACAAGCTTCGTGACTGGATCTTTAGTCGTCAAAGATATTGGGGTGAACCAATTCCAGTTATTCATTGGGAAGATGGCGAAACTACTCTGGTTCCAGAAGACCAATTGCCACTTAGACTTCCTAAGGCCAAAGATATTCAGACTTCTGGCGGCAAAGAGAGCCCATTGGCGAACTTGACTGATTGGGTCAATGTTGTGGATAAAAATGGCCGTAAAGGTAAGCGAGAGACTAATACAATGCCTCAATGGGCTGGTAGTTCATGGTACTGGCTTAGATATATGGATCCGCATAATGATAAAGCGATTGCTTCCCCAGAAAAACTCAAGTATTGGTCACCGGTTGATCTTTACGTTGGCGGGGCTGAACATGCTGTTTTGCATTTGTTATATGCAAGATTTTGGCACAAGTTCCTTTACGATTTGGGAATTGTTCCAACCAAAGAGCCATTCCAGAAATTAGTCAACCAAGGGATGATTCTTGGGACTAACCACGAAAAAATGTCTAAATCTAAAGGAAATGTTATTAATCCGGATGACATCGTTAAAAAGTATGGTGCTGATACCCTTAGACTGTATGAAATGTTTATGGGACCACTGGATGCTGCTAAACCCTGGAGCACAGAAGGAATTGGTGGCGCTTATCATTGGCTTGACCGAGTATGGCGCTTAATGATTGATGATAATAATCATCTTCGTGATCGAGTTACTACTTTTAATGATGGAAAACTAGACAAAGTTTACAATCAAACTGTCAAAATTGTTTCTGATGATTTTGATAATATGAGATTTAACGTTGGTATTTCTCAAATGATGATTTTTGTTAATGAAGCCTATAAAGTTGATGCTTTGCCAATCAAATACATGGAAGGGCTTGTAAAGCTTTTGTCGCCAATTGCTCCGCATATTTGCGAGGAACTTTGGAGCTTGCTTGGCCATGATAAGACAATTGCTTACGAAAGCTGGCCAACTTATGATCCTAAAAAGTTGGTTGAGAATACTGTTGAACTTGCTGTTCAGGTCAATGGTAAAGTACGAGCTCACATTACTGTTTCTCGTGATGACGCTGAAGATGATGTTAAAAAGCAGGCTTTAGCTGATGAAAATGTCAAAGCGCATACTAAAGACGGTAATGTTGCGAAAGTAATTGTTGTTCCTAACAAAATTGTTAACATTGTTGTGAAGTGATTTATAACTTTATTAGTGATTCTTGCAGTTAAATAAAAATTCTTTAAAAAGATTTTTAAAGGGCCCTCTGGATTTTCCAGAGGTCTTTTTTGTGGAATACTTCGTCGTTTGTAAAAGTTTTTTGGATGAAAAATTCCTTTTAGTTAGTTTTTGAGGGCCTTATATTAAAGAAAACACCAATTAAGTAAGTAATAACATCTCTGAGAATGATTGCTATTGCGTCGGAATTTTATTAGAATAATACGAGTGTGCTAATAAATTGATTAAAATAAAGCTGATAGGTGTCAATAAATGAACAAAAAGATTATTTCGGGAGCTTTTTGGCTCTCGTTTGGAAGTATCGTTTCTCGAATTCTTGGGGTTGTTTACCTTATTCCTTGGTTGATTATGATCGGCTCAGCCGCGAATCAAACCTCAGCGCAGGCTCTTTTTAATAGTTCTTATCAGATATACGCGATGTTCATTTCGCTAGGAACCGCTGGATTTCCGTCAGCGGTGGCTAGAAGAGTTGCTATGTATAACGGTGAACAAAAATTCCTTAATAGCCGAAAAATTGCCAGAACTGGATTTGCTGTAATGGTTCTTTCTGGGGTTTTGTGTGGGATTGTTATGTATGTCATTGCTCCAATACTAGCTAAGAGTAGCCCGGTTGTTTCGGCAACCGCAGCAACTAAGTCAATCCGATTGTTGGTTCCGGCAATTGTTATTTTACCTTCAATGAGTTTTATTCGTGGTTGGTTTCAAGGAAATGAAGACATGCAGCCTTATGGGATGTCTCAACTGTGGGAACAATTACTGCGAATAATCTTTATTTTAGGCTCAACCTATGTGATTATTTACATTCTTCATTTAAACTTTGTAATTGCTGTTTACTCAAGCATTTTAGGGGCTTTTATTGGGGCAATTGCTAGTTATTTGTATTTGGGTAACTGGTTTAGAAAAAAGATGCCAGAATATTCACAGCGTTACCGTCAGAGTAAGCCTTTAGATTTGACTAGTATCCGGAAAATGTTCATGATGATTATTTATGAATCGGTTCCGTTTGTTTTTGTAGGTTCGGGAATTACTCTGACTCAATTGATCGATCAATTTTTCTTCAAACAAGTCATGCAGGGGTTTCTTCATAACAGTGCTGTTTATACTCAATATATCTACACCTTGTTCTCTGCTAATCCTACTAAAATCACTACAGTTGTGCTGTCGTTAGCCTTAGCAGTTGCGGAAACAAGTTTACCTTTACTTTCAAAGGCTCGGGTGTCTGATCAGGGAAATATTAGTAAATTGATATCTGAAAATCTGAATTTACTTTTATTTGTGCTGCTACCGGTTATTGCAATATTAGGGGCCCTTTCAGCAGAAATTTATGGAATCTTCTTTAATTTTGATGAGCTTGGCGGAATTTATTTATTGGAGAACTTAATTCAAGCACTTATTATGGGACTGGCAATTAATGGATTGACATTACTTCAGTCCCTGAGATATAGCAAAAAAGCGGTTCAGTACCTACTAATTGGGTTAGCAATAAAGTTGGTTATCCAGTTTCCTTGTGTTTATTACTTCGAAGGTTTTGGTGGAATCATTGCTACGGCGATTGCCTTTTTGGCAGTGGTAATTCTTTGTTACAGTAAGCTTCACTGGACGTTTAATGTTCGCTTTGCAATCTTAGATAGAACAGAGTTCACCAATATTTTGTTTTTCTTGTTTACAATTGCAATGTACTTTGGCGTCCGTTCATTTTATGTTCCTTCCACTAAATTGACTGCTTTTATTTATTGTGCTGTTTTCAGTATTATTCAGGCGGTCGTCTATGTTTGGATTGGCAACAAAATGGGGGCATCAAGACGAATCTTTGGCAGGGATTTGTCTTTGGCAATGGTAACTCACAGGTAAATATTTCAAAAATAATTAAAAATAGGAATTAAGTTAAAACAAATAGTTTAACTTAATTCCTGTTTTTAATTACTTTGATTTTTAAACATGAATTTTGGCAGTGCTTGACTTATTTGATGGGGCAAAACAATGTAATGGTCTTTGGCAATTTCATCAGCGATGGCACTGTGAGTATAAACAGCTGCTAATACTGCTTTAGGCGTATCTTCAAATTGGGCAGTAAACCCCCCAACTATTCCGGCTAGAGTGTCGCCCATTCCACCAACAGCTTGAGCAGGGGACCCGGAGGTGTTTTGATAACCTTTGCCATTTATAAATACTTCAGTTTGTGAAGATTTGACTACTGCAATGGCATTCAGTTTATTTGCCGCAGCCAGGTTGGTTTCTGGATTTTGATCAGCAATTTTTACTCCCGAAATTCTTTGCCATTCCATTTGATGAGGAGTTAACACGTTAAGGCTACCTTTTGGCAAAGCTAAATTATTTTTCGCCATTAAGGTTAGAGCAGATCCATCAATGACAAGAACTTGTCCTTGATGAGCAATTTTTAGCACGCCTTTTAGGAGTCTTAAACTATAAGGCTGAGTGCCAAGGCCTGGACCGACAACAATTACGGTTGCCGCATCTAATATTGGTTTGGCAGAAACTTCATCGCGCCAGTCAACAAACATTGCTTCTGGAAGGAGACTATGCAGACTAGATTGATTGGAACCATCTGTAATGGTAGTTACCAGTCCAGCCCCCGAATATACGGCTGCCATTGTGGCCATTATAATTGCGCCGCCAAAGTTTTTACTACCACCAACTAAGGCAATTTTTCCATATGTCCCTTTAAAACTGTTTTTAGGCCGTTTTCTAATTACTTGTTTTAAAATATCTGCGGTTATTTTTTCCATTAAAGGTTCCCCCTCTTAGCAATAATTATATCATTTTCCCAACTTTGCCATTCTTTTAAACCCAGAAAAGATTGTGATAGAATTAAGACAATTGATTATTACGAAAGGCAGGATTTTTATGGCAAATCAATGGTTAAAAAAAGCTCAGGATTATAAAGATAGTTATTTAAAGGATCTAAAGGAATTAGTTTCTATTAAATCTGTGAGAGATGATGCTCACGCTACAGATGATTATCCACTGGGAAAAGGGCCAGCAAAAGCTCTTGAAAAGTTTCTGTCTTTTGGCAAGCGGGATGGATTTAAAACCAAAAATTTGGAAAATATTGTTGGCTACATTGAGTATGGTCAAGGAGATAAGACTTTGGCTATTCAGGCTCATGCTGACGTCATGCCTGCAGGGGATGGATGGGAGACCGACCCATTTACAATGACGCAAAAGGATGGCAATGTTTATGGTCGTGGAACTTCTGATGATAAAGGCCCAGGTTTAGCGGCTTATTACGGTCTGCGAATGTTAAAAGACAGTGGAATTAAACCCAATTTAAAAATTCGTTTTATTATTGGCACCGATGAAGAGAGTCAATGGACTGGGATGAAACATTACTTTTCAGTTGAACCTGCTCCGACTTTTGGATTTTCTCCAGATGCCGAGTTTCCATTAATTAATGGTGAAAAGGGGAATGCTACATTCGAAACTCAGTTTGGTGACTCTAATGGAGTTGAATATACTCTAAAGAGTTTCAATTCTGGCTTAAGGATGAATATGGTTCCAGGGGATGCTACGGCATTAATTGATGTTCCGGACAACGAAAAACTTGTTGATGCCTTTACTAAATTTCTCGATACTCACCCAATTAGTGGCGATATCAAGTTAACTGATGAGAGAATGAGAATTCATATAGTTGGCAAAGCCGCTCACGGCATGGAACCTAAAAACGGTGTTAATGCTGGAACATATTTGGCAACATTCTTAAATGAATTTAACTTCGATGGCGATGCTGAAAACTTTATTTCATTTATCGCTGAAAAGCTTCACGAGGATTCTAGAGCCCACAAAATAGGAGCTGATCACGTTGATTCACTCATGGGCGAGACAACTATGAATGTTGCGATTATGAAATTTGATCATACTAAGGGTGGAACTGTTAACACTAACTTCCGTTATCCCCAAGGCTTTAGTGATAAAGATATTTTGAAAAAGTTGATTTTGGCTGCGGATGAATATAAGGGTGAGGTCCATCAACTTGACAATATGGATCCTCATTATGTTGATCCAAAAGACCCAATTGTTACAACCTTGATGAAAGTTTATCAACAACAAACCGGCGACACAAAATCAACCCCTGAAGTTGTCGGCGGAGGAACTTATGCTCGCTTAATGGATCGCGGAGTTGCTTTTGGAGCTTTATTCCCAGATACTGAAGATACAATGCACCAGGCAAATGAATTTCAACCAGTTAACGATCTAATAAAAGCAATGGCAATTTATGGCCAATCAATCAGCGAGTTATCAAAATAGAATTGAGGCATCACAATGAAAACTGCTAATTATGCAAATATTCTTATTGGAGTTGATGGATCAAAAAATGCTAGAAAAGCTTTTGATCGATCTGTTTTAATTGCCAAGCATAATTGTGCCACTTTGCATATTTTAGGAGTAATCAACGATCGAGAAGTTATGGGTATTTCAAAATACGCGATGCTTGGGTTTGGGAATATTAGCCCAAACGCTGTTGACGACCTTAAAGTAAAAATTTCTAAATTGGTGGATAAATATGCCAGTTTGGCTGAACAAGCTGGGATTAAAGTTAAGACATACATTGTTTTGGGTGATCCAAGAATTCAGTTGGCCCAAAAAGTTGCTGATCAGGTTAAAGCTGATGCAGTAGTGATCGGTGCAACCGGCGTTAATGCTATTTCCCGATTTACATTAGGCTCAACTACTTCTTTTGTCGTTTCTTATTCTAAAAGAGATGTCTTTGTTATTCGCAATAATTAGTTTTTTAAAAGCCAGAAACTTAAAAGAAAGTTTCTGGCTTTTAATTTAGAATGAATATTTCAATTTAACTCAAAACCCTTAAAAATTATATTTTGAATATACAGAAGTACAATAGACTTAAAACGTTGAGAGTGGGGGAATAAACATGTATAAAGCCGTGGCTTTCTTTGATTTGGATGGGACTTTTTTGCGAGATGATAAGAGTATTCCAAAAGAGAACATTCAAGTCGTCGAACAACTCAGAAAAAACAATGTCCTTCCGGTTATTTCTACAGGAAGAAATATTTTTGAGATTCAATACGTTGTTGATACAACCGGGATGAACTCACTTGTTAGTGCTAATGGAAGTTATGTTCAGTATGAAGGCAAAAAACTGCAAGCGGAGACAATCAAAACTGATTTGATTTCAGATTTAATTTCGTTTGCAAAATCTCAAGGGGATGTTGTTGCCTATTATAACAATCTTGGTTTTGCTCTTTCTGCTGAAAATGATATGACCAGGAATAATTATCATTTGCTAAAACTTGATGCCCATGTGGATCCTGACTTTTATAAAACCCATGAAATTAATTTCATGAATGTTTACAACTTTGATAAAGACGAATTATATCAAGAACGGTATGAAGGGCGACTTTCTTTGGTAAGAAATAATCCACGATGTATGGATACTATGAATTGGGGCATCTCAAAACAAACCGGGATTCAAGCTTTGTTAAGAAAAACTGGGTTGGCTTCTGTTCCGACATATGGATTTGGTGATCAGCTCAATGATTTGCAAATGTTTGACGAGGTTGATCATGCCGTTGTTATGGGAAATGGTAACCCAATTGCCAAGAAAAGAGCTGATTTTATTACATCTTCGAATATGGAAGGTGGGATTGTCAAAGGGCTTCAACATTATGGTTTGATTTAAAAGTAAGAATAAAAAAGTGAGGTTGGAAAAATTTTCCAACCTCACTTTTTTCAAAACAAAAATTATTTCATTTGTTTTTTTATATTATCAAGTGTCATTTCTGAAGTATTCGCAAATAACACATCTGCTTCTTTAAGAATGTTTTTATCGCCAATTCCGACAGAAGTTTCTCCTGCACCGTTAATTGCCTGAATTCCGGCTGCCGCATCTTCGACACCAATACATTGGCTCGGATCAAGATTAAGCATTTCTGCGCCTTTGGTGTATATTTCTGGGTCTGGTTTTCCTTTTTTTAGTGAAGCTGGGTCAACGACTTTAGGAAAATAATCAGTTAACTGAAGTTTAGATAGAACTGTGGGAGCGTTTTTGGAAGCCGATGCTAGAGAAATTAAGTATCCATTTGCCTTTAAAGAATCCAAAAAGTCTTTGATTCCTGGCAGAATATTTGCTGGAGTCATTTTATTGACCAGTTTAAGATAATTATCGTTTTTCTCAGTGGCTAGCTGGACTTTTTGCTCATCAGTATATTTGTTTTGGACATTTCCGGCCTGTAAAATCATTTCCAAAGAGTCCATCCGACTGATTCCTTTTAGGCCATCTTCTAGTTTCTTACTCCAAGGAGATCCAACTTTGTCGGCTACTTGATGCCAAGCTTGGCTATGAAAAATTGAAGTATCAGTGATAACTCCATCCAAATCAAAAACAAATCCTTTAATATCAGAAAATTTTGCCATCGTGTTTTCCTCCAAATACTATCTATATTTGACTGTCAACGGGGTATCTTTTTTGACTTGATAAACTTTTCCTTTGACAGTTACGTGAGTGTCTTTATCAGCTGTGACTTTGACATTGTGATGATCAATTTCAAAAGAATAAATTACTCCTCTGAAGTTGTGCTTGAACTTTAATTTTTTCCAAAGACTAGGTAGGTGAGGTGAGATACTGATTTTCTCGTCGTAAGTTTGAACGCCACCATATTGTTGAGTTTCAATCTGTAGCGTTGCCCCCATGACACCAAGATGAATTCCCTCTGCGGTTGTGCCTCCCTGGATATCATAATAATCAGAGAATAAGGCGGTGGAGAATAATTGCCAAGATTTATCCATATTGTCGTTCATTTCATCAAGAACTGAATAAACAATTCGTGACAAAGTAGAACCATGAGTAGTCCGATCCAAATAATATTGCAAGTTATTTGAGAAGTAGTTTTCCGGTAAGTTATAACCCATCTTTTTAATTATTCCGTCAACTTCATCAAATGGTAATTCATAATAAGCCATTAAAGTATCTGCTTGTTTAGCAACCTGATAAGCGTCAGGGGTTTTACCTTCACCTTTTAGAATTCGATCAATTCTTGAAATATCTCCATAACGATTGCGGTAGGCGTCAAAGTTGAGCTTTGATAGCTTAAAGTAGCCACTAAACTGACCAATGATTCCTTCTTCGTTGATATCTAGTCTTAACTTTCTTGAAATATCTTTCATTGTTTCGAATAATTCAGGATTGAATGAGGCTTTTTTAGCAGCAGCATTAAGTTCCTCTTGGTCAAGTTCTTTAACGAGCTCTTCCACTCGATCAAAGAGGCCGGCTACCATGATGTTGGTGTACGCGTTATTTGTAAGTCCATGGGTGTTTGAATTTGGATATTGCTCGTGAAATTCATCAGGTCCCATAACATGTTTTATATCGTATCGATCGGCACTCTTGTCATAACTTGCCATGCTTACCCAGAATTCACAGATTGAAAGAATCATTTTCAAGCCGTAATCCTTGAGGAATTCTTGGTCATCGGTAATATCAACATAACGGAGAACATCATAAGCTACCGAGATTGAGACGTGGCGTTGGAGGCGACTGTTATCAGCATCCCATTTTCCACTTATCGGATTTAAATGGACAAATTGTGACTGCTCGTCGCCATACATTGCTGACTGCCAAGGGTACATTGCGCCTTTTTTATTTTCTGATTTAGCGTATTTGCGAGCTTCCCCCAAACGGTTATATCTGTATAACAAACATTGACGGGCGATCTTTGGGAAGTGGAGGGCATAAAATGGTAAATCAAAAGTTACATCCCAGAATATGTGACCTCTGTAGGCTTCACCATGAAGACCACGAGCCCCGACTGAACAATCCAGTTTTCCTGATTGTAAGGCGGCTCCTGTTACCATTAGGTGATAAATATTAACCCTGGTTAGTTTTTGGCTTGTGATGTCATTGTCAATTTGAATGTCTGCTTTGTTCCATAAATCGTGATAGAACTTAGTGGTATCTTTTATTGTATCTGCAAAAGATGATTTTTGCAGTTCATCGTTTGCTTGTTGATTAATATTTTCTTGTGGGTCTTGGGTAGTAAAGATAGTCACATTTTTTTCAAAAGTATAAGTTTTTCCAGGATCAACATCTAAACTCAGTTTTTGCATTACTGACTTTTGATCTGTAGTGGAAGTGATTGCTTTTTTGGTATCAATATTGTTGCTCTTTAAATTTGAAGTTATGGCAAATCTAATCTTGGAGGTTTTGGTTTCACCGATTAAAGAAATATTATCATCATGAGCAGTCATGCCAAGGACGTTGAGATGTTGTTTGTTAAACGCGTCATACCTATCTACGTTTGAGTTGACAACATTACCGTCAATCTTGGAATAAATTTGTAGAGTACCAGAAAAGTTAACTGGTTTAATTTCATATTTAATCGCAAACCGATGCCAGTTAGACATGTTTGCGGCCTTGGTAGCCTTTACTTCAAGAACATGGCCGGTAGAAAGTTGGATATGCAAGGTGGTAGTTAGAATGCCTCGCTTAAGGTCGAGACTTCGATAAATGTCTTGGATATCTTCTTTTCTTATTTCAAATGGTTTTTGGCCGTCCACGCCAAAGCTGATGTATTGACTGTTTGGAAAATTTACCAAATCTTCATTTACAACATCACGGTCATTCATCTTTGTGGTCAGTTGGTTGAAGCCGCCAGCAATATACATTCCTGGATAATTATCTTTATCTGCGTTAGATTCAACGTATGCTCCTCGCAAAACAAAATAACCGTTTCCAACGGTTAACATTGCCTCCTGGCCGTAATTTCTCTTGCCAGAATACTCACCATAGTAATCCAAGTGCCATTTAAGATAATCTGCTTTTTGTTTAACAGCTTTTTCAAGGCCAATTTCATTTGCTGTTTGTAAGTTGACTACGGGAATATTAAGCATATTGGCAATTGCTAGGCCAATATCAATTTTTTGATGATTAATTCCGATGATGGTATCGGAAAATCCATAGTTCAATGAGTTTTCTATAATTGCTGCGTCAACTGGTAATCCGGTTAACGCGGTTTTAATGCTTTCCAAATTATCGCCGATCGAAAGGGTTGGGTTGTAAGTAATCATAAACTTCCGAAAAGGCGGTTTATTTGAATCCTCGGAATAATTTAGTTCCATTACTCCATCGCGAGCTTTAATCGCAAACGTTTTCATGAAAAACCACTCCTAAAATATCTTTTTTCGTTCTTTTTGAACACCTCAATCTTAGTGCAAGTCTAATCTAAAGGCAAATAATGAGCAGTTTTTGGCTTTCAAAAATGTTTTTTCAAAAAAGCCAAAGGAAACTTTCTTCCTTTGGCAATTTAAAAAAATTCTAGCCGATACTTTTATCTTTCCTTAATTCGTCACGAATTTCCTTTAATAGGATCTCTGTTGAGGTAGGTTTTGCAGGCTCTTTTGAATTCTTCTTTATTACTTGATTTAGAAACTTTACCATCAGAAAAACAACAAAGGCAATGATCAAAAAACTGATGATAGAGTTGATAAATTCACCATATTTAAAGGTTGCTGCGCCAACTTTGAACACTAAATCTGAAAAATTCACTTTGCCCATAAATATTCCGATTAGCGGGTTAATCATATTGTTAACTAATGAAGTAACAATCGCGGTAAAAGCTGCCCCAATTATTACACCAACGGCCATATCAATTACCGAACCTCTTGCAATAAAGTTTTTAAATTCTTTTAACATAATATTAATCCTCCTGTTTTCGAATTTGTGTTAACCTAAATTGTCGATAATTTATTATATCTTGATTTGAGGAGTAAAAAGCTGTTTTCACAAGTCTTTTACAGTAAAACCTATTTTCCTTCACATTTAAAAGTGCAGTATTGTCAAAGGAGACATTATGAAAACAAAATTACTGATTTTGATTGTTTCCACGGTGATTATTATTTGGGGGACTTTTTATTTGGTGAATACGATTAAACCTAATACTTGGGGTTTAATTGGCATTTGGGTACTAGCTGTTATTGTTTTGAGATTGATAATCACGCCACTAGTGGTCATGATTATGAACGAGTATAATAAAAACAATAGAAATAATAACGATGATTTTTAATAAACGGGATTTGCTATTATTTTTGTCTTAATTAAGGGGAGATAATTAAATGGAACTGAAATTTGAGCGATCCATTGAGAATATTGGCAAGAAGCTACTGATTAAAATATTGGTAATGTTTGCAATGATGATTGCCTTTGGATATTTTGCTTCTGCTTCTGTAAACGCAAGTACTAAGCCAGTTTCAAGTTCCAAACAGCAACAAATTTCAATTGTTTTTGGAACTCGTAATACGGGTCAATTGACAAGCTTTGTTTATGCAACGGCAAATCCAAGCAGTTCAAGCTTTAGACATTTTTTAACTCCAGATCAATTTGCAAGTTCATATGGTCAATCCAGTTCCACAATTAATAAATTAAAATCTTATTTGAGTAAATATCACCTTAAATCAACTGTTTATAAAGGCAATATTGTGGTTAGCGTGTCCGGTTCTACTGGTAACATTGAAAAAGCTTTTAAAGTTCAGTTGGTCAATGAGACCCAAAAGGGCGTTACTTTCCAAAAAGCTACTAAAGGACCTAAGCTACCTGCGACTTTCTCCAAAAAAATGCTTGCATTAACTGGATTTTTTAATTATTCAACTTCTACTTATGGTAAGAGTACTCAGGCCTCTATGCAGCCAGCTTCATTTTATAAGCGGTCCTTGGATTCTCAGGGGGATCCAGCAGATGCTCCTCAAAAATTTATTGATCGCTATAAAGTTTCTTCATTGTATCAGAATGGGTATGATGGCTCTGGAAAAACAATCGGGATATTATCATTCGCCAACTTTCACCAGAATGATGCTTACCACTTTTGGTCAGCAGAAAATATTCCTGCCAAACAAAATCGAATTTCGATATCTAAAACCGATGGTTATAAAGGAAATTGGTCGGATTCTGACGAAACAACCATGGATGTTGAACAAGCTGGGTCGATTGCACCTAAGGCTAATTTACGAGTTTATATAGCTAAATCAGATATTGGTGGGATGGTTGATTCATTGGCCAACGTCAATAGTGAAAATAAAGTCGATGATCTTTCTATCAGCTGGGGGCAAAGTGAAAAACAAGTTACAGCTGATATTAAAGCTGGTGTAACCCCAACAAAATATAACGATGTTATTAATTTACTTTTCAAACAGGCTGCGGCTCAAGGAATTTCAATTTTTACTGCTAGTGGAGATAATGGTGCTTATGATGGCATTACCCAGGACACATCTTGGGGGCTTACTGTAGATTCACCTGGAAATTCTCCTTACACTGTTTCGGTGGGTGGAACTACACTTCCTAATACTTATCGAGTAAATGGTCGCGCGTACAAAGTAACAAAAGAAAGAGCTTGGGGGTCTGAGTTCCTTTACCCGGACTTTGATCGTCAATATTTTCTGTCCAGTTCTGACAAGATAAATGCCTATTTTGCTGGGGGCGGTGGCGGATTTAGCTCCTTCAATCCATTACCAGCCTTTCAGTCAGGTATTAGCGGAGTGGGAACTTATGATGCAATTAAACTTTGGAACTTTAATAAGGGTTATCCTTCCCGAGTTTCTCATCCTACTAAAACTTCTGGCACTCATTCAGGAAGAAACGTGCCGGATATTTCGGCCAATGCTGACCCAAACACTGGATATAATATGTATACCACTTCATCCTCAGGAACTAAGCCTAAATGGTATCTTTCTGGCGGGACGAGTATTGTGTCGCCGCAGTTTGCTACAGTAAGTGCATTGATTTCTGGCAAGGCGAATAGTCGTTTAGGTTTTTGGAACCCGCAAATTTATCGATTTGCAAGCTCAGGCAGTTCACCGTTCACACCTCTAGATAGTCAAACTAACAATACTAATCTTTATTACACTGGCCAACCAGGGACAATTTATAATCAAGCTACTGGACTTGGAATCCCTGATTTTACAAGCTTAAGTGATTTAATGGCTAAGTGATGGTAATAAGTAAGGAAGAATATTTCGTAAATGTCAAAAAACTTCAACAGCATAAATTTTGATGATTACTTTACTCGGGCAATGGTTTTTGTTGGATTGGTTATTTTGGTGATTTCTGTTCAGATTCCTATTTCGATCATTGCCTCACACAAATTATCCAACGGATTAAACTATTTTCTAAGTTTGATCTACATTTTGGGATTTACTCTAGCAGCTTGGATAGCATATCTGGCTGTAAAGCGATTCTCTGCTTATAAGCCAAAAAGACTAACTAAAAATGATTTAAAGATTACCTTAACTGCTTGGGTTGCTTTTTTTGCAATAGAAGTAGTTCTCTCTAGGTTAAATGTAGCTATCTTTCATACGCAATCTACGGCAAATAATAAAATCATTGAAGGATTAATTACAAAAAGTCCTTTGACAATGATACTTATGTTAACCACGGGTGTGTTTTTCTCCCCAGTTTTAGAGGAACTGACTTTTCGAGGCTTTTTGATTGGGGCATTCTTTAAACCGGCCCAAAGAACCTTGCCCATTTTAGTTAGCGGGTTATTGTTTGCTTTCCCACATATGGAAGATTTAAACCCGATAAGTTTTTTAACCTATTTCTTGATGGGAATGATTCTTTCATACGTATATTTACGTGAACACAATGTGTATGCATCTATAAGTCTTCATTTTTTAAATAATTTGATTGCTATGGGTGCTTTGGTGGCAACAGTATCTGCTGGCCACTGAGAAATTTATGACGAGAGTGAGATATAAGCTGCTTCATTTAGCTTGTCTCACTCTCGCTTTGTTTAATCCATTTAATTTAGTAAAATAAATATAATTTTAAATTGGAGGAGTGATTATTTTGGGACTATCAGTTAAACTTTTTAACGACCTGTCAGACGGGGTTAAGGGAAAATTAAATCTGATTACTGACGTACCTGGGGTTAAAGTTGGTCAAACAACAATTAATGAAGGAAAAATCCATACTGGAGTTACAACAATTTTTCCTCATCAAGGGAATTTATTTCGGCAAAAAGTTCCTGCGGGCTGTCAAGTAATCAATGGATTTGGTAAAAGTGTTGGATTAGTCCAAATTAATGAGCTTGGCACAATCGAGACGCCAATTGTTCTCACAAATACTTTTGGGGTCGGAACGGCCTTGAATGCTCTGACTAAACATATGCTTGAAGAAAATCCAGAGATTGGTGATATCACCAGCACAGTTAATCCAATTGTGGCTGAATGTAATGATGGTGATATTTCTGATATCAGAGCAATGAGAGTATCCGAAAATGATGTTTTTTCTGCACTGGATCATTCACTGAGAAAATTTCAAGAAGGTTCAGTAGGCTCTGGCAATGGCATGATGTGTTATGACCTTCGCGGTGGGATTGGGTCTAGTTCACGGGTTATAAAAGTTGATTCAACTCATCAATTTACCATTGGGGCTTTAGTAATGACCAATTATGGCTATATCCAGGATTTTATTGTCAAAGGCCGGCCAATTGGACAACCATTAGCCAAAATGCTTAAAGAAGATAAAAATAAAGAAGAAAAGGGATCAATTATTACGGTAATTGCCACTGATGCTCCCTTGAATTCTAGACAACTAAAACGCTTGGCAAAGCGAGCAACTGTTGGTATTAATCGCTCAGGAGGTTTTATTGGCAACGGTAGCGGTGAAATTGCTTTTGCGTTTTCAACCACCAATTTGGTTAACCACTTTAGTGAAGAAAATGACTTTGACACAATTACTCGATTTAACGATAACCGGATTGATTTAATGTTTCGAGCGGTCAGTTCTTGCGTTGACGAGGCTATTTTAAGTTCAATGGTTCATGCTAAATCGATTATTGATCGAAATGGCCGAAGAAGGTTAAATTTGATAGATGCTTGTGAGAAGTTAGTAAATCAACAGCCAGAATATACTCAATTGGTAAACCAAGTATTTGCGGATTTGGGGATTTCACATGAATAAAAAGATAGTTTTGTTGAATGCCGAAAACATCAAACAAATGCAGTGGGGTGCAATTAACGGGTGTGAGGCTGCCAGTTTGTTGGAAGGGCTGCATTTAAAAAATAAGATTACTGAAGTTTCTTATGGGGAATTCTTGAAGACTATGCCAATATCAAAATCTGGAAATCCATATGAAGGATTTGGTGGTTCCCCGTATAAAAATCAGCCAGGAAAGTTTGAAGCAATATTTACTCGGCCTTTAAAAAAGTGGGCTTCAAGATTTGATGAAACAATTGATTTAGATGGCAGTGACCCAGACACATTTTATTCTCAACTGCAAAAAGAAAACCCAGTATTGGTTTTTGTCACAGTCCATTTTGAAAGCCCTCAGTGGGAGGAATATGCTTTTGGCAGGGCCCCAGAAAATAATCACGCTGTTTTGCTTGATGGGATTGATTATCAAAAGGATTTAGTCCATTTAAGTGATCCTATTGATGGAAAATATTGGTTAAAAAAAGAGAAATTTGAAAGAATTTATGCAACAAGAAAGATGGCCCTATCAATTCTTTAATTCATATGGTTCTCATAAATTTAATAATTAAATTGGCAGAGCAAATCGATTTCGAGGAGCGCTGTTTTTTAGGCCTTCTTTATGCTAAATTAGAAGTTGGTTTGAGAGCTTTAAATATTTTATTTGGAGGAATAAATTATGGTACATATTTCCAAAGGAGTTGCTTTACTGGCTTCATTGGCCACTATTTCGATAGCTTTGGTAGGATGTGGAAATAAGACTTCTCAAAAAAATGAGATCAATACTTCAACTGATTCGGAGTTAACTTCAGTTGATCTTTCTAAGACCACGTCTGTCGACAGTTTTAATATTCTTAACAACGTTGATGAAGGATTATTTAGGCTAGGGACAAATAGTAAAATCGAACCAGGAATTGCTCAGAGTTCAAGCGTTTCCAAAGATGGTAAAACTTATACTTTTAATCTGAGAAAAAATGCGAAGTGGAGTAATGGGGATCCAGTTGTCGCTCAAGATTTTGTCTATTCATGGCAGAGAACTCTTAATCCAAAAACTGGTTCTCAATATGGATACTTGTTCTCTGGGATTAAAAACGCTGATCAGATTCAAAACAAAAAGGCTGCCCTTTCTTCTTTAGGAATCAAAGCAAAAGGTAAATATCAGTTAGTGGTTTCCTTGGAGACTCGAATTCCTTATTTCAAACTTTTGATGGGATTCCCCGTTTTCTTCCCTCAGGATTCCAAAGCAGTTAATAAATTTGGTAGTAGCTATGGAACTAAAGCGGCAGACATGGTTTATGATGGGCCATTTACCCTTACTGGATGGAATGGTAACAATCTTCAGTGGACGTTAAAGAAAAATCCAAATTATTGGGATAAAAACAGTGTTAAATTAAGTAAAATTAATTTCTTTGTGGAAAAAGATCCGACAACTGGATACAACCTTTATAATCAAGGAAAACTAGATATGAATCAGCTTTCTGCGACCCAAGCTAAAAATTTGGGGAATAACAAAGATATGATTTCTCGAAAGCAATCATCTTGTTATTACATTGCTTTTAATCAAAAGCAAAAAGCCTTTAAAAATTTGAAGATTCGGCAAGCTATTTCGATGGCAATTAACCGAAAAGTTCTAGTTAATAAAGTTGTTGGCGGCGGAGCAATTCAAAATGATAACTTTGTCTCCAAAGGTTTGGCTGTATCACCGAGGAGTGGGACCGATTTTACTGACGATACAACTGCACCTGCTTCTATGAATTACAATCCAACTCAAGCTCGGAAGTTATTTAAAGAAGGTTTGGCAGAAATTGGTCAAAAATCCTTGAGCTTTACATTACTTAATTCTGATGACTATGCCCAAAAGCAACTTAGTGAGTCTCTGCAAAATACTCTGGAGAAAAATCTACCTAACTTAAAGGTTAGTTTAAATAATATTCCAGGACAGGTACTTCTTTCTCGTCAAGCTAGTCATAATTTCCAAGCCACAATTGCTAACTGGTTTGCTGACTATTCTGATCCGGTTACCTTCTTAAATATCTTGACCTCAAGCAATCCAAGCAATATTTCTTCTTGGAAAAATTCGCAGTACGATAGTTTAATCAATGCAAGTAATGGTTTTGCAGCAGCAGATCCTCAAGTTCGTTGGAATGATATGGTTAAAGCTCAGAATTTGGCTTTAAACCAACAGGCAATCGTTCCACTGTATCAGTCCGGTGAAAATTGGCTAGTCAAACCTAACGTTCAAGGCGTTATTTATAATACTGCCGGTGCTAATTACAACTTTAAGGATGCTTATATTAAATAAAAAATCGAAAAATTTTAGGGGGAATTCTGTTGGATCCGATAATTTCAGATATAACCACTCAGGTTGTTGCTGTGCCCTTAAAGCGGCCATTTGTGACTTCACTTCGAACGGTAAAAACTGCGGAAACAGTCATTGTTAAAATAAAAGATAGCACTGGTAAGGTTGGCTTTGGTGAAGCTGCTCCAAATGTAGTAGTTTCCGGAGACAGCACCGAAAGCATTCTCTCCGCAATTAATAAAACAATTGCGCCCAAAATTATTGGCAAGTCTTTAAGTAATATGGAAGCAATAAATTATTTAGTGGATACTTCAATGGTTCATAACACCAGCCCCAAAGCGGGCGTAAATATTGCATTGAATGATCTAATTTGCCAGCATTATCAAGTGCCAATGTATAAAATTCTGGGTGGTAATTCTGATCAAATAGTTACAGACTACACTGTGAGCGTCGGAACTACTCCAGATATGATTAACCAGGCCAAAGACTTAGTTTCCAAGGGATTTACCACTTTAAAGATTAAAGTAGGCAGTGAATCTGAACAAAAAGACGTAGCCAAGATTGCCAAAATCAGAAAGGCAATCGGTCCAAAAGTCAAAATTCGTTTAGACGCTAACCAGGGTTGGCATGCTAAACAAGCAATCTCGGCAATTAATCATATGGCGGATTTAAACTTAGATATTGAATTAGTCGAACAACCAGTTTTAGCTAAAGACTTCATTGGAATGGCTGAGGTTACTAAGAATACTAGTACTTTAATAATGGCAGATGAAAGTATCTTCTCAACTGAAGATGCAATCAGATTAATTAATCTTGGTGGTTGCGATATAATCAACATTAAGCTAATGAAAACGGGCGGAATATCTAACGCTACTAAATTAAACACTATAGCTGAAGCATTTGGTATTCCCTGTATGGTTGGTAGTATGATCGAATCATCTGTTGCGGTTACAGCGGCTGCTTCTTTCGCGGCTGCTAAAAGAAATGTAAAGTATGTTGATTTGGACGCCTCAATGATGTTTTCTAGTAATCCGGTTTCTGGTGGGTTGATTAACCAAAAAAATATCATTAAATTGCCAAATGTGTCTGGTCTTGGGTTAGGATAGGCAGAATTCCGATATTTAAATTTTTATGATTTAAAAATTTTAGACTGACTTCATCATATAATGGTGTTGTCAGCCTTTTTGTTTTAGTCTTTTTGACGCTTGAAGGGTATTTTGTCTTTTTTTCACAATAGATTTGTTATTCATGATAATATTAGTTTGTTATAGTTAGCAAAGGGGGATTTATCAATGGATATTCGGCGAATTAAAGTTCCGGTGGCAACTATTTGGAAAAGAAAAGATGCCTCTCGACCGATAGATAAAGATGCTGTTCAAGGAAATGGCAAAAAATGGGTTGAAGATATGTCAGATCAGCAGACCATTGAGCTTTGTGATGATGATCTCCTTTCGACCCAGGCTTTGTTTAATGATGAAGTAATTGTTGATAAGATTGAAGACAACTGGGCCAGAGTATTTGTGGTTGGTCAAAAAGATGATTCTGATAGAAGGGGCTATCCAGGATGGGTTCCGTTGAATTTGTTAACCGATAAAACAGTTGTTTATCCTCCTGTTACCAGTTCAGTTAGAATTGCCCAGCCAACAACAGAATTATATGATCAACAAAAGAACCCGATAATGGAAATTGTTATGGGAACAACATTTTCTCAAATTGCTAGTGAACCTGATTGGTTAAAGGTTTCAACTCCTCTTGGTGATGGGTATATAAAGTCTAATTCTATCGTTCTTCCAGTCACTGGGGAAAACGGTGGCGATACTATGATTAACATTGGTAAGCAATTTTTAGGGAAACGGTATTTATGGGGTGGAACCACTCCTTATGGTTTCGATTGTTCTGGATTTGTTTATGCTTTGCATCGAGTCTTGGGATTTTCAATTCCCCGAGATGCAGATGACCAACAGAAAAATGGCATCAATATATCCACAGATGAATTAATGCCTGGTGATTTGGTCTTTTTTGCCTATGAACATGGTCAAGGATATGTCCATCACGTTGGGATGTATATCGGCCAAGGCAAGATGATTGAATCACGGACCCCTGGAAAAGTTGTTGATATTGCTTCTTTGACCGAGCCAAACTTTGCTTCCCAGTTCGCAGGATTTAGGAGATATTGGCGATGAAAGATGATTTAATAAGTAAGATTAATCAGTTTTTTGAAAATGCCAATTTTCAATATGGGATAGAAATTAAACTTGATGGCAAAATTGTTTTTCAAAAAAATAGTGATTTCTCTTTTCCCTCCGCTTCTTTAATCAAAATGGCGATTTTGGCAACATTGATGGATAGTGATATACCATTAAGTCAAGAGGTTTCCCTGAATCGGGAGAATATTGTTGAAGGTTCTGGAATTATTCAAGTTATTCAGCCTAAAGCATTGAGTGTTAGAGAGCTGGCGGGATTGATGATAAGTGTTTCAGACAACAGTGCCACTAATGAGCTAATTGACTTAATAGGCAGATCTTCGGTAAATAAATGGTTGCGTGATCATTTTTATGAACAAACTGTTCTAAAAAGAAAAATGATGGATATCAATGCCTTATCTAATGGATTTGATAATAATATTTCCGCTCACGAAGCCATTAGGTTACTCGAACAATGTTTGCAATTCGGGAACTTAACCGCAAACTGGTTTTTGAATCAACAGTTTAAATATAAATTACCAGGAAATTTCATTGAAGAAGACGAAGGGACCAAAACTTATAATAAGACTGGCGAAGGTGAAAACCTGGACCATGATGTTTGCCACTTTGTTTACCAAGATCATAATGCAGATGTTGCCTTGCTGACTGATGACTTTGCTGTTAGATCCGAAATTATTTCAATTTTTAACAAAATTGGGCAAGAAATTGTCAATTTTTTAAAAAATAAAAATTAAGATTTTGTTAACCTGGAAGCCTTACCTTAAGGGATTCTTCAAAAATGTATTTATTTTGCCATTATTTTGAAATAATCTCGTAAAGTTAAACTTCTATACTTTGCCTCTGTGATTTAAATCAATGGAGGCTTTTATTTTGAATTTAAAGGAAATCGGAAAGATCGTCTTTGCAATTGCCTTAGGATTAGCAATGTTATCAACTCAAATAACCAATAGTTCTTCTAATGCGGCAGCGAAAACTTCCGAAACAACCGTAACTAAGCATGTAAGTAAAATTAGCCATGTTAAAAAAAGTAAAGATATTCGAATGAAAATTAAGTATAATCCCAAAAGGGATGCCATTATGAGTGCAAAAATCTTTAAGAACCGTGGCGTTGTTTACTGGCATTCAAGAAAATTTACCTATTACTCACCTAATGGTAGCCATGCTTATGGTATGGGGGCTTATACTGCGGATGGAACTTATACTTTAAAGGGTAGAGATAAACAAGGATATTTAATTTTAGCTAATAACAAAAGGTTTGGTACTAAAATTAAAACGCCTCTTGGTTGGGGAGTAGTGCACGATCGAGGAACGTTTGGAAATCATTATGATATAGTTATCGAGTAAATTTTTATGATTTATCCGCTATTTGTGATAATATTATTAACGAGATACCTCAATGCTTAATGCACAGGTTATCTTCAAACTACAGGAGTCTTAATCGTTTTACGATTAGGGCTCTTTTTTTGTTTTAGTAGTATATTGTGAAAAAACCATCATATGATATAATGTATGTACATAGGAAATTATTGTTTGCATATCATATATATTAAAGGCTAACTCGTGGTGGTTCGGGTTAGCCTTTTTATGTGTTTAAAGAGGGTTGTTTATCTTCTTATTTTTGGGGCCATCCTGGTATGATTATTTACTTGTAAATTCTGTTTACTTATGCGAACATTCATAATCAATTTATTGTCTAAAAAAAGGACCACATTTTACATTAAATTTGTAAAGTGTGGTCCTTTTTATTTTGTTCTTGTTTAGGAACAAAACAAGAATGAAATGATGTGAAACGGAAAAAAAGAAAAGCAATGGTGCCTAAATGGTGCCTAAACGTTCATAAACCCTTTCATATCAACGAGTTTGTATGCCCCAAGCAGGATTCGAACCTGTACTTGATCACTCAAACAGCGACCTGAACGCTGCGCGTCTGCCAGTTCCGCCATTGGGGCATCGGTACTTTGATCATAAAATTAAAGTACTTATTTAGTCTACACTAAAAATGCATGCTTGAAAAGATATTTTGTCTTGTGGACTTAAAGTATAAATCCTCTGATTGATTAGGGTAAAAGGTTAAAATAATATAACCGATGATAGCCATCACTAAGGCGCCAATTATATCGGCAATTAAATCACCCATAGTGTCGATTAGGGCAGCTCTGCCTAAGAGCCTCTGTCCGGCATCGTTCATGTATCGCTGAAGGTTTAAGTTAGCAATCCCATCAGCGGTAAATTCATACATTTCCCAAAGTACTCCACAAGTTCCGCCAAAACAAAAGCCAAATAGACTAACTAAGAAGGGACTGTCACGAGAAAAACTGCTGGTGTTGCTTAAAGCATGAAAAATTGCGTATCCAATTCCGGCTAACATGATACCAGCTAAAATATGTTCATATTTGTCCCAATACTGGAATATCCCGTAAAATTGTAAGCCTGATCCTAGAAGAACTGACATAAACATAAATATGAAGTAAAAAACCAGTTCTGTTTGAGGAAAATGAAATTTCCATATTTTTTCTAAAATCATTGGTAATGCTGTTAGCAAGATTCCAACAGCAACTTCAATTAATAATAGTTTTTGATTTTTATATGGTGATTGTCCTTTCGCAAAGAGATAACCAAAATAAATTATGTAACCAACCATACAAATAATCGTAATCCAACCCAAAATTGTACTAATCCTTAACTTGCCAATTTTCATCTTAATCATCCTTTTATTACTATAAATAACAATTTAATTGTTATCAATTTAGTTGATAGTCAGGTATAATACTTTATGTGGGATACATACCAGCTAGTTAACAACCTAATCATACTACTTAAGGAAGGATAAATCATGCCTAACACTGACCCCATTCGCCTAGAAGATCAAATATGTTTTCAAATATACACTGCTAATAAAAAGTTTAACCATTTTTATCAACAAATTCTTTCTAAATATGATTTAACTTACCCTCAGTACATTGCCTTAATTACTCTATATGAATACGCGCCACTGACTGTGAAACAATTGGGCCAATATTTAAATTTAGATAGTGGGACACTAACCCCGCTGTTGAAACGACTCGAAAATCGCGGGTGGATCAATAGAAAAAGAAGTCTCCAAGATGAAAGAACAGTTATTATTAGTTTGACAGATAAAGCTAAAAACGAAAAGCAGGATATGTTTGAGATTGTTAAATGTTGCATTTCAGATCTTTCTTTAGATTCCCAAGACGTTTCTAATTGTTATGGAAGTTTAAAACAGCTAAGTGAAAAATTAGATAGATATGATCAATCAAGATCATAAAAAAGAGTTCGCCTGTTAAAAGCGAACTCTTATATTTTTGAAACATAAAAATCAGTTCAAGTTAAAACTTATCAGAAATTTTGTAAGGCTTTTCTTTTGTAGTATCATTCTCGTTTTGATGAGTAATTTTGTCGTCTTCTAAGAAAATATCAAATCTTTGATTGTTTTTTCCGTGAACAACTAGCACATTTTTGTTTTCTTCATTTTGTTGCTGCTTGTAAATTTGAGCTGCTTTGACAGCTTCGTTATGGTCATGAAAGTTACCAATTGAATCTCCTGGGTTGAAAAACACCGTCTCATCCATGAAAATCCCTCCCTCAATGCTTCATTTAACTCAATTATAGCTTATTTTGTTATTAATTAAAACTTGAAGCCATTGCGGAATGGAGAATTGTTTGTTAAGAAAACTTTATACTACTGGTACCTATGAAACATATCTGATAAAATGTAACACGTTATGTTTGTAGTTAAGAATGAATTAGTAAAAAAGGGGCAAAAAGTATGTGTGGATTTGTTGGTTACATTAACCAAAAAGACGTTCCTGAAAATACAATTAATGATATGGCTGATCGAATAAAGCATCGTGGCCCAGATGACAGCGGCTTTTTCTCAGATGAAAACGTATCGATGGGCTTTAGAAGACTTTCAATTATTGATTTGGCTCATGGTGCTCAACCAATGATTAATAACAAAAAAAGTTTGGTTCTCACTTATAATGGTGAAATTTATAATTACAAGGAAATCCGCAAAGAGCTCCAAGATTTAGGCTATGAATTTAAAACCGATGTAGACTCAGAAGTTTTGCTCCATGGCTTCGATGCATGGGGTCCGAAAATTTTGGATAAGTTAAGAGGCATGTTTGCCTTTGCTATTTATGATGCCAAGAATGACGAAGTATTTGGTGCCAGAGATCACTTTGGAATTAAGCCAATGTATTATTATGACGACGGGCAGACATTCCTCTGGGCTTCAGAGATCAAAGCATTTTTGGAACATCCTAATTTTAAAAAAGAGCTTAACCTTAAACTTTTGCCAATTCATTTGAGTTTTGAATTTATCCCTTCAAGGGACACAATGTTTAAGAACGTATACAAACTTTTGCCTGGTCAATATTTTATTCATAAGAATGGCAAAACTGAAACCCACCTATATTATAAATTTAATTACGATCACATTGATAATAGTCAAACTGTTGAAGAAGATTCCAAGAAGATTGAACAGTTAGTGGACAATTCTGTTAAAGCACATATGATTGCTGATGTTGAAGTAGGAAGCTTCTTATCTAGCGGTATTGATTCTAGTTATGTTTTTAATGAAGCTACAAAATACATGCCAATGCAGTCATTTTCAATTGGGTTTCACCACTCTAAATATAGTGAATTAAGTTGGTCGACCGATTTCGCCAAAAAAATCCATCAAAAGAATACCCCAATTTATATGACGGGTGATGATTACTTCGACTTTTTGCCAACAATGATGTATTACATGGACGAACCATTATCCAACCCGGCTGCCATTCAGCTTTATTATCTTTCTAAAACAACTAGAAAATATGTTAAGGTTGCACTTTCTGGTGAGGGAGCTGACGAATTCTTTGGCGGCTATAATACTTATTTGGAAGCTTTACCGTTTGATCGATATCAAAAATTCGTCCCAAAACCTGTCAGAAAAATGTTAGGCTCAGTAGCAGAAAAAATGCCCCGATTCCATGGTCGAAGATTCTTAATTAGAGGTGCTGAGCCTCTTTATGAGCGTTATTATCGGGTTAATTATGTCTTTGATTATGATGATCGTAATAAACTGTTAAAAGACCCAAGTATAAATATGGATTCTGGAAAGTATACAAAACATATTTTTGATGATGTCAAAGGAAAAGATGAAATGACTAAGATGCAGTACTTTGATATCAATACTTGGCTTCCTTACGACATTTTGCATAAGGCTGACAGAATGAGCATGGCCAATTCTTTGGAAGTTAGGGTCCCACTTGTTGATAAGGAAGTTGCTGCCTTTGCGTCAACTATGCCAGTTAAGACTCGAATTAATACAAGTGAAACCAAAATCTCATTAAGAACTGCGGCTGAAAGACATTTACCAAAGAAAACTGCCATGAAAGAGAAACTTGGTTTTCCTTCTCCAATTGCCAGTTGGATCAATGATCCAAAATATCATCAAAGAATTGTGCATGAATTTCATTCTGATACCGCTGAAAAATTCTTTAATACTAATTACTTGGACCATCTTTTAAAAGAACATGCAAACGGGAAATCCAATATGCAAAAGATTTTTACTATTTACACATTTATTCTTTGGTACCAAGTTTATTTTCCTGAAGATACTTCAGAGAAAACTGTTGAATTAGTTCATCGAACACAAATTTAGTTAGAAACGGGAAGGTGCTTTTTTTGGCCAAAATATCTGTTGATGAAATTTTTGAATTATTGAATGAACATGATTTGTTAGTTCATTCAGACTTAATAGATAATCAAACTTTATTTTCAGCGATTGCTTATAATTCAAAATTAGTTTCGAAAAATTGTTTGTTTTTTTGCAAAGGAAACTTCAAACCCCAATATTTAATTGAAGCTCAAAAACGGGGCGCAATTTGTTATATGGCTGAGAATCATTATGAAAATGTTACTATTCCCGGAATTTTTGTAAAAGATATTCAAAAATCAATGTCGCTTATTAGTGCGGCATTTTTTGCGTTTCCTCAAAATCAATTAAAAACGGTTGCTTATACCGGGACGAAGGGGAAAACCACTTCTGCGTATTTTACCAAAGCCATTTTAGATGAAACCTTTCCAGAAAAGGTTGGATTGTTTTCAACAATTAATACAGTCGTTGGTAATCAACCCGGCGATGTCTTTAAATCTCATTTAACAACTCCGGAATCACTTGATTTATTTACAAACATGAACAGGGTTGTTAAAAATGGATTATCTCATTTGGTTTTAGAGGTTTCCTCGCAAGCCTATAAAAAAGATAGAGTTTACAACCTTAAATATGATGTGGGCAACTTCTTGAATATTTCTCCTGATCATATTGGCAAAAATGAGCACCCAACTTTTGCGGATTACATGCATTGTAAAGAACAGTTGCTTGTTAATTCAAGAAGAGTAGTAATCAATGCCAATATGGACCATATTGAAGACATTTATATGGCAGCCAAAACAACAACTCAACCAGAAGATATCTTTATGTTTGCTAGAAAGGGGATTTCAGTTAACGATAAATATCCAATCGACTTTGAGTACTTTTCAAAAGAAGATTCACTTACTTCCAATCAGATTCAAATCAATCCATTAAGTGAAAAAGCAAAATCTTTAGGTTTGAAAGGAATATTTAAAGTAAGCATTGCTGGTGACTACAATGAAGAGAATGCAACAGCAGCGGCAATTTCGGCTAGCCTTGTTGGGGCATCAAATGTCGATGTTTCTTATGGATTATCGCATACCACTGTTCCGGGAAGAATGGAAAGTTATTCTACCAAAAAGCACGGTAAAGTTTACGTTGATTACGCTCATAATTATGCGAGTTTAAATTCGGTTCTTGCTTTTTTGCATGAACAAGAACCCTCGGCAAAAATTTCCGTTGTTACAGGAAGTACTGGTGATAAGGGTCAAGATCGCCGAAGCGGATTAGGAAAAGCTATTAACCAGTTTGCTAACCGGGCATATTTAACTACTGATGACCCTGGTACTGAGAATCCCAAAACAATTGCTCAAGAAATAGCTGAGTATATTGTTAAACCGAATATTACAGTTAGGTATATTGCTGACAGAAAAGCAGCAATTAAAAATGCTTTAAGTGAAAGTTCAAAAAACAATATTGTGTTGGTGGCCGGGAAGGGTCAAGACAAATATCAAAAAATTGATGGTAAAGATGTTCCGTATGAAAGTGACTCGGCCATTGTTTCGGAACTATCGAAAGGACTTTAAATTATGAGTGAACAAAAAGTTGACTTTACTCCAGTTTTATTGGGAAGTGATTTTAACGTTTATGGAATGGCGCGCAGCTTGTATCAGTTATATGGCAAACCAGTTAAAGCATTTGCTCAAGTAGGATTGGCTCCAACTCGGTATACCAAAATTGTTGATCTTGAGCTGATTCAAGGTTTTAGCGAGGATCCTGTTTGGATTTCAGAGATGAAGAAAATTAAACAGCGTTATGCCAACCATAAAGAGCCAGTAATTTTAATTGGCTGTGGAGATGGTTATGCTGAGCTAATTTCCAAGCATAAGGCTGAACTTGAAGATGTTTTTGTTTGCCCATATATTAATTACGATTTAATTAAGCAGTTAAATGATAAGGAAAACTTTTATAAAATTTGCGATCAATATGATTTACCTTATCCCAAAACTATGATTCTTTCCAAGGATCAATATTTATCAGGGAATAAGCTTGCTCAACCTTTCGGCTATCCAGTGGCTTTAAAACCAGCAAATAGTGTCGAGTGGCTAGATATTCACTTTAAAGGTAGAAAAAAAGCCTTTGTTATTCATGATGAAAATGAATTTCAAGACATTGTTAGCAAAATTTATGATAATGGCTATACATCTGACCTGATTGTCCAAGACTTTATTCCCGGCGATGACAGTAACATGAGGACATTAAATGCATATGTTGGTAAAGATCATAAAGTTAAATTAATGTGTTTAGGCCATCCCTTACTTGAGGATCCTTCCCCATCTGCTATAGGGAACTATGTCGCAATCATCCCAGAGTTTAACCAGGATATTTATAATCAAGTTAAAAAGTTTCTCGAAGAAATTAAATTTACAGGGTACGCAAACTTTGATATTAAGTTTGATACCCGGGATAATACTTATAAATTATTTGAAATTAATTTGAGAACCGGCCGGAGCAGTTTCTTCGTTACTTTGAATGGTTATCATCTTGCTGACTGGGTAGTTCAGGACTATGTTTATGATTCCTTAGGTGATAAACAAACTGTTTTTGCCAATCAGGATGTAAATGATTACTTCCTTTGGTTAGGAGTTACGCCGAAAATATTTGAGAAGTATGCTAAGGATAATAAAATCAAAAAACAGGCAATGCAACTAATTAAAGAGGGCAGGTTTGGGGATACCTTTTGGTACGCAAAAGATAAGAATCTTAAAAGGTTTGCTTTGTATAAATGGATGCTGCATAATTACGCCAAAAACTTTAAGAAATATTTTATGGTTAATAAGGGGCGTTTCGAATGAAAAATTTCTTCACAATAATTGGTGGAATGGGAACTGAGGCCACGGAAACCTTTATTCACATTCTAAATAGCAGGACTAAATCTGTGGTTGATGCCAAAAAAGATCAAGATTTTTTGGACTATATTTTAGTTAATGATGCCTCGGTTCCTGATCGGACTGACTACATTGTTGATCAATCTAAGCCCAATCCACTTGATTCACTTAGTAAGGACATCAAAGAACAGAGTAAATTAAAACCTGATTTTTTTGTTATGCCTTGTAATACTGCTCACTATTTTCTTGCTGAACTTCAAGCATTGACAGATATACCGATTGTTAATATGCCCTTGGAGACGGTCAAAGCCATAAAAAAATACGTACCAAATGCGAAACGAGTTGGTCTTATCGCTACAAAGGGTACGCTTTATGATAAAATTTATGATCATGAAATTGTAAATGCAGGTTATCAGCTTGTGTTACCTGATTCCCAGACTGAAGCTCAAACAATGGAGTTAATCTACAATGACGTGAAGGGCAAAAATTACGTAGATGGTCCTTTGTATCACCAAATTCTTTCCAAAATGGTTGATCAGCTTCACTGTGATATTGTCGTTTTAGGGTGCACTGAGCTGTCTGTTGCTGAGCAAAGAGCTTCTGGTCATGGTTATCCAGTTATTGACAGTCAAACCGTTCTTGCTGATAAAGCAATTGAGATGGCTTTAAAAAATAGAAGTGCTTTTACTTCCAAAAATCAAAGTTAATCAAGGTTTGAATAATTATTACTATCGGAATTAACAAGCTAATTTCCCAAACATATTTTTTTGAGACCTTCAAATCTTGTTTTCTTCCGTAAATTGTTTCCAGTAGTGCAATAATTATTAATAGTATAATTGCTAGGATGATCAAAACATAAGGATGTCGCGAAAAAGATCTAATCCCGATAACCACGCTGCTGATGATTACTAACCAGTAAAAGAATCGAGAAATCATCATTGAGTAAATAACTCTTTTTTTGATTTTTTGAAAAATTCCAACGAAAAAATTAACTAAAAGTGCTAACCAACAAAGATAATTTATTGTGATCCACATAATGGCAACTCCTTTATTTAAGTATCCGCATTTTTTCTTTTAAAAGCAATCCTTATTGAAAACATTAGTAAAATTTCTAAGAAAAAGTTTAACACACGTGATATAATATCATTTGTTGTGCGGGTATAGTTTAGTGGTAAAATTCAAGCTTCCCAAGCTTGCGTCGCGGGTCCGATTCCCGTTACCCGCTTAGATATCCTGATGAGCCTAGTTTGCTTGTCCATGTATCTAATTTTCTGAATTTTATATTTTTTATTTCTACGATAAAAGATTAGTAGCCGGTTATGGAACTATTTAGCGAGTCTGAGGTGGTGGAAGTCAGGCAGTTTTTCCGGCGAATCGTCCTTTTTAGAAATATAATTTAATAAATGAGTGGATATTTTTATCAATTAGAGTGGTACCACGGGAATTCTCGTCTCTTACAATTTTTGTTGTAGGAGTTTTTTTGTATATACACATCGAATTAAGTGGAGGTTATTTATGGATTATAAAGCACAAGTTACTAACTCAATTTTAAATGTTTTGGATGGACAACTCACTTCGCTGCAGATTTACGAAAAGATCGAACATCCAAAGGATAGTAAAATGGGAGACATGGCCTTTCCAGTTTTTGCTTTGGCCAAAACCTTTCATAAAGCTCCAAATCAAATTGCGAGTGATTTAGTTAGCAAAATGGATACTACAATTTTTGAAAAGGTAGAAGCTAAGGGAGCTTATATTAATTTCTTTTTGGATAAAAAGGCTTACAGTAGCGATGTTTTAAACCAAGTCCTTCAAGAGGGATCGACGTTTGGTCAAAATGACGAAGGTAATGGTGGCAATGTTCCTATTGATATGTCTTCACCTAACATTGCCAAGCCAATCTCCATGGGTCATCTTCGCTCTACAGTTATTGGTAATGCAGTTGCCAACATCCTTTCCAAAAATGGTTATCATCCAATTAAGGATAATCATTTAGGGGATTGGGGTACTCAGTTTGGCAAACTAATTGTTGCTTACCGAAAATGGGGCAATGAAGAAGACGTGAAAAAAGATCCAATTAATAATTTAGTTAAATATTATGTTAAATTTCATAAAGAAGACAAGCAACATCCAGAATTAGATGATGAAGCCCGTGAAACCTTCAAAAAACTTGAAGATGGTAATCAAGACGAAATGGATTTGTGGAAATGGTTTAGATCTGTTTCAATTGCAGCTTTCAAAAAGATTTATGACAAATTAGGAATTAAGTTTGATACCTATAATGGTGAAGCATTTTACAATGATAAAATGGCCGAAGTTATTGATATTTTAAAAGATAAGGGTCTTTTAACTGAGTCTCAAGGTGCTCAGGTTGTAATGCTAGATAAGTACAATCTTAACCCGGCATTGATCTTAAAAAGTGATGGGGCTTCTTTATACATCACCAGAGATATTGCTACTGCAATTTATCGAGAACGAACATATCATCCAGCAATGAATCTTTACGTAGTTGGTTCTGAACAAACTTATTATTTCAAACAATTAAAGGCAGTTTTAATGGAAATTGGCCTGCCATCGGCTGCCAATCTTCATCACATTCCATTTGGGTTAATTACGGTTAATGGGAAGAAATTATCGACTCGTTCTGGAAGGATCATATTATTAGATGCAGTTTTGAACGATGCGATTAATTTAGCTAAAAAACAAATTGAAGAAAAAAATCCGGATCTAGCAAATAAAGACCAAGTAGCACATCAAGTTGGGGTAGGAGCAATAATATTTGGAGATTTAAAGAATGATCGGATGAACAATATCGATTTTGTTCTCGAAGATCAATTAAAATTCGAGGGTGAAACTGGTCCTTATGTTCAGTATTCTCATGCAAGAGCAGAAAGTATATTGAGAAAGTCTGCAAAAAAGATTAATTTTAATTCTTCAAATAAGGAATTGGATGATCCTCAAGCTTGGGAAACCATTAAAACTTTGCATGAATTCCCAGAAATTGTTAAAAGTGCTTGTCAGGATTTTGAACCATCAGAAATTGCCAAGTATGCCCTAAGACTGGCTAAAGATTTCAACCAATACTATGCTCATTCTAAGGTTTTGGTTGAAGACGAAGGCTTAAATGCTCGGTTAGCCTTGGTTAAGAGTGTTTCAATTGTTTTGAAGGAATCATTAAGGATCCTTGGGGTTCAAGCTCCTGATGAAATGTAACATCCTTTTCAGATAGTCTCACAGATAGAGTTGGACAAATGACTAATTGTCCAACTTCTTTTGTTTTTAAGTTTTAAAACCGGGTTAAATTTGGGGAGAAGCATTTTTGGTATTCCTTAGTTATGCTACAATAGCTATTGATTCAAAAAAGGAGCAGATCAATGAATCGAAATCCAAATGGATCACAGCGATCTAACGAAGGTAAAAATAATTCATTCAGAAAAAAACTGCACACTTTTAACCGAAAACATCATGTTATCAAATGGTTAATGGTTTGTTTCTTGACCATTGTCTTATTCACTAGTGCTTATTTAACTTTTTTAGCAAAAACCGCTAAAGTCCAAAATTTGGAATCTTCATTAAGTAAAACTACTGAAATTTTGGATGTGAATAACCATAAAGCCGGTGAGTTGTATGCTCAAAAGGGGACGTACGTAAACCTAAACCGAATTTCAAAAAATATTCCAAATGCTGTTTTATCTACAGAGGATAGAAATTTTTATCACGAGCATGGTTTCTCAGTTAAAGGTCTTGGCAGGGCTGTGTTACTACTTATTAAGAATAAGCTTTTAAGAAGAAATTATATTAGTGGTGGTGGAAGCACGCTAACCCAGCAGTTGGTCAAAAATGCTTATCTCTCTCAGGAACAGACTATGACCAGAAAGTTAAGAGAACTATTTTTAGCCATCCAAGTTGAAAACGTTTATTCAAAAAATGATATATTAACTATGTATTTGAATAATGCCTATTTTGGCAATGGTGTTTGGGGAGTTCAAGATGCTTCCATGAGGTATTTTGGCCAAAATGCTGTTAATCTTTCTGTTCCGGATGCAGCAATTTTAGCAGGTATGTTGACTTCGCCAAGTGCGTTTAATCCTGTTGATCATCCTGCCGCTGCCAAAGCACGGCGAAATGTGGTTCTTCAATTAATGGTGGAAAATCATAAGTTGTCTCAGTCTCAAGCAGATGCTTATAAAAAGACGCCAATTATTGTTCAAAATGCTTATGTTCCAAAAAACGGGTATAAGTATCCTTATTATTTTGATGCGGTCATTGATGAAGCTGTAAATCAGTATGGGATGACTGAATCTGAAATAATGAACAGAGGCTATAAGATTTATACTAATTTAAATCAAAATCAGCAGGCAGCTATGGAAAACAATTTCAAAAATGATGCTTTATTTCCTAGTAATGCCACTGATGGGACTCCTGTTCAAGCAGCCTCAATTGCAGTTTCACCTTCAACTGGCGGTGTTAGTGCTGTGGTTGGTGGGCGTGGTAAACATGTCTTTAGAGGATATAATCGCGCCACTCAAATCAGACGTCAGCCTGGATCCACTATGAAGCCGTTAGCGGTTTATACCCCGGCTCTTGAAGCAGGCTATAATTATAATTCTATGTTAGTAGATAAAAAGAAATCATATGGTTCTAATCATTACACACCAAAAAACTATAATGATGTTTATCAAGGCAAAGTACCTATGTATGAGGCGCTTGCTCAAAGTATGAATGCTCCCGCAGTTTGGTTATTGAATCAAATTGGGGTGCAAAAAGGTTACGATTCTGTCAAAGACTTTAACATACCAGTGACCAAAAAGGATAAGAACCTGGCTTTGGCCTTGGGTGGAATGTCCGGAGGAGTTTCACCCGAACAAATGGCAGGAGCCTATACAGCATTTGCTAATGGTGGCATGGTGATGAAGCCGTTCTTTATCAGAAAGATAGTTGATTCTACTGGTAAAGTGGTCGTTAATAATACCACTGATCATTCAGGTCGCCAGATTATGTCAGGATCCGTTGCCAAACAAATGACCAGTATGATGCTTGGAGTATTTAATAATGGTAGTGGAATGGACGCAAAACCATATGGATATTCTGTGGCGGGCAAAACGGGTAGTACTGAAGCTGACAATACTGGTTCTTCTCAAGCCACCCGAGATAAATGGATTATCGGATATACTCCCGATGTGGTAGTTGCTACATGGGAAGGATTTGATAATACCAGTGCTCATCAGCATTTGGAAAATCTTAGTGGAACTGGCCTTGGTCCGTTGTTCAGAAATGAAATGCAAACCATCCTTCCCTATACCAAAGATACTAGTTTTGGAGTTCAAGATGCTCAAACAATGGCAAAATCCAATAATAATAACATTGACGATGTTTGGAACACTATTCAAAACAAAGCCAATCAGTACGCAAATAACTTTACCAGCCAAGCAAAGCAATGGTTAAATGATGCCAAGAATTTATTTGGTGGTAAATAATTTTTTAAAAAATTTGAGTTATGTTAATATTATGATTGATAAGAAAAGGTGAATTTAATGGATAAACAGATGACAGAAGTCGCAAATCAACTTCAAAATGATTTGATTAGTACCCCTCAATACAAGGAATTAGAAAAAGCTTTTAGTGATTTGAAAGAAGATAAAGCTGCATATCAGCTTTTTAAAAATTTTCAACAGTCCCAAAATAGTCTTCAACAAAAACAGGCTCAAGGATCTCGTCCTACTGATCAAGAAATTAAAAGCTTTCAATCGATGGCTCAAGAAATGAGAAATCAAAAGTCAATCACGACCTTAATGACTAAAGAGCGCCAGGTAAGCGACATTTTGGACGGATTAAATAAGATAATTACCAAACCATTACTTGATTTGTATCAAAATTAAAATTAAAAAACGCCGGAACTAGTGATTGGAGCTAGCACGGCGTTTTTACGTACATAGATATTGAAAGAAAGGTTTTTATTATGAAATTTATCCACGCGGCAGATCTTCATTTGGATTCTCCTTTTAGAGGACTTATCAGTGGCGGATTACCAAGTGACCTAGAAAAAAAGATTCTTGATTCCACCTTTACTTCTTTTAAAAACTTGGTTGACGATGCTCTTTTCCAAAATGTTGATTTTGTTTTATTAGCCGGAGATTTATTTGACAGAAATGATCAAAGTCTTAGATCAAAGATTTTTCTTGATCAGCAGCTTGAAAGGCTGAATCAAAAACATATTCCGGTTTTTATTATTTTTGGAAATCACGATTTCTTACAGGGTGGAAAAGATTCTTTAGGCTTTCCGGATAATACTAAAGTATTCGGGCCAAAACCAGAAACTAAATATCTAACTTTAAAGAGTGGACAAAGAGTAGCTATTCATGGTTTTAGTTTTAACAAGCAGTGGATTACCAAGCCAATAATTAAAGATTATCCAGTTGCTGATCAATCTGCTGATTGGAATATTGGGATGTTGCATGGAAGTGCAGATTCTGTGAAATCACAGGATAATTATGCCCCGTTTACTTTATCTGATTTGCAATCGAAAAATTATGATTACTGGGCTTTGGGCCATATTCATAAGCGTCAGTCATTAGATAACAAAGGGCTCATAAATTATTCAGGAAATACTCAAGGGCGGCATATTAATGAAACTGGCAAAAAGGGGTATCTTTTGGTTGAAAGTAATGGGAAATCGTTATCAACTAGTTTTCATTCCACAGCTCCAATTATTTGGCAAAAAATTTTAATCCCGGTTTCTTCTAAAGCTGCTAATACGCTAATTAAAAATATTTTTGATTTTCTTCATAAGCAAGAGTTCAAACTAACTACTTTTATTCGAATTGTATTAGATTTTAAAGGACCAATTTCTGATGAATTGATTAACAAGTTGAATGACGGGGAAGTTGAAGAAGTCGTTCGGGATCAAAGCTTAAAGGATTGGCAAAATGTTAATTTTTTTGTTACTTCGTTAAAATTTGAAACCTCACAGCAAATTAAGTTTTCTCAAATTGACCAGAAGTATTTTGATGAAGCCAAGTTGCAAACCCTTACCTCAAAAAATTTAGAGGAAATAAAACGGGAATTTATGAAATATGACTTTATTCAGGACTTCCTTAGTAGTTCAATTGATCAAAAAGATATTTTTAATCTGGCTGCTCAAGAAATCTTATCCGATACCTTAATCACAGGAGGAAATAAAAGTGATAATTAATCGACTTGTGATATATGGATATGGCAAACTGGTGAACAAAACAATTGAATTAAATCACCCGCTGCAAATAATATATGGGGCTAATGAAGCTGGAAAAAGCACAATTATTGACTTTATCAAATCAATTTTATTTGGGTTTCAATCAAAAAAGCAGGCAAAACATGGCCAATATGTTCCTCGCAATAATGCCCCGTATGGTGGCGAAATATTCTTTCAAGAAGATGGGATTAATTATCGGCTTGTTAGAACTAAAGGAAGGTTAACTCCGGGCGACATTAAGTTTTACAATGCTGATACTAATACGCAATTGCCCAACCAAAATTATGAAAAATTAATTTCTCCAATTGACCGAGAAACCTTTGATGAAATTTTTTATTATGGAGATTTCTCAGATAAAGATATTTTTGGCTTAAAAACCGATGAATTAAGGGCAAGAATTCAACAAATTGGCGTCCCTGCTGCTCCAAAATGGCTTGATATTCAAAAAAATATTGATAAACAAGCCGCAGATATCTATAAGAAAAAAGGTCGCAAGCCAGTTCTAAATCTTCAGCTTAAAAGTCTTGAGGCACTAAGACAAAAAGTATCTAATGCAAAACTAAATTATCCTCAGTATCAGAAGCTTAACCAGCATTTAATCGAAGCCAAAAACCAGCTGCAAGAAGAGGAAAAAACGCACAGTTTGCTACAAGCTAAGTTTCAAAAAAGTCAAAAATTAGAATTAGCTTTACCCAAAATTCAAAAATTAAATAAACTTTCAAAAATTGACAATAAGCAAGTTAAACCAGGGTTTGAACAATCAGACTGGCAAGAATTTAATCGTTTATCAGTTAAATTGGCTAATTTTAAGAAACAATCCGCGGATTTAAAGAAACGAATAAATGAGCTTTCAGAATCACAAAATACGAATGATTCACTTAATTTTTACCAAAAAAATAAAACTGATATTTTGAATTTAACTAAACAGTTGCCAAAAATGAGGGATGTTTTATCTAGTTATAAATTTTATTCTAATCAAAAAACTGATGTCCAGACTGAAATTAACCGGATATCAAACAGTATCCCTAGAAACAACTCAAATCAACTGCCAACTGTTTTAACCAATGAAATGGAATCGCAGATTACTGAGCTCCTGCAAAAGCAAAAGCAATTACAAAACCAGATTTCTCAAATAAGTAAGAATCATGATCAACGTTCAAAGAATTCACAGCCAACTGGGAAAGATAGAACTCCAATAATCTTGATTAGTTTGGGCGTGTTGTCATTTATCTTATCTTTTGTCTTAAAGGCGTCTTTTGGTTGGATCCTTATTATTTTAGGAATTATTTTGATTGCTCTAGGAACCTTTAGGAATATTCAAAAGCCTATTTCTAACTCTAATTCCCAACAAAAGAATGCATCGGCAAAGACAATAAATTTAGATCCAACTTTTTCTTTGGAAGTTGTCAGACAAAAGATTGATGCGATTCAAAAGACGGGCAAATTAAGCGGTATTCCTCCAGAAAATTGGTTATATGTTCAGTCTCAGCTCAAGCAGTTAACTCAAAAGCAAAATGATTTTAAAAATGCTGAGAACCAAGAAAATATTAGTAAGGAAACATTAGATTCCTTCATTGGGAAATGGCAATTTTCAAATAATTATTTAGATTTTGGTTCAGATTTAACTTATTCTCAGATGTTTGAGTTAATCTCAAACCAAGTTAGTTCTTGGAAGCAAGCAGAATCTAAATCCCAAATGGATTCCCAAAATGTTGATGAATTTAAAAAAAGCTTCGAAGATGCTAAAGTTTCAGAATTAAAAGCTTTAGCGCAATACCAAAACTTTTTGACTTCTAGAGGGCTTACTAATGAACAAGAATTCAATGAAAGATTTAATCAACAAGCTAAAATTAAACAAGACGTTTTGCAAGCTAAGAATTTAAAATCTGAGTTGATTGATCAAGGCTTTAAGGATGTTGCCAATCAAGATCTTGAAAAAATCAAATCTGAGATAAATCATGATCAGACGCTTTTCAATGATTCTCAAAATCAGATTACTGAATTATCTAAACGGGTTTCCACGATTGAAGTCCAAATTGATGACTTGGTTAAGAATGGTGAATATTCGCAATTAAAACAGCAACTTGCGGATCAAGAGAGTTTGATATTGAGTTACGTTCAAGAGTATGCGGCTTTAAGCCTTTCCTCGCAGTGGATTGATAACGCATTGAATATTGCCTCTAAGGGTCGGCTCCCTAAAATTTTAAGCCTTGCAAATAAGTACTTTCAGACTTTAACTAAAAGTGCCTATAAAGATATTGAATTTGATGAAAGAATTAAAGTGGTCCGATCTGACGGAGAATCTTTTCAAATCAATGAACTTTCTAAAGGAACATTGGAGCAGTTGTATTTGTCGTTGATTTTTTCAATGACTGTTGGGTTCAGTTCTGAATATCGTTTACCAATAATAATTGATGATGGTTTTGTTAATTTTGATGAACAAAGAAGAGCCGCAGCGTTTGAATTGTTGAACAAAATAAGTGAAAAGACTCAGGTAATTTATTTCACAGCAAATTTAGATCGCAAAGTCTCTGAGGATAATCTTCTTAAATTATAAAGAGTTGATTTTAAACATATTTTGAACTGGAGGAACTTTATGGTAAGTAAAAAAATATCTGAATTAGAAAACGATGACCAATTTGAGACTTTTGTACTGATTAAGCAAGCTCAAAAAAGAGTTGCCAAAAACGGAAAACAATTTATTTCTTTTATTTTTCAGGATCAAACTGGAGAAATTCCTGGGATGTATTGGGACGCTTCTAATCAGGCAGTTAATGATTTTCAAGCCGGTAAAGTTGTCCTACTTAAAGGTAAAAGAGAAACTTATAAAGATTCGCCTCAAGTAAAAATATTAAGTATCCGGCTACCTCAAGGGAGTGAACCTAGTGATCCTGCTACGTTTGTTAAGCATGCCCCAATGACCAAAAATGAAATGGTTGAGCAAATCAATCAAACAATTTTCGAAATTACCAACGCTACCTATAATCGCATAGTGAGGGCTCTGATTACTAAACATAGCGATGATTTTTTTAGCTTTCCTGCAGCAAAGTCAAATCATCATAATTTTGAAGGTGGCCTTGCATTTCATACAATTTCAATACTGAGATTAGCTCATTCAGTAGTTAATCAATACCCAGGAATTAATGCGCCATTACTTTATGCAGGGGCTATCCTCCATGATTTGGGGAAAACAACTGAATTATCTGGGCCGGTGGCAACTACTTACACCTTGGCTGGAAATCTTTTGGGCCATTTGAGTATTATGGATGCTGAAATTGCAGAGGCTGCAGACAATCTTGGAATTGATCAAAATAATGTGGATTTGATTTTGTTGAGACATATGGTACTTTCACATCACGGGTTGCTTGAATATGGATCCCCTGAAAGACCCAAATTATTGGAAGCAGAAATTCTGCATCATCTTGATGAACTTGATGCGACAATTATGATGATTCAGACGGCTTTAAAGAAAACTCCAAAGGGAAGTTTTAGTGATAAAATTTTTGGGCTAGATAACAGAAGATTTTTTAACCCTAAAAATTAAAAGCTATGGTTTAAAGGACATGTACGGTCCTTTAAATCATAGCTTTATAGTTAATCCAAACATTTTTAGGAATTGTTAATTATTTCGGTTAATCTTTTGAAAGTATTTATTTATCTCTTCGACTCGTGGTTCAATTTGAAACATTGTTTCATCTAAGTTCTTGGTCGAATCGTTTATTGCTTTATTAACCTTGGGAAGTTGACCTTTAAATTTTCCCCATGATTGCTTAGTTTCGTTGAGTGATCGATTAAAGATTCTTAAATTGTTTTTTGTTAATTTGTACTGGTTTTGAATCTGGTTTAAAAATTCTTTTGGTGTTTGATTTTTGGAATATAGATATACTCCGAATAATGTCCCAATACCTAAAATTATTTTTATGGAATGCTTCATAAATTAATCTCCCATGTTGTCGATTATTGACTGTTGAATTTCTTTTAATTTTTCGGGAGTGTATTTATTTGAGTTATCTTTAAATGTCATTCCAAAATCATCATGTGAAGTATAACGGGGAACCAGATGGAAATGGGAATGGAAAACTGACTGATAAGCAATTTGGCCATTGTTGTTAACAATGTTCATTCCCTTAATTGCGGGATTTGAATTTTTAATTGCCCTAGCTACTTTTGGAATTCTAGCAAATACTTCGCTTGCGAGTTCTTCATCGTAATCAAAAATATTAGCAATATGTTTTTTAGGAATTAGTAATGTATGGCCAGGGGTTCCTTGAGAAATATCCAAAAAGGCTTTAACCACATCATCTTCATAAACGGTGTAACTTGGAATTTCACCACGAACAATTTTGCAAAATATACAATCTTTCACTTGATTAGCCTTCCTTCAATTATTATTGACATAATTATAACATTAATACTTGCTTAGACTAGCTCAAAGAAAAAGGCAGTATGGTATAATCTTTCCTAGTAAAATTTTAAATGAATTAAAAAGGAATATGGAGTGAGAAAATGGCTTTAGAAGTAACCAATTTAGTTGGTGGGTATTCACAAATTCCTGTTTTAAAAAATATTTCTTTTAACGTTAAGGATGGTGAATTAGTTGGTTTGATTGGGCTAAATGGCGCTGGAAAATCCACAACCATAAATCATATAATTGGGTTATTAACGCCATTTAGTGGAACTATCAAAATTAACGGTATGACAATTAATGATGACGTAAAGTCCTATAAACAGCAAATTGCCTATATTCCTGAGTCACCAATTGTATATAAAGAACTCACTTTAAAAGAGCACCTTGAAATGACCATGATGGCTTATAACTTAAACAAAGAGGAATCTTGGAAGAGGGCAAACCGTCTTTTAAAAATGTTTCGACTAGAAAATAAATTGGATTGGTTTCCCGATAACTTTTCTAAAGGCATGAGACAAAAAGTCATGATCACTTGTGCTTTTTTAACGGATGCCAACCTGTTTATTATTGATGAGCCATTTCTTGGACTTGATCCATTAGCCGTAAATGACCTACTATCTTTGATTGCTGAAAGAAAAGAAAAAGGGGCTAGTATTTTAATGTCAACTCATGTCTTGGACACAGCTCAAAGATACTGTGATCGATTTGTCCTTGTCCATGACGGAGTTGTTAGAACGGAAGCTACTTTGGCAGATTTACGAAAACAATTCCCTTCAGCAGGAAATTCTTTAAATGACATTTATCTCGATTTAGCTAAACAGGACAAATCAAATGAAGAAACCCGGGCAGGCGAAAAATAATGAGTAAGGTTTTTAGCAAACGCTTATCAAGTCATTTAACAGAAATGATAAGATATTTGCGCTTAGTTTTTAATGATTATTTTGTATTAGCGTTGCTCTTCTTAATTGGCGGATTAGGGTACTATTATTCGATTGGTTTACGAAAGTTATCCATTGGCATTTGGTGGGCTCCAATAGTTACGGCCATTGTGATGATAGTTACCCTTCAGTTAGGACGATTAGCTACTCTATTAGAAGACCCAGATTATGTATTTTTATTGCCAAAAGAATCAGAAATGGTTCAATATTTCCGTAGCTCATTTCGTTATAGTTGTATTTTAGGGCTTAGTGTTCAGGTTTTAATTTGGTTTATTTTGATTCCTTTTGTCCAAAGGACCAGCCATTTAGACACTAGTGAAATTTTCTTCATGTTAATTACTATGATTGTGTTGAAACTTGCTTGGCTAGAATTGGATTTGGCTAGGAAATATCGGCTCAAATATGAAATATTTGCCAATAGATTGATTTTTCGTTTCATAATTCCAGCGATCATTGTTATACTGGGAGTTTATTTAAATTACCTGGTTGCGATGATCTTTTCTGTGATCTATTTCATCATTATCAAGTTGCTTATTGGTAATCTCTCGGGCTTAGTGGTCAACTGGCGTTTGGCAATTTCTGACGAGAACAGCAGAATGCACAGTGTCTACTCATTCTTTAACTTATTCACTGATGTTCCGTCACTGCAAGGAACCGTCAAGCGAAGAAAGTATTTGGACGTTATTTTACAACGAACTAAGTTAATTCCGGAAAATACTTATCTTTACCTTTATTCCCATGGAATTCTCAGAGATAATGAAATGAGCGGGCTTTTTGTTCGTTTGACTGTCTTAGGAGTTTTATTTTTGATTTTTATTAAAGGATTAGTAATGCCAGTTTTTTTGGCAGCTTTATTTATTTATTTGATTGGCTTTCAGCTACTGCCATTTTACTTTCATTTTTCGGATAATGTGTTTATTCATATTTATCCGATTACTGGAAAATTTCAAATGAAAAATTTTCAACGGATAATTTTATGGTTTTTAACGATTACTGGAATTCTTTTTGCCATTACGATAATTTTCGTTAACTACAATAACCCTGCAACAATTGCGGCAATAATTATTGTTGAAACTGCTGAGATTTGGCTGTTTACGTTTGTTTATCTTCCTCGCAGGATAAGCAAGGGAATCATGAATAGGTAAATTAATTTAGAGGTTATTCTTTGACTTGAATCATTTATTGAGAAATGGGTTTAGAGAGGGAAATTAAATGCGTGTTCGAAAAAAGCCGTGGGCGGCTGGATATATAAACAATCATCTGCAATACATTGTTACTGATTATCATGGGCTGCTGGGAAACTGGCAGCAAAGATTTGAAAAACCACAGCCATTAAATGTCGAAGTGGGCACCGGAAAGGGTAAATTCATCATTGAAATGGCTAAACGTCATCCTGAGCTGAATTTTATTGGGATAGAGATTCAAACTTCTGTTATTGCCACCGCGTTACGAAGATTCATGAAAACTCCGTTGCCGAACCTCCAATTTTTGTTAACAAATGGGGCAAATCTCGATGAGATTTTTGAAAAAGATGAAGTTCACCGGATCTTTTTAAATTTTTCCGATCCCTGGCCAAAAAGGAAACATGCTAAACGTCGACTAACATCTCCCTTATTTTTAAAAATATATAAACATGTGCTCAGTGAAGATGGGACGATTGAATTTAAAACTGATAATCGTGGGTTATTTGAATATACTTTATTAACCTTCAATAATGTTGGAATGAATTTTGAATTTATTTGCTTAGATTTGCACAATTCACCAGCAAATATTACTAATGTTCAAACTGAATACGAAGAAAAATTTAGTCCAAAAGGACCAATCTATAAATTAATCGCCGATTTTAAAAGTTCAAAGTAATTTCCTTTAAATTCATTTAGGCTTTAAAACTTTTTGGTTGACCGTCAAATGTTTTTAAAGTATAAGATTAACTAAGCTTGTTTGGACTTTTTATCTGGTTTATTTGTTATAATTTTTAAGAGAAATATTTTATCCTTTAAAAAGTATATTTTAGGATTCAGTTCAATGATTTAGGAGGAAGTATAAATGGAAATTTTACCAAAAATGAATCTTTCATCACTTGAAAACAAATTGCAGGAAGGAAAATACATTCTGTTTTTTCAGGCTGATTGGTGTCCAGATTGCCGTTTCATAAAACCTTCTATGCCAGAAATAGAAAAAGAATATTCAAATTACACATTTGTAAAAGTTGATCGTGATGAAAACATTGATCTTGCTCAACAAATGGATGTTTTGGGAATTCCAAGTTTTGTTGCGTACGATGGTGGCAAAGAAATTGGCCGGTTTGTAAGTAAAGATCGAAAAACAAAAAAAGAGGTTGAAGATTTCATTAATTCTTTAAGCACAGACTCAGTAAAATAATTCATTTGAAAGGGTTAAATCATGTTAATTGCAAGTTATAATCCAACAAGCACCGGTGATACATTGGTGCTTGTTTTGGCTGCAAATGTAAAAAATCAAAAAGTAGATATTCAAAATAATGTTGCTAGGATTTTTGATCCAGTTTCAAGTAAGACTACCGGTTATAATTTCTTAAAAGTGAGTGAAATATTGCCGGAAATAGCCAGTCAAAACGGCAGAGTTTTACTTTCAAAGGCACAAGTTTCGACTCTTAATGACTATTTAAATAACAATGGCTTTAAGGGTGATATTGTTTTTGATAAAAAGCCGCGGTTTATAGTTGGTTATGTGAAAACTGTTAAAGATCACCCAAGATCAAATCATCTCAAGGTCACTTCTACTTTGGTGGATGGTGGTAAAGTTCTCCAAATAGTAAGTGGCTCGCCTAATATGAAGGAAAATATTAAGGTGGTTGTTGCGAAGGCGGGGGCTTTTATGCCAAATGGGCAGATAATTTGGCCAGGAGAACTTCGCGGTGTGCAAAGTCAGGGCATGATTTGTTCTGGAAGAGAGCTTCACCTTCCAAATGCTCCTCAAGTTCCAGGAGCGTTGATTCTACCAGATGATTATGTTGTGGGTGAGCCTTTTGATTTTAAAAAAGCTCAAAGTATCTTTGAATAAAGAGTTGGTGATAATTAATGGATAAGTATGATGGCCCGGCTTTTTTTAAACAAAATGGAAATAAGAAATTGGCAAAAGATTCTAAGCATTTTGTTTCAAAACTAAATATTACCAAACAAAATGCATCAAAAAATAGTGAAGGTTCTTCAAAAAGCTTTCATACTACATATTTATCTTCAAGATTATCTGAAAACCCAAAAAAAATTTCAAATGATTCCAGTGATAAAAGCAAGGGCGTAACTAGATCAATGAATCGATCAACCAGCCCTTTTGTTAGAGAAATTCAGAAGTTTGTTGCTGAGGATAATGCTAGGCAAAAAGTCAAGAACGGCGTTCGCAAAGCTCAAAGTATCCGACAAAGGGAAATTAAATTTTATAATAATTTAAAAAGTCAACTCAAAATTTCTGATTCTGATTTGATTATTTTAGCAAATAATTCGACTTCTAAAGACAGTGGTCCTAATTCAAATCATTCTGATTTCCAACAGAATTTATTTGAAAATAAAGAATCACAAGCTATTAAGAATAGAGCATCGAATAAAAATCATCGCGGACTGGGACAATCACTTGAAAAAATTGTTGATTCAGAACAATCTTTGGCTAAACCAATTTCATATTTTGAAGCTAAAAACAAAGATTCCGTTGAAAATCCGGATAAAGCTACTAAAGACGAACTAATTCCTAGAATTTTGGAGTTTATTTCTAAAGAAAATACAATTTCTGTTTCTAAGCTTCAAAGGGTTTTTTCTATCGGTTATAATAGAGCTACTGGGATTATTTCTTATCTTGAGGCAAATCATTTTATTTCAAAAGCAAATGGTTCCTCACCTCGCAAGGTACTTTATCGTGAGAAGAAATGATTCACCAAATTTTAATTTAAAACATTAGAAGAGAGATAGGTTGATAAAATGGATAACGATACTACGTATCACTTTGTTGGAATCAAAGGAACAGGTATGGCAGCAATGGCCTTAATCTTGCATGATCGAGGCCTGAAAGTCCAAGGCTCAGATATTACACAACACACCTTTACCCAACGAGGGCTTGAAAAGGCAGGAATAAAGATTTTGCCTTTTGATCCTGCAAACATTCATGAAGGTTTAACAGTAATCGCTGGTAACTCCTTTACTGATGATCATCCTGAAATTAAAAAAGCTCGAGAAATGGGCCTGAAAGTTTATCGCTATCATGAATTTTTAGGCAAAATAATTGTTGGTAAAACCAGTATCGGTGTTTGTGGTGCCCACGGGAAGACAAGTACAACTGGATTACTTTCTCACGTATTGAGTCATATTGCACCGACTGATTATTTAATTGGTGACGGAACTGGTAAGGGCGTTCCTGATGCCCGTTTCTTTGTTTATGAAGCCGACGAGTATCGCCGCCATTTCCTAGCAACAAAACCTGATTATACAATCATGACTAATATTGATTTCGATCATCCTGATTATTATAAAGACATTGATGATGTTCAATCAGCTTTTCAAACATTTGCAAATCAAACCTCAAAGGGGATTTTTGCCTGGGGCGATGATAAAAGATTAAGAGAGTTAAAAGCTAAAGTTCCGATTTATTATTATGGAACTGGCGAAAATGATGATTTTCGGGCCACTAACATTAAGCGAACTACCAGTGGCTCAAGTTATGATGTTGTATTTAAGGGCAAAGATTTAGGTAACTTTAGTATTCCACTGTTTGGTGAACATAGTATCCTTAACTCACTTGCTGTTATTGCAGTTTCTTATTTTGAAAAAGTTGATCTCAAAGAGATCCGTCGTGAATTAATTACCTTTAAAGGGGTAAAAAGACGTTTCTCACAAAGAAAGATTGGTAACATGACAATCATTGATGATTATGCTCATCATCCTTCTGAGATCAAAGCTACTTTGGATGCCGCCAGACAAGAGTACCCCACTAAAAAGATTGTTGTTGTGTTTCAACCTCATACTTTTAGTAGGACAATTGCTTTGATGGGGGGCTTTGTTAAGAGTTTAAACTTGGCTGATCATGTATTTTTAACCCAGATTTATAGTTCTCCTCGAGAAAGCTCTGGTAACGTTTCTAGTGCTGACCTTGCCAAGAGGCTTAATAATGGTGGAGAAATCTTGACTGTTGATAATATGTCGCCTCTTTTAGATTATGACAATGATGTTATTATCTTTATGGGTGCCGGAGATATTCAGAAATATGAGCACTCATACGAAGAATTGCTCAGCCATCTAAGCAACAAAGTAAATTAATACTTAAGTTTTTACAAATATGTCATTAATTGAGCTAACCTGTTTGATTAATGGCTTTTGTCTGTTAGAATTATTTGAAAATGAATTAAAAGGAGCGGTATAATTGGACAATTATCCTAATGAACGTAAAGTTGTTAACAACTCATATGGATTAAATACTTTTTTAACAAAAATGTATGGGTGGATGGGAATTGCGATTTTGGTTTCTGCTGCAACAGCTTACTTATTAGCGACTGCTAATCAGGGCCAACTTTTAATTTCGATGGCTAAAAGCCCAGCCATTCTTTGGGGTTCAATGATCCTGTGGTTTGTTATTCCATTTGTAGTTTCGGTTCAGTCGCTTAAACGACCAACATTGGCAGGCGCGATGTTATTGATTTATTCAATTTTAAGTGGAGTAATGTTTTCCACTCTTGGAATGAGATATACTGGTGCTCAAATTTTTGCGGCTTTTGTTTCAGCTGCTGCAGTTTTCGTTTCAATGTCTATTTTTGGCCTAGTTACAAGGAAAAATCTTGATAAGATGGGTACTCAAGCTATGGCTGCTTTAATTGGTTTGTTAATAGCTATGGTGATAAACTGGTTTCTTCACAGTTCGGCAATTACAATGTTTCTTTCCTTTGCTGCTGTAATCATCTTTACTTTGTTAACTGCTTGGGACACACAAAGAATGAAAACCACTTATAACCAGTATAGTGATAGTATTTCTACATCGGGACTTGCTATTTTTGGAGCTTTGCAGTTATATCTTGATTTTGTCAATTTGTTTTTACAACTGCTTCAATTATTTGGTGGTTCAAATAGAAATTAATTAGTAAATATTTTAATGAGAGCTAGAATTGCTTCAAGTGATTCTGGCTCTTTTATATTTGGCAATTTTTTCAATGGTTTTTCAGTGTTAAAATTAAAGAGTGATAATTTCGTTTTATTAAGGAGAAATTAATGGCTAAAAAACTTTTATTAATTGATGGAAATAGCATTGCTTTTAAAGCATTTTATGCGTTGTATACTTCAATGGATCGATTTACTAATTCTGAGGGGTTGCATACCAGTGCCATTTATGGCTTCAATTTGATGTTAGATAAAGTTTTGGAGACTGTGAAGCCAACCGACATTCTTGTTGCCTTTGATGCCGGGAAGGTGACTTTTAGAACGAAAATGTTTGCTGAATACAAAGGCCAACGAGCTAAGACTCCAGTTGAGCTTTCAGAGCAGTTTCCGTTTATTCAAAAGCTTCTTTCTGCTAGAGGAATTAAGAGCTATCAGCTTGAGAATTATGAAGCTGATGACATCATTGGCACTCTCGCAAATAAAGCTGAAAAGAGCGGCAATTATGAGACAGTTATTGTAACCGGTGATCGTGATTTGACTCAATTAACTTCTGATAAAACAACTGTCCAGATTTCTAAAAAAGGAGTTACAGACTTAGAAGAATATACTCCTAAACATGTAGAAGATAAGCTAGGAGTTAAGCCTTCTCAAATAATTGAGATAAAGGGGCTTCGTGGTGATAATTCTGATAATTATCCCGGAGTTGAAAAAGTCGGCCCAAAAACGGCGGTAAAATTAATTCAACAATTTGGCAGTATCGACAATCTTTATAAAAATATTGATCAAGTAAGTGGCAAAAAGTTAAAAGAGCATTTGGAAAATGATAAAGATCAGGCAATGCAAGCCAGAACTTTAGCCACAATTGATCGGGATGCGCCAATCAAAGTTTCGCTTGATGATATTAAATACCAAGGCCCTGATGTAGAAAAATTAACTGAGTTTTATGAGCAAATGGGTTTTAAATCTTTTTTGACCAAACTAAGTTCTCAACCTGAGCCCCAAAAAGCAACAACTAACATTGCTTATACAGAATTAACTCAAAATAATTTGAATCAATTAGATAAATTCAAATCCGAGGTTTCATTTCAACTTGAGATGCAGGGGGAAAACTATCATATAACTCCATTACTAGGATTTGCTATTGGCCAGGGAGATTCTTGGTATGCATCCAATGATATTTCGTTATTAAAAACGCCCGAGTTAAAAGGCATTTTGAGCAGTGAATCGATTAAGAAAAATGTTTTTGACGCCAAACGAATCTATGTCGGGCTGCATCGTCTTGGAATTGAACTAAATGATGTAGATTTTGATATGCTTTTAGTTTCATACCTGCTTAATACTTCTAATAATAGTAACGATGTTGGCACTGTTGCGCATCTCCATGGCTTTCAAAACATTAAAACTGATGAAGAAGTATATGGTAAAGGCGCTAAACGTGAAATCCCGGTAGATGAGCCTTCTTTCTTGGAGCATTTGGTTCATAAAGTTAAAGCTATTGATGATCTTCATGATGGGATGTTTAAACAACTGGATGAACATAATCAATCCGATTTGTACTGGAATATTGAAATAAAAATAGCTTTTGTTTTGGCTCATATGGAAATTGCCGGAATCAAGGTAAATTCCCAAACTTTGGTCGAAATGGGCAGTAAAATGAAAGAACGACTCAGTGAAATTGAACAAGCCATTTACCAAAAGGCCGGCGAAGAATTTAATATTGGCTCACCAAAACAATTAGGCCATATTTTGTTTGATAAAATGCACTTACCAGTTCTCAAAAAAACCAAAACTGGTTACTCAACTTCAGTTGATGTTTTGGAAAAGCTTGCTCCAGAATCGCCAATTGTTCAAAATGTCTTGGATTATCGTCAGATTGCCAAACTTATTTCCACCTATATTGAAGGGCTTTTAAAAGTTATTCAAAGTGATTCCAAAGCTCATACCAGATATTTACAGACATTAACTCAGACGGGAAGATTGTCTTCTGTCGACCCTAACCTTCAAAATATTCCAATTAGAACAGAAGAAGGTAAACAGATAAGAAAAGCGTTTATTCCAAGCCATGATGGCTGGTATATTTTTTCTTCCGATTATTCTCAAATCGAACTGCGAGTTTTAGCCTCTATAACTGGAGATAAAAATATGCAAGAGGCTTTTAAAGAAGACGAGGATATTCATGCCACGACAGCTCGACGAATATTCGGTTTGAAGTCAAATGCCGAAGTAACACCAAATTTGCGAAGACAAGCAAAGGCAGTTAATTTTGGCATTGTGTACGGAATATCTGATTACGGACTTTCTCAAAACACAGGCATTTCAAGAAGTCAGGCTCATCAATTTATTCAGAAATATTTTCATGAATATCCGGGGGTAAAAAAATATACTGAAGATATTGTTAAATCTGCGCGGCAAAAGGGCTATGTTGAAACAATCACTCATCGACGGAGGTATCTTCCTGATATTAATTCCAAGAGTTATAATTTACGTTCATTTGCCGAAAGAACCGCGATGAACACGCCAATTCAAGGAAGTGCTGCGGATATCATCAAAATTGCGATGATCAATATGGAAGCAGCAATTAAGAATTTAAGAACAACTATGTTACTTCAAATTCATGATGAGTTAATTTTTGAAGTTCCTGCAGATGAGTTAGACACTGTCAAAAAACTTATTCCCAAGACGATGGATTCTGCCATTAAGCTCAAAGTTCCGTTAAAAGTTGAAAGCCACTGGGGAAAAACGTGGTATGACGCTAAATAATTTGCAAAAGTGTTAGATTGGAGAATTAAAGATGCCAGAACTACCTGAAGTTGAAACCGTTAGAAGAGGACTAACCCAATTAGTGAGTGGGGCAAAGATCAATTCGGTGGATGTCTTATATCCTAAAATGATTAATTTAACTCCTACCCATTTTGAAAAAAATTTAGCGGGGAAGAAAATCGAAAAAATTGACCGGCGCGGAAAATATTTGCTCATAAGATTGGATCACAATTTGACACTGGTTTCGCATTTGAGAATGGAAGGTAAATATGATGTTGAACCCGAAGGAGCTCCTTTAGGTAAACATACTCATATTGTGTTTCATTTGGCAGATGGCAGACAGCTCAGGTATAATGACACCAGAAAATTTGGCCGAATGAATCTAGTTCCAACCGGAACGGAAAATACTGTTGCTGGTTTGAAAACAATTGGTCCTGAACCGACCGAAGCCGATTTAAAATTTGATTATATGAAAAATATTTTTTCAAAAAGCAAAAAGGCAATTAAGCCGTTTCTTCTGGATCAAAGTAAAATTGCTGGTTTGGGCAATATATACGCTGATGAGGTTTTATGGATGAGCAAAATCCATCCAGAGCAGCCTGTCAACAAAGTTACAGATCAAGAGATTGCTATTTTAAGAGAAAATATTATTAAAGAAATCAAAATGGCAATTGCTGGCCATGGGACTACTGTTCACTCTTACTCTAATGCTTACGGCGAAGCTGGAAGTTTTCAAAATCAATTAAATGTTTACGGACGTGAAGGGCAACCTTGTCCGCGGTGTGGGACAACAATTAAAAAAATTAAGTTAGCGCAAAGAGGTACCCATTTTTGTTCTAAATGTCAGGTGGTGCACGATTAATGGTTAAAATTATTGGTCTCACTGGTGGAATTGCGACGGGAAAATCCGCCGTTAGTAATTTTTTGAAACAAAGCGGTATTTATGTTATTGACGCTGATCAGATTACCCATCAGGTAGAACAGCCTGGACAAAAAGGTCTTCAAGCGATTGTAAGTGAGTTTGGCAATCAAATTTTGGATGCAAATGGTGAATTAAATCGCCAGGACTTTGCAGCTAAGGTTTTTGCAAACAAGCTTTCTATGAAGAAATTAGTTAGAGCGATTAATCCTTTTATTAGGGATGAATTTTTTAATCAACTGAAAAAACATCAGACTGAAAATCTAGTCGTGTTTGATGCTCCAACGTTGTTTGAAAATGGTTTTAATGATATTGTGGATGAAATAATAGTTGTTTACTGTGATCCTGTTGTTCAGATGGCTAGATTGATCAAAAGAAATCATTTAACTGTTAGTGATGCTTCAAAAAGGATTAACAGCCAGTGGCCCATTCAAGTTAAGTGCCAGTTGGCTGATTTTATTATTTATAATTCAAGAAATTTGCAAAACACAGAAGGTCAAGTTAAAGATTGGTTAAAAGAAGAATTAAATTAGGAGTGTGAAAGTATGCGATGCCCTCATTGTGGTTACAATGGGTCTAAAGTTGTCGATAGTCGGCCAACCGACGATGGCCGAGTAATCAGAAGACGAAGAGAATGTGAACATTGCGGTTTTCGTTTTACGACTTTTGAAAGAGTCGAAGTTACCCCATTGTTGGTAATTAAAAAGAACGGTAATCGAGAAGAATTTAATCGCGAAAAGTTAATTAAAGGGATTGTTCGTTCTGCCGAAAAACGGCCGGTATCAATGGACCAAATCACTAGTTTGGTAGGCAGGGTCGAAAATAAGCTTAGATCCACCGGTGAAAATGAAGTCACCAGTCAGCAAATTGGTGAGGAAGTCATGGATGAATTAGCCGATGTTGATGAAATTGCTTATATTAGATTTGCCAGTGTTTACCGGCAGTTTAAAGATATGTCTGTTTTTTATAAGGAGTTAAAAGATTTAATGGAAAAAGATAAAAAAAGAGATAGCAAGAAAAAGACGAGTGATAAGTAATGGTTTCTTCACTTAATAAACCCAGTGCAGATTCAAAATTCACAATTTTAAATTCCGCACTGAGCTTGAATATTGATCAGGTTGTTTTAACAAATTTATATCAACCAATTATTGGTGTTCATGCAGTGGAATTGTATAATCTGTTTTGGTCGATGAGCTTAAAGGATCACAACCAAATGAGTCTCCACAAACTTTATGAGGTTCAAAGTTTGATGGATATCAGTATTGATTATTTTGTCCAGATCCGAAGAAAACTTGAGGGATTGAATTTGATTTCCACTAAGGTTTCATCCCAAAAAGCTGATTTGTTTATAGAAGTGCTGCATCTTCCTTTAACCGCGGATCAATTTTTTAACACCGATATTCTCGCGACATTATTGTTAAATAAAGTTGGCGACCAAATTTATTCTCAAATCGTAAACCGACTGATTTCTCCGTTACCTGAAATTGAGAATCTCAAAGACGTTTCGGCCAGTTTTCTTGATGAATTTAAAGTTTCAAAGGAATTGATTGATCAACGTTCAAAGGCTGTTACTGAATCTAAAAAGCTTGCTTCGGATTTGGCAAAAAAGCCTCTCAAAATTCCGGAAAGCTCCAATGATTTTGATTTTAAACTGTTACTTAACATCTTAGATTCTTCATTCGTGGATGAGGCATCGGTTAAAGCAGCTTTTAACGTGGTTATTTCCGAACATTTGATTTATGGAATTAATGAATTAGAAATGGCCGATTTTATTAAAAAGGCTACGGATTTGAGTACTGATCAATTAAACCCAAATCGACTGAAAAACATCATCTTAAAAAGTTATGGCACAATTTCTAATCAGGCTGGTACACGTAGTTTGAAAAAAAATGATTCTTCAAAAAATGATCCATTACAAGACTTTAGTCCTGCGACTAAGCAATTGATTTCAATTGCAAAAAAAACAGCTCCGGCAATTTTTCTTCAACAAATCAAAAAACAAAAACATGGTTTTGCGACAAGTGGGGAACAAAGGATTTTGGATGAATTGGTTTCGAAAGGAATTTTTCCAAACGATGTTTTAAATATTTTGGTTTATCATTTGCTAATTGACGAAGATAATTCTACTATCAAGAAGAATCTTGCCGATACTATCGCTAACGATTGGGCTCAAAAAGGTGTTTCTGATGCAACGAGTGCAATAAAAGTGATTCAGGCAAGAAAAGATGGAAAAAAATTAAAACAAATTAAAACATCAGTTCATCACTATAATCGAAACAGTATAAATGAATCATTGCCGGACTGGGCTAAACAGCCTCAAAACTCTTCAAATGATTCAAATAATGAGTTGACCGATAAACAAAAGGCTCGGTTAAAAGAGCAGCTAAATAAATTAAAAAAGCAGGAGTAGGTGAGTTTTTGTGGAGAATGTTTCAGATTCAATGAAAAAACTAATGCAGCAACATAATTTACAGGATAGTTTTAATAAAATTGTTAAAGCAGTTCAAAGTGACCCGCAAATTATTGATTTTTTAAAACAGCATCAAAACGAGTTAGAAGAAGATGCTCTTGAAAAGTCAATTGCTAAGCTGTATGAATTTCACAGTGTCTCTGAGAAATTAAAATCTCATCAAGCCTCTTTTGCTCCAGGGTATTTGCCAAAACTAGTCGTAAGTGATCATTTAATTGATGTCACTTATACTGCCAGCCCGGAGGTAATTGCCAAACAAAAGGAAAGCGCTCTTAGTAAAAGAGTTACCACTATCGCTATGCCTAAAGACATTCGAAATGCCTCAATTGACAATTTCGATAATACTCAAGAACGATTTAATGCGCTTTCTGAATCCTTGAAGTTCATTACTGATATGACTGCTG
>DIDF01000099.1:58372-94961 GCA_002418005.1 Lactobacillaceae bacterium UBA5807
ACGGATAAAATCGATCTGATTAAGAAGTCTCCAGTTTTGATGATTGATGATGTTGGGGCCGATGCTATGTCTTCATGGGTTAGAGATGAAGTGCTTGGAGTTATTTTGGAATACAGAATGCAACAACAGTTACCAACTTTTTTTAGTTCAAATTTTTCTATGAAACAACTGGAAGAAGAACATTTAAAAACAAATCAATATGGCGATAATGAACCCTTAAAAGCAATGCGGCTTATGCAAAGAATTCGTTTTCTGTCAAAAGAAGTAGAAATGCGTGGAAATAATCGTCGTCAGCAAAATTAAAATTTGATTTGACAACCCTGAGGATTAATCTTATACTCAAACCATTGAATCGAAGAGACATGACGATAGTCTTTATTCCCAGGGAAAATGATCCTTGACTGGAAGGTCATTTGTTTTAAATTCTATTGCTACCACTTTTCGAAACTGGAATGCGGATAATGCTTTCCCGGAAGGTTTCCGTTAGCAGCCACTGAGAGCTTTATTTATGTTTGTATTTAGATAAAGTAAATGGGTGGAACCGCGCTAAATACGTCCCTGATGCGAGTAATCGTGTCAGGGATTTTTTGTTAGGTTCTCCCAAAAATATAAGGAGTGTATATAATGTCACAACTTTCATTTGAATTTCCAGATGGTAGTGTTAAGCAGTTTGATGATGGCGTAACTTCTCAAGACATTGCTAAGTCTATTGCTATCAGCTTGGCAAAAAAGGCTGTTGCCGGCAAGATCGACGACAAGCTAGTTAATTATACTGAGCCTTTACATAAAGGCGGAAAAATCGAAATTGTTACGTCAGACAGCAAAGATGGTTTAAATGTTTTGCGTCAGACAGCTGCTGAAATTTTGAAGATGGCAATTGTTTCTGATTTTAAGAATATTCACTTTGGTGAAAGTGAAGCCGATGAAGATGGTTTCTTTGTTGACACCGATAAACCTGAAGAACAAATTAGTGTTGATCAATTAGACAGTCTTTCCAAGACAATGGCAGGGATTATCAAAAAAGATCTGCCAATTTCAGTTGAAGAATTATCTGACGCTGATGCTGAAAAACTTGTCGGCGATGACCCATATCAAAGAGAGTTAATCAAGGCAAAATCAGTCGATGGCAAGGTTAAATTTTACAAAATTGGTGATTTCCAATCCATTGTTGAAGGTGCTGTTTTGCCATCAACTGGAAAAGTCAAAATTTATAAACTTTTGTCAGTTGCTGGAGCCTATTGGCAAGGTAAATCTTCCAACCCAATGCTTCAAAGATTATATGCTACTGCCTTCTTCAAAAAGGCTGATCTTGACGAAGACTTAAAGAAACGTCAAGAAGCTCGTGAAAGAGATCATAGAGTAATTGGTAATCAGCTGGATCTGTTCTTTGTTGATCCTAAAGCTGGTGCTGGTCTTCCTTACTGGATGCCAAATGGTGCTACTATCAGAAGAACCATTGAAAGATACATCATTGATCGAGAAATTGCTAATGGTTACCAACATGTCTATACTCCAGTTTTAGCCAACTTGGATATGTATAAGACTTCTGGTCACTGGGCACATTATCGGGATGACATGTTTCCTCCTATGGATATGGGTGATGGGGAAATGCTTGAGCTACGTCCTATGAATTGCCCAAGCCACATTGAAATTTATAATCGTCATATTCGTTCATATCGTGAGCTTCCTTTACGGATCGCTGAACTTGGTATGATGCACCGTTACGAGAAATCCGGAGCTTTAAGTGGGCTCCAACGAGTTCGTGAAATGACTTTAAATGATGGTCATACTTTTGTTGCTCTTGATCAAATCCAAGATGAATTCCAACGAATTCTTAAATTAATGATGTCCGTTTATCATGATTTCGATATTAATGACTATACTTTCCGTCTAAGTTATCGTGATCCAAAGAATACTCAAAAGTATTTTGATGATGACGAAATGTGGAACAGAGCTCAAAGCATGCTCAAGGGTGCTATGGATCAACTTGGTCTTAAGTACACTGAGGCTGAAGGTGAAGCTGCATTTTATGGCCCAAAGCTGGATGTTCAAACCAAGACTGCTCTTGGTAATGAAGAAACCCTTTCGACTATTCAACTTGATTTCATGCTTCCTGAAAGATTTGATCTTCATTATATTGGCGAGGATGGCAAACAACATCGTCCAGTTATGATCCATAGAGGAATTGTTTCTACTATGGAAAGATTTGTTGCTTACCTGACTGAAATTTACAAAGGTGCTTTTCCAACATGGCTTGCACCTCATCAAGTTAAGATTATTCCTGTCAGCCAAGACAAACATGGTGATTATGCCAAGAAGATTAATGATCAACTTCGGGCACTTAACATTCGTTCAGAAGTTGATGAAAGAGCTGAGAAGATGGGCTACTTGATTCGTGATGCCCAGACTCATAAAATTCCATATACCTTGGTTGTTGGTGATGATGAATTGAACAATAATTCATTATCAGTTCGAAAATATGGTCAAAAAGATACAGTTTCGAAGTCAGTTCCTGAATTTATTGATGAAATTTCAAAAGATATTGCTTCCTATTCAAGAGAAGATAATAAATAGTTTGACGGCCATTGTAATAGATGGTATAGTATTAAAGTTGAAATGAAAGCAGAAGCACCCGCTTCTCGCCTTAGTGAAAATGGATTCGCTGGGCACGATATCGAGTTGAACTTACTTAGGTAAGTCCTTCAATTGAGGCGGGCAATTTTGTCCGTCTCTTTTTCTGCTTTGTTGTTAAATTATTTGGAGGTGAAGAACCATAGCTAGAGATATGATGGTTAATGACGGAATCCGCGCCAGAGAAGTTCGTTTAATTGGTGCTAATGGGGATCAACTTGGAGTAAAAAGTAGAACTGAGGCATTGCATCTGGCAGATGATGCTGGATTAGATCTTGTTTTAGTTGCGCCTAAAGCTAAGCCACCTGTTGCAAAGATTCTTGATTACGGAAAGTATCGGTTTGAAATGCAAAAGAAAGACCGAGAATCTCGTAAGAAACAAAAAGTCATCAGCGTCAAAGAGGTTCGGTTGAGTCCAACAATCGAAACTAATGATTTCAACACTAAGCTTAAGAATGCAAAGAAGTTCTTGGCAAAGGGTGAAAAAGTTCGGGTATCTATTCGTTTTAAAGGTCGAGCCATTACTCATAAGGAAATCGGTAGAGATGTTCTGGAAAAGATGGCAAAAGCTTTGGGCGAAGATGCTGAAGTAACTCAGAACCCTAAAATGGAAGGGCGAAGCATGTTTTTAATGCTTTCACCTAAAGAAGATAAAAAATAGTTCGTAAAATTCGTTGAGGAGGATTTTATTCACATGCCTAAAATGAAAACTAATCGTGCAACTGCAAAACGTTTTAAGATTACCGCTAATGGTGGAATCAAGAGTGGGTCTGCTTATACCAGTCACCGCTTCCATGGCAAGACTAAAAAACAACGTCGTCAATTACGTGGCACTCGAATGATGAACAAGACTACCATTAAGACTTACAAGAAATTGTTAAGCAATTAATAACTTATACCAATTCAAATTTCAAGATATTTTAATTAAGAAAATGTAGGAGGAATTTCAAATGCCACGAGTAAAAGGCGGAACAGTAACACGAGCACGTCGTAAGAGAGTTTTAAAATTAGCTAAAGGTTATCGCGGTGGTAAACACACATTATTTAAGACTGCTAAAGACCAAGTAATGAAGTCACAGGTCTATGCATTCCGTGACCGTCGTGCCAACAAAGGTAACTTTAGAAAGCTTTGGATCGCGCGAATTAACGCAGCTGCAAGAATTAACGACATTAGTTACAGTCAATTAATGCATGGTTTAAAACTTGCTAATATTGATATGAACCGCAAAATGCTGGCAGATTTAGCTGTAAATGATGCTGATGCATTTAAAGAACTTACAGAGCAAGCTAAGAGTGCTCTTAAGTAATTTTATTCACTAAAAAACTTTCACCGGATAGTTATTGGTGGAAGTTTTTTTAAATAAATGATAAATGAAACTAGGTGCAAAAATGTTAGGTCTATTTAAGCCGACTTGGTCAATCGCCGATATTTATTCGATCCAGCCTAAGTTTCTTTTGGAAAATCATATTAATAATGTTTTAACAGATTTAGACAATACTTTAATTCCTTGGGATTCCAGTAATGGAAACAAAAAACTAGAAAATTGGCTGACAGAATTAAAAAAGAATGGAATAGCTGTTATTGTTGTTTCGAATAATTCTCATAGTCGAATTGAAATGGCCGTTAAGGAATATAATTTGCCTTTTATCGCCAGAGCAATGAAACCTTTGAACATTGGAATTAAGCAAGCTAAGAAAAGATTTTCTCTTGATTTGGATTCAACTGTAATGGTTGGCGATCAACTTTTAACCGATATTTTTTCAGCAAATATTTGCCATGTCAGAAGTATTTTGGTTAAACCATTGGTTCGTTCTGATAAGTGGAACACAAGAGTTAATCGGGTAATTGAAAACCAGTTGTGGAAATATTTGGAAAAGAAGTATGACTTACACTGGGAATGAATAAGGAGGATTTTATGAGCACAAACGAAGTTATCGTTGATGGCGCCGTCGTTCGCTGCATCGGTTGTGGAGCAAAGGTACAAACGGAAAATAAAGATGAAATTGGTTATACTCCGCAATCAGCATTAAAAAATGGATTAGCTAAGGGTGAAGTATATTGTCAGCGCTGTTTTCGACTTCGTCATTATAATGAAATCGTGCCGGTAAATCTTTCTGATGATGACTTTTTGAAGCTGCTATCAAATATTTCGACTACAGATGCGCTGATTGTTTTTGTTGTTGATATCTTTGATGTCAATGGCAGTATGATTCCCGGCCTCCAAAGGTTTGTTGGGGATAATCAAATTTTGCTTGTTGGAAATAAGGTTGATGTTTTGCCGTCGGCCATTAAACAAAATAAAATCAAGGATTGGTTGAGACAACGGGCAAATGCTAATGGAATTCGGCCAATTGATGTTGAACTAGTTTCCGCCAAATCTAATTACGGAGTAGATCATTTACTTCTTAAAGTTGATAAGCTGCGAAAAGGTCGCAGCGTTTTTGTTGTCGGTGTGACCAATGTTGGTAAATCAACCTTAATTAACCAAATTATCCGGCAATCTTCAGGGATTAAAGACCTTATAACCACATCTAGATTTCCAGGTACCACTTTGGACCAAATTGATATTCCACTTGATGATGGTCAGCAAATTGTCGATACCCCAGGAATTATTCAGCCGCAACAAATGGCTCATTTTTTATCCGGTAAAGAGTTAAAATTAGTTAATCCCCAAAAGAGGATTAAGCCAAGAGTTTACCAACTCAACCCAGAACAGACTTTGTTTTTTGCTGGGTTAGGGCGTTTAGATTATCGGGATGGTAGATCCAAGAAGGGATTTACCGTTTATATGGAAAATAATTTGTATATTCATCGGACCAAGTTAGAAAATGCTGATGATTTTTACGAGAGGCACCTGGGTGATCTATTAACTCCCCCTTCTGAAGGAAGCAAAAACTCTATACCTAGTTTAGTTTCTCAGACATTTAAAGTTGAAGAAAAAAGTGACATTGTCATTGAAGGTCTGGGTTGGATTACTGTTCCTAATGGCATTAGTGTCACTGCTTGGGCTCCAAAAGGCGTGGCGGTGTTGATTCGTCCTGCAATGATTTAGGATCTTTGAAAAGAGGAAAGAATGACAGAATTAACAGGCAAACAAAAGAGATTTTTGCGTGCAAAGGCAAACCGATTAAAACCAGTTTTTTCAGTTGGTAAAAATGGTCTTTCCAAACTGTGGCTTACTGAAATTAATAAGGCATTAGATAATCGTGAATTGATTAAGATTAGTATTCAAAAAAATGCCGATCTCGATTCCGATGATGTAAAGAGTTATATCGAAAACGATGGCCAAATTTTGGTAGTTCAAACTATCGGTAAGAATCTGGTTCTCTTTAAGCCTTCAAAAGATGAAGATAAACAAAATATTTCTAAGCAGGTATTTGATATTTAGGAGTTAGATAAGATGGCACGAACTTTTAGTTCTGTGAAAGTATTGCCGCAAGTCAAAAGAGTAAACACTAAAAAAAGAAGAAAAGTTGGTATCCTGGGTGGAACATTCAATCCAATCCATAATGGTCATTTAATTATTGCTGAACAAGTTCTTGACCGGCTAGGTTTAGATGAGGTTAGATTTATGCCTGATGCCAATCCTCCTCATGTTGATAGAAAATTTGCGATTGATGCTCGTCATCGAGTAACAATGATTGCCGGATCCATTAGGGATAATCCTCATTTCTTTATTGAAATGGAAGAAATTATCCGCGGCGGAATCAGTTACACTGTTGACACAATGGAAAAATTAACCAAGCAGCATCCAGAAAACGATTATTATTTCATTATTGGTGGGGATATGGTAGCTTATCTACCAAAATGGCATGATATCGATAAGCTCATTAATTTAGTCCACTTTGTTGGGGTGAGAAGAACTGGATTTCCTCAGACATCAAATTACCCAATTATTTGGGTTGACGTTCCGTATATTCAAATTTCTTCTTCCAATATTCGTCAAAGAATTCATCAAAGGCATGCCATTAAGTATTTGGTCCCTGATTTTGTTGAGAAGTATATTAAGGAGAATCATTTATATGAAAACTGATGAATTAGTTTATAAAGAACATATTGTCCCTTACTCTAGGGAAGAATTAATTAATAAGCTAAATGTAGCTTTGAGAGATAAGCGATTTCATCATGTTTTACGAGTTGAACAAACCGCTGTTGATATTGCTGAAGAAAATGGCGTTGACATTGAGAAAGCAAGTATTGCCGGACTTGTCCATGACTATGCTAAGCAAAGACCGGCAGAAGATTTTATCCAGGCAATTAAAGATTATAACCTTGATAAAGAGTTATTGGACTATGGAAATGCTGTTTGGCATGGTTTTGTTGGTTGGATTTTTGTAAAAAAAGAATTAGGAATTAATGATATTGAGATTTTGAATGCTGTTAAATATCACACTGTCGGATACCAATATATGACTAAGCTTGAACAGATTGTTTATATGGCAGACTATATTGAACCAGCCCGAGACTTTGAGGGAGTTGATGAAGCCAGAAGATTGACTCACACTGACTTAACCAAAGCAGTTGCGTTTCAAACAAAGCGAACCCTCGATTACTTGGTAAAGAATAATAAATCAGTTTTCCCACAAACAATTCTAACCTATAACAGTTGGGTTCCTGGTTCGGGATTAGAATAAGGAGATTTTATATGGATAGTAAAGAAATTTCACAAGTTGTCGTTAGAGCCGCTGATTCTAAGCGGGCAAATGATATTGTGGTTTTGGATATGAGAAAAGTTTCTCTGATGGCAGATTATTTTGTGATTTGTGATGCAAATTCAAATCGTCAAGTCAAAGCAATTGCCGATGAAATCACTGATCAGGTTGAAGCCAGTGATATTAAAGTTTATCAAACCTCAGGTAAAGACTCTGCTAATTGGATTTTGATAGATTTAGGTGACGTTATTGTTCACGTCTTTCAAAAAGATACTCGTGATTTTTATAATCTTGAAAAGCTTTGGTCAGACGCGCCGATGGTTAATATCGATTCTTGGGTATAAGCATGATATATCAGCAGTTTGCGGAATTTTATGACGAACTTTTTGATGCTCGATTGTATGACCGATGGTTAAGTTATACTGAAAAAAGGGTAGCAAAGAGTGGGTCTTTATTGGATTTAGCATGCGGTACTGGACGATTGGCAATCAAGCTCAGCAAGGCTGGTTATCTAGTTGATGGAGCAGATTTGTCTGAGAATATGCTTTCAATTGCCCAACAAAATTCCTCTAAGGCTGGGGTAAAGATTAATTTTATTCAAACTGATATGAGAAAAATGGCTGGCATTCCTAAGTATTCAACTATTACATGTTTTGATGATTCTCTCTGTTATTTAATTAAAAAAAGAGACTTATTTTCAACATTTAAAACTGTTTATCATCATTTGGATCAATCAGGCATCTTTTTGTTTGACGTGATTACTCCATATCAGACTGATATTGTTTATCCAGGATATATGTACAATTTTCGAAATGAAAAATCTGCATTTATGTGGAGTAGTTATCAAGGAAATTTTGGTCGTCATTGTATTGAACATGATTTAAGCTTCTTTGATTATAATTCAAAAAAGAATGCTTATGATGTTCATAATGAACTTCATCAAGAACGAACCTACAAAATAAAAAAATATATCAAAATGCTTAAAGAAATCGGGTTCGCCAATATCAAGGTTACTTCTGATTTTGGTGAAAAATCACCGAAGAATTCAGATAAACGATGGTTTTTTGAATGTCATAAGGGGTAAAGCCAATGTTAAGGGCTCTTGGAATCATAAGTGAATACGATCCCTTTCATAATGGCCACGCGTACCTTTTAAAGTCTGCATTAAGGCAGACGGGTGCAGATGTTTCCGTTGCCGTCATGAGCGGAAACTGGGTGCAAAGAGGAGAGCCTGCGCTTTTTGATAAATGGTCAAGAAGCGAAGCAGCAATTAAAGGTGGGATTAACCTAGTAGTTGAACTGCCTTTTTTTAGTGCTGTTCAACCTTCTCATTTATTTTCTCAAGGAGCAGTAAGGCTAGTGGCTGGATTGAAGTGTCATTGGCTGTGTTTTGGAGCCGAGAATCCTCAATTTGATTATCAAAAACTAATTGCAAATCAACCTAATAAAAGTTCTGAATTTAAAAGATTTGATCAACCTTATGCTTCAATATTTCAAGATTATTTGAAACGAAGGACAGGAATTAGTCTAAATCAACCAAATGATATTTTGGCTTTTGGTTATGCCAATGCGAATAACAATATCGGCTCTCCCTTGGAATTAGTCCCAATCAAAAGAGTGGGGCAGGATCATAACGATTCTAGCCTGGATTTGAATTCAAACATCGCCAGTGGTGGTACAATTCGTTCAGCAATTATCAAAAAAGATTTATTAGACGTCAAAAAGTTAGTCCCCCAGACTTCGGTTAAAATGATTGAAGAGGCAGATCAATTTACTTGGCATTATTTTTGGCCGCTACTGCGATATGAACTAATTGAAACTCCAATTAGTGAACTGCATCGAATTTATCAGATGACTGAAGGTATTGAATATCGTTTGAAAAAAGCCGCTGAAAACGCGGCGACTTTTTCAGACTTTCTTCATTTGGTAAAAACAAAGCGGTATACTTTTACAAGAATTCAACGACTTTGCTGTTATGTACTTGTCCATGCGTATGAAGATGACATGCAAGTTCTTCCATCTTATGTTCGAGTTTTAGCCTTTGACAATTTAGGACAGATGTATTTAAATCAAGTCAAAGGGAGTTTAGATTTTCCCTTGGTTACTAAAGTTACTGATGAAATTGCTAAAAAAGAACTTAAGCTCGATGTGAAAGCTGGAATGTTATTTCAAATGGTAAATAATCAGTCACAAGATTTTTATAAACACCCATTGATCCTATCAAGGAAAACACCTTGACAAGCATTTTTGTTGCCAGTATAATGATTATTGTTGCATTGGAGGAGTTATCTTGAATTTGTATTTTGCGGAACTTCAGAAATTTTCTGAAAATGACCCCTTTAAATTTAATGAGGTAATTGACATTAAAGATGATTTACTTGATCGATATTCTGATCAGGTAATAGATGCGACCACTTTTAGGGCCTCTGGTATTATTTTTGCCAATAGGGGCGATGTTATAGTTGATACGAAGATTGAGGGAAAGTTAGTTGTTCCGTCATCTAGATCACTAACACCTGTTGATTTACCACTAGATTTTTCGGTAGAGGAATATTATGTTCCTTCAAAAGCTGCCGAGTCTAGGTATGCAAAGGATGATGTAGTTTTTGTCATGAAGCCTGATGATCAGGTTGATCTGAGATCTACTGTGATTGACAATGCTATTTTGGAAATTCCAATGCATATTTTGTCTCCTGAAGAAATCAATGGAAAGAAGATGCCTAAGGGCACTGAATGGGAAGTACTTTCTGTTGAAGACTATAACAATCAGAAGGCAGAATTAAAAACTGTAGATCCACGTCTAGCAAAGTTAAAGGAACTATTAAAAGATAAAGATGAAAAGAATTAATCATCTGTGATTTTCATTTTATGAAGCTGGACATTAAAATTTCACTAGTGGATATTTTAAAGCAAGGAGGAATTAATTATGGCAACACCTGCACGGAGAACTTCAAAAGCCCGTAAGCGTATGCGCCGAGGACATATTAAGTTACAAACACCTAACTTGAGTCTTGACCCTAAGACTGGTGAATATCGTTTACCACACCATGTTTCACCATCGGGTTATTACAAGGGTCGTAAGGTAATCGACAACAAGTAATAAACTTTTAAAAAGATCTTAGAACACCATGGATTCTAAGATTTTTTTATATATAAAAATGGGCAGTGCAATTTTGCACTGCCCATTATTTTTATTACTTGGTAAAGTCGACTACCATTCGGCCAACTATACTATTTGATTTCATTTCATCAATAATGTCATTCACTTCTGAAAGTTTTCGAGTATGAACGATTGGTTTAACTTTTCCTTCAGCACCAAATTGGAAAGTCTCTGCCAGATCTTGGCGGGTTCCAACAAGTGATCCAGCTACTTGAATACCATCAAGAACCGTTTTGGCAATATTTAATTGCATATCTCCTTGTGGAAGGGCAACGGCAACTAATTTTCCGTCTGGTCTCAAGGCATTGACAGATGTCGTGAATGCATCAGCTGTGACAGCGGTAATTTGAGCATTATGAACGCCACCAACTCTTTGCTGAATTTGTTCAGCAACATCTGGATCATGACGATTAATGAGAATTTCAGCGCCATCATCTTTTGCCGCTTGAAGCTTTTGCTCGTTTCCATCTACAGCAATTACATGGGCACCAAATACGTTATGAGCATATTGAACAGCCAAGTTTCCTAAACCACCACAACCAACTACTTCGACCCATTGGCCAGGACGCGTTTCACCAACTTTTAATGCCTTATACATTGTGACGCCGGCACAGGTAAGCGAAGTTGCTTCAATTGGATTCAAACCATTAGGAACTTTAACTGCATAATTTGCATCAACGATACATTCCTCAGCCATAGCACCATCGACTGTGAAACCAGAGTTCTTAACATTTCTGCAAAGGGTTTCTCTTCCAGTAATGCAATATTCACAGTGGCCGCAGCCCTTGTAGAACCAGGCAATGGAAACTCGATCACCAATTTTTAAGTTGTCAACATCATCAGCAACTTGTATTACTCGACCAACGCCTTCATGGCCAATAATTCTTCCTGGCTTTTTTCCGAAGTCACCTGCAGCCACGTGTAAATCAGTGTGGCAAAGACCACAATATTCCATTTTAACTAAGGCTTCACCGTGGGTAATTGGACGAAGCTCAACATCTTTAATATCAACATAACCATCAACAGAATCTCTAATAACAGCAGCTTTCAATTTTTTTACCATCCTCTGTAAATTATTTTTATGTCAGTACGATGTTATTATACTAAAAGTAAAATAATTTACAAGTGAAAAATTGCACAATTGTGAAAATAATGTAGTTAATTAACTGTTGAAATAATTCTAAGAAAATTTGAGGTTTATATGGTAAAATGAGAAAGATGTTAATAATTATACTATCAATACTATAAGAGAACTTTAGGAGAGCGGATAGAACATGAGTCGAATTTTGATTATCGAGGACGAAAAGAATTTAGCCCGATTCGTTGAACTCGAATTAAAACATGAAGGTTATGAAACCCAAGTTGAATTAAATGGTCGAACAGGATTACAGGCAGCTTTAGATGAAGATTTTGATGTGATTCTTTTGGATTTAATGTTGCCTGAGCTAAATGGAATGGAAGTTGCTCGTCGTCTTCGAGAAAAAAAGAATACCCCAATTATCATGATGACTGCCAGAGATTCAGTAATTGACAGAGTATCAGGATTTGATCATGGGGCTGATGATTATATTGTTAAACCATTTGCCATTGAAGAATTATTAGCTAGAGTTCGAGCACTTTTGAGACGGATAAAGATTGAAAGTGATCAGCAAAAAGGTAACAAGCAAACCGTTACTTTCAAGGATTTGACGATTGAAAAAGAAAGTCGCATTGTTCGTCGTGGCGACGAAGTGATCAATCTAACAAAGCGAGAATATGAGCTTTTACTTATTTTAATGGAGAATGTGGATGTTGTTTTAGCCCGTGATGTTTTATTAGCCAAAGTTTGGGGATATGATTCAGAGGTTGAAACTAATGTTGTTGATGTTTACATCCGATATTTAAGAAATAAAATTGATCGACCTGGAGAAAATAGTTACATTCAAACGGTTCGTGGGACTGGGTACGTGATGAGATCATGAACAATGGCCAGCAAAAGAAACAACGCCGAATTTCTTTAAAATGGAAATGGGCGTTGTTTACTTCTTTGGGTGTTTTAGTGATTATTTTGGCTTTTTCCACATTGTTATTTAATCGGTTTACCAATGTTCTTCAGCAGCAAGAAAGAACTTATGTAACTGAAACCTTAAACGCTGTTAATAATCGTTTATCTCCAAATCAAAACGAACTTTCTAAAGGTATAGTGAGTCAAACACTAACTTCTGTTTCTTCCAGTGCGAAGACTGCAGGGAAAAGTGATCAAAAAAATTCAAATAATATTTTTGCTGATTCTTTAGACGTTAATATGTCTAAAGATAATCTTGCCCTTTGTATTTATACTCCTTCTGGCAAACAGTTGTTCAAATCGCAAAATACAGCGACACCTTTTGTACCATCAAAGAAACAAAATATTGTTTTATCTAATTCTAATGGACATGAAGTAATGATTGGGTATCAACCAATTTTTTCTAAGTCAAATGGCAAATTAATCGGGTATGCTCAAGTTACTAATAAATTAACTAGTTACCAAGCCACGGTTCATAAACTTTTGGTAATTCTTTTTGTTTTGGTTCTTTTGTTAGTCGTGATTGCATTTATCTTGGCCTATATTCTTGCTGCTTGGCTGTTGCGCCCAATTGATAAGATTCAACAGACTATGACAACAATTAGTAATAAACCCGACTCTGATGCTCGTGTACCGGATTTAGGGACAAATGATGAGCTTTCCGAGCTTGGTGATATGTTTAATGCTATGCTTGATCGGACTCAAGGGTTTATGGATCAACAACAGCAATTTGTTGGTGATGTTTCTCATGAATTAAGGACTCCAGTCGCGGTGATCCAAGGACATATGGAAATGCTTTTAAGATGGGGAAAAGATGATCCAGAAGTTTTAAATGAATCCCTGAAAGCGTCTCTTCAAGAAACAAAACGAATGAAGAGTCTGGTTTCCGAGATGCTGGATCTTTCCAGAGCAGAGCAAATTCATATTCATTATAATAATGAATATACCAAAGTTAATGATGTTGCTGATCAAGTTTATAATGACTTTAAAATGATTCATCCCGACTTTACTTTCATTTATGATGACGATACGGATAAAGACATTTATGTCCAAATTTATCGCAACCATTTGGAACAACTCTTGGTTATATTAATGGATAATGCCATTAAGTATTCGACAAAACGAAAAGAAGTTCATCTTTCAATGTCCACCATGGTTAATACAGTTAGCTTGGCGGTTCAGGATTTTGGGGAAGGGATTTCTCAAGAAGACAAGAATAAGATATTTAACCGTTTTTATCGAGTTGATAAAGCCAGGAGCCGTGATAAGGGTGGCAACGGCTTAGGTCTTTCAATAGCTCACCGGTTGGTTGAAGTTTATCACGGAAGTATTACAGTTGAGAGTTCTCTGGGACATGGGTCGATCTTTCAAATTAATTTACCCATTATTCAAGACCTGGATCAGTTTAAAAAGGATCATCATATTAATGAACAAGAAGATTCAGATGAGCCCGAGCCAGAAGGCTTACCGGAAGATAACCCTAAACCAAAAGGGATCAAATAAAGTGTTTTAAAAAGACTCTTAAGTTGATGCTTTCAACTTAAGAGTCTTTTTTATTTTCTGTTGCGATGATGTTGTTTACCAGCATTTCGTGGTTGGTTATTTTTTAAATTATTTTTCGGGGCAACTGGTTTGGTATTTGGATTTTCTTTTGGTTTTAAATCCTCTACTTGAACTTTTTTATGTTGCTTTCCGGCGTTTCGCTGACGATTTCTTTTGGAAATCTTACTTTGATTATCTGAATTAGTAGTTTTTTTAGGCATTAAATCATCTACAGTTACTGGTTTAACATTTGCTGATTCAGCGGCAATTCTTTTTCGGATTTTTGGCCGATAAAGGTTAATAATTAAAGTCTGAACACATGCAAATAATCCACCAATAAAGAAGTAGATTCCTAGTCCCGCAGGAGTGGTTAAAGTAAAGAACAGAATCATTATTGGACTTAAAAGCATCATCATGCCCATTTGTCGTTTCTGTTCTTTAGGAACCCCAAGAATACTTAGATAACCTTGAAGTAAGTAAGATAGGAATGAAAGGATTGCTAAGACCAAACTACTTTGGCCAAGCTTAATTCCCATAAAAACTGTCGTGGAAAGTTCTGGAGAATATCTAATTGCTGCATAAAGGGCAGTAAAAACTGGGAATTGGATCAAAAGAGGCAAGCAGCCAATTCCACCAGTCATGGAGATATTGTTATCCTTGTATAACCTCATCATAGCTTGACCAGCCGCCGCTTGTTCTTCTTGGGTTTTAGCGGATTTTTGTCTCTTTTGAATTTCAGCCATTTGTGGGCGAATCATTGATATTTTTTCTTGTTGGACGGTTGAGGCTCTCATTTGACGTACCATTAAGGGTAGCAAAATCATTCGAACAACGACAGTTAAAACTACGATTGCCCATCCATATCCACCAACAAATTGGGCTAACCATGACATAAAAGATTGGGTTGGCTTTGCCAGGTAATCATAGACGAATCCATAAGGATGACCTGATTTTGTGGTTCGCACACATCCACTTAACATCAGTGCCAGGGAACTTAGCACAGTGAGTGCGGTTAAATTTTTTAATCGTTTCATTGAATAAGACCTTTCTTTTTAAATCCATAGACAAAGGCTATCATACTAGATTTAACCGGTCTTTTCAATTCAATATTTAACATTGAATCCCTTTATTTTTTGATTCGGTATATAATTGATAATGGTTTTTGTGACTTTGCCGTAAGGAGTTGGTGATTCTTTAATTACCTGAATAAACTTATTCAGGTTTTGTGGGCTTCCAGTTGCCTGAATTTCTACTGAACCATCCCAAGCATTTTTCACCCAACCGGATATTTCAAACTGCTGAGCTACTTTAATTGTAGAATAACGGAATCCAACTCCTTGAACCCGGCCATAGGCATTAATTTTAACAGACTTTTTTTCATCGTATTTCATTTTAATCATCCAATCTAAAGAGGGGCACTAATGGAAATATTAACATCAAATCAAAATAATAGAGTAAAAGAATGGAAGAAACTTCAACTAAAAAAAGAGCGTAAAAGTACTCAAAGTTATTTAATTGAAGGCTGGCATTCGGTAGTTGAGGCTGTTAACAATGGGGCAATTGTATCTGCCATCATGGTCGTTAATCCTGATAATTTGAAAGAATTACCAATTCCAAAAGATGTAGAAGTTTATCAAATAACTGAAGAGATTGCAAAACATATCGCAACCACTAAAACCCCAGAAGGAATTTTTGCGGTAGCTAAGACAGATGCGACCCGTTTAACCATTCCAGCAGATTTGAAGGGCAAATGGTTACTCTTGGATGATATTCAGGATCCAGGAAATATTGGCACAATGGTCAGAACTGCTGATGCTGCAGGTATTTCTGGCGTCGTATTTGGTGATGGGACAGCTGATCTTTATAATCCTAAAGTTGTGCGCTCGATGCAGGGCAGCCAGTTTCATATTAAAATTTTCCAGGGTAATTTAAAGGGATGGATTAAAGCATTCAAAGATGCTTCAATTCCAGTTTATGGGACTCAATTAAGTAAAGACGCAGTTTCCTATTTTGATGCCGATAAAAAAGATCAATTCGCTTTGATTATGGGAAATGAAGGCAATGGCGTAAATTATGATTTGCTTAAAGAAACCGACCAAAACCTTTATATTCCGATGCCTGGTAATGCAGAATCATTGAACGTTGCCGTTGCTTGTGGGGTCATCCTTTTTGGCTTTATGCGATAGTAAACAATTTTATTGAAATTTTTAGATATTTCGGTTACTATGTAGAGTAATTAAAGGATGAGGAGAATTATATGCAAAAAAATGAATGGAAAGCAGATTCTGAATATGTTTCGTTGGTTTCTGACCTTCTAGCAAATCAGATGGTCAAGGATTTGGCTAACTATACCCAGCATCATCATTCAAATAGGCTTGATCATTCAATAGCTGTTTCTTTTGATAGTTATCGGATTGCTAAACGACTTCATTTGGATTACAGAGCGGTTGCGAGAGCTGGACTATTGCATGATTTGTTTTTCTACAATTGGCGGACTACTAAGTTTGATTTAGGTTCTCACGCCTTTGTTCATCCAAGAGTAGCATTAAGGAATGCTGAAAAAATTACCAAGCTGTCTCCAATGGAAAAAGACATCATTTTAAAGCATATGTGGGGATTGACATTGGCTCGGCCAAAATATCAAGAAAGTGTTATTGTTTCACTGGTTGATGATTATGAGGCTGTCCATGAGTTCTTAAGCCCATTTAAAGCTAAATTTGAAAGACTTACATCAATTTGATGACCTTTTTAGAACTTATTTATGAATCTCACGGGGGATTTTAATATGGATAACTCAGTTGGTTCAACAACTGCTCCAGTTAATTATTCACATTGTCCGAAGTTCAACAAGACCTTTTCATTTTTAGGAAAGAAATGGAATGGCTTAATTATTGATGTCCTGTTGGCAGAAGGACCATTACGTTTTCGCGAGTTAGCTCGAGAAGTTAATAATTGTAGTGACCGAGTTTTGGTAGAAAGATTACGGGAACTTGAGGATGCTGGAGTGGTCGATAGAAATGAACACACGGATTGTAGCTTGATTGAGTATTCTTTGACTGAACAAGGAAAAGAATTAGCTCCAATCATGGAATCAATTCATTCATGGTCTGAAAAATGGTACTCTGCTGAATAATCAGCTTGACCATTTTTTTATTTTAGACTATGATTTTGGAGTACGATAAAATGCATTTAGGGAAAAGCAGTAGGTTCTAATTTCTTCTTAGAGATTCCATGGTTGGTGAGAATGGAAAGGAAATTGTTCTCGAATTCGTTTTCTGAGTTGATATTTGGGAGTTTATAACAAAAAATTATCCGGTAGTCGCCGTTATCGATTTGAGTGTGCAATATTTATTGCAAATTAGGGTGGTACCGCGTTGCTTCGTCCCTTTCCGGGGAACGGAGCTTTTTTTGTGGAAAAAATTGAATGGAGGAAAAGTATGTCACTTAAAGATGATTTAAAAGACATCAGAGATCAAGGTCTTGATGATATTAATAAATCGACTGACCTTAAGTCACTTAATAACATCCGAGTACATTTATTAGGCAAAAAGGGCCCAATCACTAGTGCACTTCGGGGAATAAAGGAGCTTCCGGTAGAAAAGCGGCCTGAAGTTGGTAGTTATGCCAATGAAATTCGGGATGATTTAACCAAAGCTATTGTTGAACAAAGAGACAATTTGGCAAATGCCCAATTGAATAAAAGATTGGCTGCTGAAAAAATTGACGTCAGCCTGCCGGGAAGAAGTGTTCCTCAAGGTCAACCTCATGTGATTCAGCAAATCATTGATGAAGTTGTGGATCTGTTTTTGGGAATGGGCTATCAGGTCTTAACTGGTCCAGAAGTGGAAACTGATCACTATAACTTTGAGATGATGAACTTGCCTAAAGATCATCCTGCTCGAGATATGCAAGACACCTTTTATATCACCAATGAAATATTAATGCGAACTCAAACTTCGCCAATGCAAGCTCGAACACTTGAGAAGCATGATTTTTCTAAAGGCCCATTAAAGATGATTTCACCAGGTATCGTTTATCGTCGTGATACTGATGATCCCACTCATTCTCACCAATTTCATCAAGTTGAAGGTTTAGTAATTGATAAACACATTACAATGGCCGATTTGAAAGGGACACTTTTAACAATGGCTCATCAGATCTTTGGTGATAAATTTAATGTTCGGTTACGGCCAAGCTACTTTCCTTTTACTGAGCCTTCAGTTGAAGTCGACATTACTTGCTTTAATTGTATGGGCAAAGGTTGTGACGTCTGCAAGCATACTGGCTGGATTGAAGTTCTTGGTGCTGGCATGGTTCATCCAAATGTCTTAAATATGGCTGGGGTAGATTCCAAACAATACGGTGGATTTGCATTTGGCTTAGGGCCAGATCGATTTGCCATGCTTAAATATGGTGTGGATGACATTCGAGATTTCTATTTGGATGATGTTCGTTTCTTAAATCAATTCAGTAAGAGGGGAATTTAGACTTATGCAAGTTTCTTATAAATGGTTACAAAAATATTTAAAGCTAGATATGCCTGCCAAAGATCTCGCAGAAAAAATCGAAAGAACTGCCGTTGAAGTGGATTCTGTTAAGGTTCCAATGGATGGTTTAAAGAAAATTGTTGTTGGTCACATTGTTTCAATGGAAATGCACCCGGATTCAGACCATTTGCATGTTTGTATGGTTGATGTAGGTGAAGACGATCCACTGCAAATCGTTTGTGGTGCCCCCAACGTTGCGAATGGACAAAAGGTGATTGTTGCTTTACCAGGTTCAAGAATTGGTCACAATGTAAAAATTAAGCGTTCTAAAATGCGCGGCGTAGTTTCTAATGGAATGATTTGTGCTCTTGATGAAATTGGCTTTTCAAAAGATGTCATTCCAAAGGAATGGGCTGACGGAATTTATGTATTCCCCGACGACACTCCTGTTGGTCAGCCAGTTTATCCTTTCTTAGGTATGGATGATTCAATTATTGATTTGGATGTCACTCCAAACCGTGGAGATATGTTAAGCATTTTGGGTACTGTCCATGACTTGGCAGCTATTTATGACCAAAAGCCAAAAATTGAAAAGCCTGAAGTTGAAGAGAGCTCTTCGGTTCAAACTAAAGACTTAATTTCAGCTAAAGTTGAAGATAACGGTCTGGCCAAAACTTATGATTTGCGAGTTATCAATAATGTCAAAATTGGTCCAAGCCCAGCCTGGCTGCAAATTACACTTTGGAATGCTGGTATTCGACCAATTGATAATGTTGTTGATGTTACCAATTATATTATGTTGAAATATGGCCAGCCGTTGCATTCTTTTGATGCTGATAAAATTGATGGTGGAATTGACGTCCGATTAGCCAATAAAGGCGAAAAGATTACCACTCTTGATGACGATGACCATGATTTATCGGAAAATGATATTGTTATTGCCGATGATAAAAAACCTGTTGCTATTGCTGGGGTTATGGGTGGGGCTAACTCACAGATTGACTCTCATACTAAGAATGTTGCCATTGAAGCTGCAATCTTTGATCCAATTCATATCCGAAAGACTGCCCAAAGACACCTTCTTCATTCCGAAGCCTCTCAACGATTTGAAAGAGGGATTAACCCAGATGGTGTAGAAGATGCCATTAATGAAGCTGCTGAACTGATTCATGAATTATCTGGCGGACAGGTTGCCAAAGGAATTGTTTCCGCAGCCAAATATCAACCTGAACTGCCTGTTATCTACATCACTGCCCAAAGAACTAACCACGTTTTAGGAACTTCTTTGTCACTTTCAGAAATAAAGGATATATTTGATCGGCTTGGTTTTTCTAGTGAAGCTTATAAAGATGGTTTAAATGTCACGATTCCGCGGCGACGTTGGGATATTCATATTGAAGCCGATCTGTTTGAAGAAGTTGCTAGAATATATGGTTATGATAACTTACCAGCTACTTTACCAACTGACACCAAAACAGTTGGTGCTTTGACTCCAAGTCAGAAGCTTCAAAGAGCTGCTCGCCACGTTCTTGAAGGCTTGGGGTTAACTCAAGCGATTTCCTACTCATTGACTACAGAAGCCAAAGCCAAGATGTTTTTGATGAGAAAGAGTTTTACTACTAAATTGGCATGGCCAATGACCCAGGATCATTCAATTTTGCGAATGAACGTCTTGAGCGGTTTACTGGACGATGTTGCTTTTAATAATGCCCGGAAAGTTTCTGACATTGCCCTTTATGAACAAGGCCGAGTATTTTATAAAGACACAGCCGATCAAGTTCGTCCGCAAGAAGTTGAACATTTGGCTGGAGTTGTTTCTGGTCATTTAATTAAAAGTACTTGGGATCATAAAGCTGAGCCAGTTGACTTTTACCAAGTTAAAGGAATTGTTGAACAACTCCTTAAAAATTTGGACATTAAAGGTGATACTCAGTTTATTGCCAATGATAAAATTCCCGAAATGCACCCCGGTAGAACGGCGGATATTTTAATTCATGGTCATCGGGTTGGTTTTCTTGGTCAGATTAATCCCAAAACTGCTAATCAATTTAAAATCCATGATACTTACGGTTTTGAACTGGATTTACAAGAATTAATTGATTTACCGAAGAATGATGATCAATATGAGCCAATTCCGAAATATCCATCTGTTAAAAGAGATATTGCCATTGTTGTTAACAAGGATATAAAGAATGACCAAATTGTTGATTTGATTAACAAACGTGGTGGGGCCTACCTTCAGAATGTTCAGTTGTTTGATGTTTATGAAGGCTCAAACGTTCCAGCCGGCAAAAAATCTATGGCATACTCTCTAACTTACTTGAATCCAAATGAAACTTTGAAGGACGATCAGGTTAACGCTGCATTCGAAAAAATTAAGAATCACTTAACTGCTGAACTAGATGCAGAAATTCGTTAAAATGACATTATAATGGTTTGTATAAACTCTAGGAGGAGAAAAGATGAGCAATAGTCCCAAGAATCGTTCTTCCAAACCAAATAATGGACTAGTTCGACATATAATTGTTTCTGTTATCAGTTTGTTGGTTATTTTAGCTTTAGCCGTAGTTTTTCTTGGTTATCGTTATTTTCAACAAGCCTTGCAGCCTTTGAACGTAAATGACAACCAAGTCAGCCAGATTTATATTCCACTTGGTGCTTCGAATAAACAAATTGGGGAGATTTTGCAAAATCAAAAAATTGTTAAAAGTGGCATGGTTTTTGATTATTACGTAAAATCAAACAATTTAGTTAATTTACGAGCGGGCTATTATCAGCTCAAACCTTCAATGACTTTAAAAACCATTGCTCAACAACTCCAAAAGGGTGGCAGTGATGAACCAATCCAAAGTACCAAAGGAAAGGTTTTGGTTGCTGAAGGAGCTAACATTGAACAAATAAGTCAAGAAGTTGGTCAGCGTACTGATTTTAGTAAATCTGATTTTATTAAATTGATGAAAGATCAGTCATTTATTAAACAACTGGCAAAACGTTTTCCAGATTTGCTTAGTTCTGCAATGAAAGCACAAGGGGTCCGCTATCGCCTTGAAGGATATCTTTATCCTGCGACATATGAGGTAAAGAAAAATATGTCACTTAAGCAACTTGCCACATTGATGGTTGCTAAGTCTGATCAGGTTTTACATCCTTATTACAAGCAAATAAAGAAAACAAAAATGACTATCCAACAAGTTTTGACCTTAGCCTCCTTAGTTGAAAAAGAGGGCTCAAAACAAAGTGATCGTCAGATAATGGCTGGTGTATTTCTTAATCGAATAGATCAAAACATGCCAATTCAATCCGATATTTCTGTTTTGTATGCCATTAATAAGCCTTCTAAAAATTTAACTCAAAAAGATTTGCAGACAAATTCACCATATAATTTATATATTAATTCTGGATTTGGCCCTGGGCCTTTTGATAGCCCTAGTCTCAATGCTGTAAAAGCCGTCCTTCATCCAACTCAAAGATCCAAAGGATACCTGTACTTTGTTGCTAATACAAAGACTGGGAAAATTTACTATGCTCAAACTTTTGCTCAACATCAAAAGAACATTCATTCTATTCAGACAAAGAATCAGAAAAAACAGTAATTTATTTGATTTTTTATATAAAGGAGAATTTTATGTCCCAACAAGAAACCTTTCCAATGACTAAAGAAGGGCAGGAAAAGTTAAAAGCAGAATTAGAAAATCTAAAAGTTAATAAGCGCCCTAAAGTTGTTGAAAGAATTAGAATTGCCAGAAGCTATGGTGATTTATCAGAAAATTATGAGTACGAATCTGCTAAAAATGAGCAAAGCATGCTTGAAAATAAAATTTCGACTATTGACCATATGCTCCAACACGTTGAAATCATTAATCCCAACAAAACTAGCACGGATGAGGTAAGTTTAGGCAAAAGGGTGACTTTTAAAGAATTGCCTGATGAGGACCCAGAAACATACCAAATCGTGGGTGCTGCTGAGGCTGACCCAATGAATGAAAAGATTTCTAATGAGTCGCCGATTGCTCAATCCCTAATTGGTCATAAAACTGGTGAACAAGTAGATGTCCCAATTCCTGATGGCAGTATGAAAGTCCAAATTATTGCGGTTGACTGAAACGTTCTATCAACTTTGTAATTAAATTTTAATATAGGTTAAGGGTTCAAAAGCGGTTGTTGGCTTTTGAACCCTTTTGTTTAACCTTTTTTTGTTTAAACTGTTGACAAGTTCATGTAAATATATTAGAGTTCTCGTGTTGCTTTATTAAAAGAAACTAATTTAATAAGCAGCAGTCACAGAAACAAAAATAAGGTTTAGAGGAGGAATTATTATGATTTCTAGAGTAGGACCACAACAATTTGTACAAGGCGCAGATGCTTTTGAATACTTACCAAAATTTGTCAAGAATAATGGGTATGATAGAGTCTTATTCTTACATGGTGTAAAATCATTAAATGCCGCTAAGCCTTATTTAAAAGGCAATATGCCGGATGCCCACATTAAAGACGTATATTTTGGTGGTGAATGTTCACCTGAAGAGATTGAAAGGGTTGCTAACATTGCCAAAGAAGATGGCACTCAACTAATTATTGGACTTGGTGGCGGCAAAGTGCTTGATACAGCAAAAAGTGTCAATCATCAACTTAAGTTAGCTGACATCTTGATTCCAACTTTGGCAAGTAACTGTGCACCATGGTCAACCTTGAGTGTCCACTATAAACCTAATCATGAACATATTAATCATTACATTTATGATCATGGAACCGATTTAATGTTAATGAATCCTAAAGTAATCATGAATTCGCCGATTGATTATTTTGTCGCAGGAATTGGTGATACATTAGCTAAATTTTACGAGTCTGAATTAATGTTTGACAGTGCTGAAAAAGAAGGCAAAATGAATACTCAACTGATGATTTCTCAGCAAATGGATATTGATTGTCGAGATATTCTTTTGAACAATTCAGTTCAAGCTGTTGATGACATGCAGCATCAGCGTCACACAAAAGCATGGCAGGATGTTGCTGAGGCAATTATTGTTACCGCCGGCACTGTTGGTGGCTGGGGCGATGTTTATGGCCGAGCTACCGCTGCTCACTCAGTCCATGATGCACTGACAATTTTCCCTGAAACGGAAAAATTCCTTCACGGTACTAAAGTTTCCTACGGGATTCTGGTCCAACTTGCTTTTGAGCATAAGGATGATGAACTTAAAGAGCTCTTAGAATTGTATCCAAAATTAAATTTGCCTCGTAAACTTGAGGATCTTGGTTTTGATCAAGTCGACGATGATTTAATTCATAAAATTGCTACTGAAGTTGTTTCTCCTGATAAGATGATTCATTTCCTACCAATTCACATCGATGAAAAGATGATTTTTGACGCAATGAAACGACTTGAAGAAATTGCCAAAGTAACAGATTAATTTAAAAAAACAATATTTGAAACACTCTGATTGGACGCAGAGTGTTTTCTTTTGCTTTTAAAGAAGTCATATTTTTAGAAAGCGCTTTAATTCATGATATAATTAGTTTTGGACTAAAAAACGAGAGAATGAGGTGTTGATTCGATGAAAATTACAATAAGCGACTCTGCAAGTAAATGGTTCCAAGACGAAATGGGTCTTTCTGCTGGCAACGGGGTTAGATTTTATGGAAAGGTTTATGGCAGTACACCAGTTCATGAAGGGTTTTCACTTGCACTGACTCGTGATGATCATCCTCATGATATTTATTCTCAGACAATTAAGGATGGGATAAGCTATTACATTAACCAAGGCGATGAATGGTTTTTTAAAGGATACGATTTTGGAGTTGATTATGATCCTAATAAAGATAAAGACTCGGTAATTTATTCCTATACCCCAAATGGCGATTTACCAATGGATAATAGTGATATGGGAACAAAAAGCACTGACACATCCACTGGAGCCTCTCAGCATTCGGATACCAGTACTGGGGCTTCTTCACATTAAAATAATTATTATAGATAGATTAAAACGTCGATTAATTTTAAAAAAATTGATCGACGTTTTAATTTCTTATCTAGTTGATCTCTTTTTGAGCAACTTAAATATCCTAATTAAAAAGATTGATAATGCAGTGAGCAAACTAATTAATGATCCTAAATAAAGCCCTTTGGGGATATATCTAAATGTAACTGTGTGCAGACCAGAAGGAATTTTTGATTCAATGAACATGTTTGCCCACTGTTTAATGGCAACTGGTTTATTATCAACTTTGAGATGCCAGCCTTGCGAATAAGGGATTGTTGTGATTAATTCATTTATTTTCTTTGGAACAAAAATTTTGCCGGTAATTGAATTTTGATTCCAATTTTTGATATCAAGTGGATGTTTGGCCAAATTATTTCTTAATGATTTTACTCTGGAATTATCAACTTGATAGAAGTTGAAATCCTGAAGCCAAATATCATCACCCTTTAATTTTATTGTCAGTCTGAGATTTTTTGCTCTTGACCCATTATTTCCAATGTTTGATATAACTGTTCTTTGAAACGGCAAGAACTGAAGAAGATTATTTCCATTCACTGATATTTTAACTTGTTTGGTCGGAATTTCTGGGCCCAAGGTCAAGTAATAAGAAGAATCCGGTTTGGTTTTGATCAAGATTTCAATTTTTGAGTTATTCAACAACTTTTTCTTTCGAATAATCGTATTGTTTAAAGAACTAACTGGATATATGTTTTCCATTTTTTGGATGTTTATTGGAACTGGTAAAAATAATGGTTGGCTTTGATGGGAAAGGCTTTGATAAATCTCATTTTGAAAGGCCACTGGATTGGAATTTTTACTGTTAATTTCCACTGAAGAATTGTTTAAGAATCCCAAAGGAAGATAATTTGGATTTTTAAAAATATTCATAAATTGACTTTGACGCATTAGGTAAAAATTATTTAAATCAGGTTTTAATGAATTATTGTCGATAAAAGGAGATATTTGTTTAATCGATTTTTCATGTTGTATTGATGACTGGTTTAAATAGTATTTCATCCCTAATAAATCATCGGTGAAGCTTGTCCCATTGGTATAAGTTGCATAAGCATCCCCGTTTGGTTGACCCAGGTTGCCAAAAAATTGAGATGTTTTTGCCTCTAATGTGGATGAAAAGATTGAGCCGCCGTTATATTGTCCAGACAATGGATCGTTTTTGGTTCTTGAAAAAGTGGTGCCTACGCGATACAAAGATTTATCTCGAGCCTTCAAAAAATTACTATTCTGCTGGAGTGAACTAGTGAAAAATGAATATTCATTTTTTCCAAGATATGTGATGTTGTTTAGACTATTAAAGTAATTAAAGCCGCTTTCTGCAACCACTAAAATTAATGTGGCAAGCGAGATTATCCGATTGCTTGGAATTCTTGAAATAAACAAGATGATTATCCAGCTGCCCGTAAAATAAAGAATTCCGGCTAAGAAATTTGGTAAAGTTAAGTATTGAAATCTAGTTAACGACATGCCAATATAAATCAGTCCAAAAATACAGATCGCAACTGCAAAATTAAATCTTCGATAGTTCAAACCGGTTTCTAGAATAGTCAAAAGTGAATTGTATGCTAGCCAAACCATCCAAAATGAAAAAATAAATGAAAATCTAAATGGGTACCAAACCGGCATTTGAAATGCATGCCAAACTATATCAAACGGCATAAATGACATCGATAGAACAAATATACCTGTAATTATTGCATCGGAAATTCTTTGCTTGGAGTTGATTTTAGAATCAAAAAAGTAGTAAACAAAAAGAATAACCACAATACTGGCTACAAAAATATTTGCTGAACCAGAAGACATTTGTTTAAAATTAAAGGAGCCATTAATGAATTTTCCAAGTAAATCTAACGGGAAATATTCAAATTTAAATGGAACTGGTTGGTTGGAATAATTCGCTTTACTAGTTAACAAAGAAAGAAAAGTTGGAATTAAAATCCAGGCAGATAATAACAGACTTAAAATAGTAGGTTTGATCCATGACCAAAGATTATTAATTGCCGTTTTAAAATTTGGAGATTGTAAAGCAAATTTTGCTGCAACTAATATAGAAAACAAGCAAATCATGTAAGCCATGTAATAATTATCAATTAACATTAAGGTTAAAAATATTACATATACAAGAGAAGATTGATTTTGCCAAATTTTGATAATTCCTAAAAAGATTAATGGCAGAAAAATTACCGCATCCACCCATAGCATATTTAACTGATTTGCTACCATCCATCCCATCAAAGCATACGTGGTTGCAAAAGCTGGTATGTATAGACTGTTTCTTTTTTTAGCAAAAAGTAATAAGCATCCAAAACTTAAACCGGCAAAGCCGTACTTTAAAATGGTGATTATTCCCAGCATTGATGGTATTTCAGATTGCTTTACCAGCAATAGTAATAAATTAAATGGGCTCATCAAGTAATAACTCCAGGTTCCAAACATATCACCGCCTAAAGCCTTTTGAAAAGAATAAAAAAGTCCACTCGGATCATGAAGAAGAGTGTTTCGAAAATAAGCAAAAAAATCGACATATTGTTGTCCCATATCCACCGTTAGGATCGAAGAGGATCCAAATGGAGCAAACCCACGGAAAACAAAATAAGTCATTACTACTAAAACAGGCAATAAAAAGCATAAGGATAAATTCACTTTTTTGAAATTCAAGTTTTAAAACTCCTAAGACTGCAAGATTTTATCTTCATTTAGAATATCATAATTATGTTAAAGAATGGTGAAGCTGTCTAGTTTTTGGTCTTAAAGTTTGTTAGAATTGACAACATGATGAGGAGATTTAACCGTGAAAATCTTTAAAAGAAAAAACGACAGTACTCGAAAAGAAAGGACAGCTTCTCTGCCTTTCCGAATCAATATTATTTTTATTATAGTTGGTGTTTTGTTTATTGCATTATTAACTCAGCTTGCTTACCTTCAAGTTTTGTATGGAACTAAATTTAAAGCCGAAGTTAGTCGGTCTGATATGACTACCGTAACCGGCAATGTCCAAAGAGGTATGATTTACGACTCAACAGGCAAGTTGCTGGTAGGTAATTCAGCTCACCAGGCGATTGTTTATACAAAAGGAGTAAATGCTCTAACCAGTGATCTTTATAATGTAGCGACAACACTTTCAAAGTATGTTAGTGTTCCAACTAATAAACTTACTCAGCGACAAATGGAAGATTATTATTTGTCGAATCCAACTAACTTGAATACTACATTAAAGAAGATTCCTAATGTTAATCAGTATTCGGTTACTGCTCGATACAACATGGCTCTTAATTATTTAAGCAAATCCGGGATACAATTTAATGCTGCAGAAAAAAATGCTGCCACAATTTTTGCTAAAATGAGTGGGGCCTATCAACTTTCCACCGTTGATATTAAAGATACCGGTGTCTCTAAAAACGAGATTGCTCAAGTCGGCGAACATCTGTCTGAAATGCCGGGAGTTAATGTTGGAACCAGTTGGTCGAGGGATTATCCTCAAGGAACTTCTATTCAGAATTTAACCGGTACGGTATCTAATGAGCAAACTGGGTTGCCAAGTGACAAAGTAAATCAGCTTTTAGCTCAAGGTTACTCCAGAAATGATAGTGTTGGTCAAAGTTTCTTGGAACAACAATATGAGCCTGTTTTACGGGGCAGTAAATCACAGACGCAAGTTATTTTAAACAGTCAAAACCAAATCACCAAAGAAATTAAACAGTATGGTGGCCAAAAAGGTGACAACCTTCAATTAAGTCTCAATGCAAAATTTCAAAATGATCTTCAATCAGATGTTCGTTCAGCTGAAGCATCTGCAGGAGGCTATTCAACAGGGACTTATGCAGTTGTTATGGATCCGAATAATGGTGCCATTATTGGAATGGCCGGAGTGAGTCGGGACCCAGCTACTTCAAAGACCACCACTGATCCGCTTGGAGTCATTAATAGTTCAATAGTTATGGGATCTGTTGTTAAAGGAGCCATGGTTTCTGGTGCCTTAATGGATGGAGTTATTACTCCTACAAATAGTCTTCAAACGGATAAACCAATCATTGCAGGAGGAACAAAGAAGTCTTCCTGGTTTAACCACAACGGAGGTTCAGATACAACAGTTGATGCTTCTGGCGCCCTTGAAATTTCCTCTAACTCCTATATGATGCAATTAGCGATGAAAGAGGCTAAATTCAACTACGTTGAAGGAGGCGGCCTTAATATGAATCCAAGTATTTTTAACACACTTAGAGGATACTTTAATCAGTTTGGTTTAGGTGTACCTACTGGCGTAGATATTCCAGGCGAAACCACAGGATTAATTGGGCCAAGTGGTAAAGCTAACATTGGTAATGCATTGGATGAATCATTTGGAAACTACGATGCGTATACAACAATGCAGGTTGCCCAATATATTTCAACCATTGCTAATGGTGGATATCGAATTAAGCCTCATATTGTCCAAGCAATTAGGGGAACTAGTCCAACCGGTACTTTGGGACCAATTGAAACAACAGTTATGCCTTCAATTTTGAACTACGTTGATATGACACCAGCAGAAAAAAATGTTGTCACTCAAGGACTTTACCAAGTTGTTCATGGAACTAATCAGTATAAAACTGGTGGAATGTTAGACACAATTCATCCAGAAATATCTGCTAAAACTGGAACTGCCGAGACATTTTATAAAGGTCATCAAACGGTAACTTTGAGCTTGGCGTCATATGCACCATCAACTCATCCTCAAGTAGTGGTCGCTTTAGCCATGCCAAATTTGGACGTAAATGCTGAAAGTAACAATATGCAGTTAGCAAAACAAATTTATTCTGATTATTGGAAGGATGTTGATTAATTTGACTGTTAAGTAAAATTACTTAACAATTATTAATTAAATCCTAGCAATTTTTATCAATTAATGATAGAATATCAAGAGTTAAGGCTCATAGATAGCCACTTTAAAAAAGTTTGGAGGTACCAAATTCATGCGTGTTCACGTAATTATGGAATGTACCGAATGTCACGAGCGTACTTATTTAACAAGCAAGAATCGTAGAAATAATCCCGATCGTTTGGAGCTTAAAAAGTATTGCCCACGTCAACGGAAAGTAACATTACATCGCGAAGCAAAATAAGGCTTGGGTATTTACCCAAACCTTTTTTATTATCCATTCTTTTATAAATAAATGAATAAAACAAAAAATGGGAGATTCAAAAATATGGAAAGCCGATTGCCAAAAGAAAAGGTAAGAGAACAGCAAAAAAAGAAGCTTCATAATTTCTTTTTACAGTCTCAAAGTTCTCAGATAATTGAAAATATATGTCAAAATCTATTTAAAAATCCTTCTTTTGTTAGGAGTAGTACGATCGGTGTTACCATGAGTATGTCTGAAGAATTTCCTACGACCTCAATAATTCACGAAGCCAGAAAACTTGGCAAGCAAATTGTTATTCCTCGCACGTTACCAAGGTTCCAAATGGAATTCGTCGAAACTTTCCCAGATTCAATCCTGAAAAAGACTAAATTCGGAGTTCTTGAACCTGTGGAGGGTAATATTGTTGATAAAAATAATATTGAATTGCTAATTGTTCCCGGATTAGCTTTTTCAAAAGATGGGTATCGTCTTGGATATGGGGCTGGGTTCTATGATCGGTTTTTAACCGGTTTCTCTGGCAAGACTATTTCTTTAGCTACCCCAGTTCAAATATTTGATGAACCGGTTTGGCAGCTTGGAATACACGATGTGAAGATTCAAAAAATTATTTATCTTAAGTAAGAGGCGCTTAAATGAGCAGGATCAAAAACAAACCTTTCATTACTTATATTTTATTGGGAATCATGTTAGTGGTTTTTCTAATTATGACTTTATCTGGCGGAACTTCTGACCCAGTTAATTTATTTCGCTTTGGAGCAAAATATAATCCGGCTATTAGGGCGGGTGAATATTGGCGTTTTATTACCCCAATTTTTATTCATATTGGTTTTACCCATATATTGATGAACGGAATTACCTTATATTTTATCGGTCAGTATGTTGAAATGATTTTTGGCCACTGGCGGTACTTAATTATCTTTTTTGTTTCTGGAATTATGGGTAACCTAGCTAGTTTTGCTTTTAATTATGGTCTTTCAGCCGGTTCTTCCACCGCTATTTTTGGTCTATTTGGGGCCTTTGTTATGCTCGGTGATAGTTTTAAAAAGAATCCAGTAATTGTCTCTCAAGCAAAAACTTTCATTGCTTTCATTGCTCTAAACTTAGTATTTGATTTATTTTCGAGTGGAATTGACATTGCAGGTCATTTAGGTGGTTTAGTCGGTGGCTTTTTGATTGCCTATGTGACAGGAGTTCATTTTGCCAAAACTTCGCGAGTGAAAAGAATTATCTCAATTATCGCATTGATCGTTATTGCCTGTTTCCTTTTCTACTACGGTTTCTACAAAAATGTGTAAAATATTTTCAAAAAAGCAGAATAAATTCCTAGGATGTGAGATAATGAAAACGCTATATGATGTTCAACAGTTACTTAAAAAGTTTGATATTTATGTTTACGTAGGTAAACGACTTTGGGATATCGAAGTTATGGCATTGGAGTTAGATCATCTTCATGATGCAAAACTTGTTGATGACAAAGAATTTATTCAAGCAAAACTCATTTTAACCCGTGAACATCGGATAGAAGAAAAAAATCAAAAAAATAGGGGCGAAATTTGATGGCAAAAGAATTAATTGGAATTGATTTAGGTGGAACAACAACAAAATTTGCATTTTTGGATCTTGATGGTGAAATTCTTTCTCAGTGGCGAATCAAAACTGATATTAGTGAACATGGAAGCCAAATAGTTCCTAATATGATTAAGTCAATTCAGGCTCAGATGCGTAAGGAAGATAAGAATTCAAACGATTTTGTTGGAATTGGTATGGGGACTCCCGGAGCCGTTAATCGAGAAAAGGGCACGGTTGTTGGTGCTTATAATTTAAACTGGGACGTAATTCAGCCGGTTGGATCTCTTCTAAAGGAAAACCTAAATCTTCCGGTGGTTTTGGATAACGATGCTAATTGTGCTGCTATGGGCGAATTTTGGAAAGGTGCAGGAGACAAAGAATCAGATGTTGTTTTCGTAACTTTAGGAACTGGCGTCGGCGGTGGTGTTGTCACAAATGGTGAACTCGTGCATGGTGTCAACAACGGTGCTGGGGAAATTGGCCACTTAACCGTAGTTCCTGGCGGTTATCTTTGCACTTGTGGCAAACGTGGCTGTTTGGAGCAATACGCTTCAGCTACTGGAGTCGTTCACGTTGCAACAGATATGGCTAAAGACTTTCAATCTCATTCAAGAATCAAAGAGATGCTTGAGGGTGACGAACCGTTAACATCAAAGATGGTCTTTTTCTTGGCAGATAATGGTGATATTTTAGCCAATCAAATTGTTAATCGAGTTTGTGGTTATCTTGGCCTCGCATTATCATATGTTGGTAATACTTTAAATCCTGAAGCTATTATTATTGGCGGTGGTGTTTCAAACGCTGGATTTACTCTTCTTCAGCCAACAACAAGTGCTTTTCAGGAAAATGCCTTTCCATCTGTTAGAGATTCGACTAAACTTAAATTAGCACAGTTAGGTAATGATGCGGGTGTGATTGGTGCTGCATCACTAGCCAGAAAATTTGCTAAATCATAATTTGAATAGGGTGGTTATTTCATGGTTGGAGCTATAAGTTCTAATGGTTGGTCATTTATTTTATTGATTATTGTTTTAATTTGTTGGGGAGGGTATTCTCTTTTTCGTGAATATCAAGTTAGAAAGGTTGCCAAATATTTGACTAACGATGATTTTCAAGAAGGAATGAGAAGAGCCCAAGTAATTGATTTAAGGGAGAAGAAGAATTTTAATGCTGGCCATATTCTCGGAGCTAGAAACCTCCCTTACTCCACATTAAGAAACTTTTATAGTCAACTTAGAAAAGATCTTCCGGTTTATCTTTATGACCAGGGAAAAACTATTAGTAAAAGAGCGGCTGTTTTTTTAAGTAAAAAGGGCTATTCACAAATCTTTATCTTAAAATCTGGTTATCAAAACTGGAATGGTAAGGAAAAGAAATCAGATTATTGATACAATAAAAGCTGGGATAAAAAAATATCCCGGCTTTTATTTTTGATTTATTTTTATTAGCCTTGATGTGCAGAGCGGCTTTTTCTCATCGCTTTTTTTCGATTTTCTTCAAATTTTTTGTCTTCATTTTCGATTGGGTCAACTACGGATTTTTTGAAGGAAAGAATTGCACCAGCGCCTGCAGCAATTGTACCAAGGACACCTACAAACAAACCACGAGTAAATTTTGACATTCTAGAATATGCCTCCAATCTTTTCTTGTTACTTATATTATGAAGTATTTGAAGTTATATATCTAGTGGATTGTCCTAATAAAGGAGATTATTATGCAAATTGACACTAAGGTTATCGCTCACCGGGGAAGTAAAGGAACTCGGCCTGAGAATACCTTGATTTCTTTTCAGACTGCTATTGATGAAGGAGCAGATGGGATTGAAACTGATGTCCATTTTTCAAAAGACCACCATTTCATCATAATTCATGATGAAACAGTGGACCGGACTACTAATGGGACTGGTAGAGTTTATGACAAAAATTTAAAGGAAATCAAGCATTTAGACGCTGGCAGCAAATTTAGTCCTGAATTTAAAGGAACTCAGATTCCCACGCTTGAAGAAGTTATTGATCTACTCAAAAAAAATGATTTTCAAGGTATTTTAAATTTGGAATTAAAGACTAACAAAATCCAGTATCCCGGAATAGAAAAAGCAGTTTATGAATATTTCAAAAAAGCTTATCCTTATCCATTTCAGTTGATTTATTCCAGCTTTAATAGTGAAAGTTTAAAGATCCTAAATTCTATTGACCCGCAAGCCGTAAAAGCCAGATTATTTTCAACTGCTGCAAAGGAAGCTAGGCAATTAAAGAAGGACCATATGATCAGAGATTTTCACCCAGACATCAAATGGGTTGAAAAGCACCCTCATTTTGCTCCTGCCGAGATTATGAGACCTTGGACTGTAAATACTACAGAGGATATGCAATTTTGTTTTGAGCATAATATGGCTGCTTTAATCACTGATTTTCCAGGCATGGCAATTAAGCTTCGGGATCAGATGCGGAGGCAAGTTATTTGATCAAAGTATTAGCAATTGTTGGTCCAACCGCAGTGGGTAAAACCGAGCTGTCAATAAACATCGCCAAAGCCTTTAATGGTGAGGTTATTTCCGGAGATTCTATGCAAGTTTATCGAGGCTTGGATATTGGCACTGCAAAGATTTCGGATAAAGAAAAACAAGGGGTTCCTCACTTTTTGATCAACATTCGCGATATTGGTCAACGTTTTTCAGTTGCCGACTTTGTTGTTGAAGCAAAGAAAAAAATCAAAGAAATAAGTCAAAGAAATCATTTGCCGTTAATTGTTGGCGGAACCGGTTTTTATTTACAGGCTTTGCAAGATGGACTAAATCTTGGTGGAGACAAATATGACTCAACCATAAGAAATAATTTATTGGCCGAATTAAAAAATAAAGGTCCATTAAGTTTACATCAACGGTTAGCAAGTCTTGATTTACAGGCGGCCAACAATATTCCGGCAAATAATTCCCGTAGAGTAATTCGTGCGCTTGAAGTATTTCTAAAAACAGGTCACAAATTTTCAGAGCAAAAGCAGTTGAATCAAAATGAACCGTATGATTTCTTTATAATTGGTTTAAATACTTCAAGAGACATCCTCTATTCTCGAATTAATAAGCGAGTTGACATCATGATGGCTGATGGGTTGTTGAAAGAGGCAAAATTAGTTTATCAAGAATTAAGCCCAGATAAGCAGGCTGCAAAGGGAATTGGTTATCGGGAATTTTTCCCTTATTTTGATGGCAAAATAGATTTAAACAAGGCCGTTGATAATGTAAAAAAGGATTCGCGCCATTACGCTAAACGACAGTTAACTTGGTTTAGAAACAAGACTAAACCTGTCTGGTATGACGTCATCCTGCATCATGAGGAGAAAAAACAGATCCTAGCTGACATTTCAAATTGGCTATGTGATAAGAAATGATCAAGTGATGTTAGATTTTATGACATTAAGTATTGACATTGGCCTTCTAGATGGTATTATTAAGACAAGATTTAGGGGGTGAACGATGCGCGAGAAGGAATTACGGCGATCAATGTCGGTTCTTCCTATCGGTACGGTAATGAAGCTGACAGATCTCACTGCTCGACAAATTAGATATTACGAGCAACAGGGGTTGATCAAACCAAGCCGTAACGAAGGAAATCGGAGAATGTATTCTTTAAATGATGTTGACCGTCTTTTAGAGATTAAGGATTATCTAGATGAAGGATTAAATATTTCTGGAATCAAAGAAGTTTATCGAAAGCAGTCTCAACTTGAAGCTGAAAAAAAGAAACGTCAAGAAAAGAATTTGACTGATTCCGACGTCCGACGAATACTTCAGGATGAATTCATGAATATCGCTGGCCTCAAGCCACCTTCGTCCACATTTAATAACCCTAATGATTACACTAAATTTAATTCATGATAGGAGAGTTTGGAATGGCTACTAGACATAACTACAGCAAAGATGATATCCGCAAAATGGTAAAAGATGAAAACGTTAAGTTCTTACGCTTAATGTTTACTGATTTATTTGGAACGATTAAGAACGTTGAAGTTCCAATTAGTCAGTTGGAAAAATTACTTGATAACAAACTAATGTTTGATGGTTCTTCAATTGAAGGATTTGTTCGAATTGAAGAAAGTGATATGTACTTGCACCCAGATCTTTCAACATGGATGGTATTTCCATGGAGTACAGATCGCGGCAAGATTGCCAGAGTTATTTGTGAAGTCTATAAACCAGATGGTGAGCGCTTTGATGGCGACCCACGTAACAATTTGATCAGAGTTCTTGGCGATATGAAGAAGGCCGGATTCACAGCATTTAATATTGGACCTGAACCAGAATTCTTCCTATTCAAGATGGATGAAAATGGCAAACCAACTCTTCAGTTGAATGATAAAGGTAGTTACTTTGACATGGCACCAATGGATCTTGGTGAAAATTGTCGTCGTGAAATTGTTCTTACCCTTGAAGAAATGGGCTTCGATGTTGAAGCAGCTCACCATGAAGTTGCTCCTGGCCAACATGAAATTGATTTTAAGTATGCCGATGCCTTAGCAGCTGCTGATAACATTCAAACATTTAAGTTAGTTGTAAAGACAGTTGCTAGAAAGTATGGTTTGTACGCAACCTTCATGCCAAAGCCTTTAAGTGGGATTAATGGTTCCGGGATGCATATGAACATGTCCTTATTTAATGATTCTGGCAATACATTCTACGATAAAGATGGTGATCTTGAACTTTCACAAGAAGCATATTACTTCCTTGGCGGATTGCTCAAGCATGCGCGTGCATTTACTGCAGTTTGTGATCCAATTGTTAACTCATACAAACGTTTGGTTCCTGGCTATGAAGCTCCTGTTTACGTTGCATGGTCTGGTTCCAACCGTTCACCTTTGATTCGTATTCCAAACACCCGTGGTAATTCAACTCGTCTTGAATTAAGAAGTGTTGATCCTACTGCTAACCCATACATGGCAATTGCTGTTATGCTTGAAGCCGGTCTTGACGGATTGAAGAATAAGATTCAACCTCAAAAGAGTGTTGATCGTAATATTTACAGAATGAATGCCCAAGAACGTGAAGCTGCGCATATTCAAAATCTTCCAGATACTTTGCATAATGCTTTGAAGTATTTGGCAGCCGATGATGTTGTTACTTCAGCTCTTGGTCCAAAGCTTTTCCAAAGCTTCACTGAAGCTAAAACTCTTGAGTACGATTCTTACAAAGCTCAAGTTTCTCAATGGGAAAGAGATCAATATCTCGAAAACTATTAAAATTAATAATTAATTAGATTGAAAACGTGGACGTTAACTCGCCTGCGTTTTTTATTTTTAATTGAAAAGAGTATTCTGAAAATAAATTTTAATAGGCCTTTATTTATCAGTACTTTTCCGATAACATTAAACTGTATACAAAAAGTGAATAA
>DIDF01000038.1:0-3179 GCA_002418005.1 Lactobacillaceae bacterium UBA5807
TTTATCCAAGTGATCGAAATGTAAATGTTACGGGAAATTATGCTTTGTATAACAAACCGCGAGGGACTAGCGGATCCAAGATAGTTCTTTCAGCCACTTCGTTGGCTAACTTGAGCAAGTCAACTGATTCACACTACAATTGGCGGGCTTATCAGATTGCCAAATCAAGTACTGGCGACTATTACTACAAGATTGTTACTTTTAACCAGAAATACCGTGGCTGGATTTATGGTGGCCGAAGCCAAGCAACCATGACTGGTGGTCTTTATCAGTACTCAACATTTAAACAGGGAGATTTGAGTGCTACTCAATCTACTGGCACGTTTAAGCTTGCTAATACTGGGAATTCTAATGATAATCAGACAGTTACATATAAAGAACCTGCCTGGACTCAGTATAAAGTGGGCCGTAAAATTACTGATTCAACTTCCTACGCCAACTCAACCTTTAGAATTACCCAAGCGGGATACAGAACTCGTGAAGGTGACAACTGGGTTTATGTTGTCAACACTGATGGTACAAATAAAGCTAATGGTTAGATCCTGTTTAGCAGTTTGGTTCCGGCCACTGGCTCAACTTCAACATCCACATCTACTTCTACTTCAACAACTACCACAGCAACAACCACTCCGGCGATTGCGGCTAATCAGATTAAAGTCACTTTCCAAAAACCAAATGGTGCATACGTTGGTTCAGTAACCCTCACTAAGAACAGTGATGAAACCACTGTTCAACAAACTTTGGAAAGAGTGGCTGGCCATCTAGTTGATACCGATAACAGTAAGATTTCTGGGTCATACAGTAATCTGTTGAGTTTGGCTTATGTTACTGGTTACAATGCCAGCTCTTTGAATCAGGCTCAGTTGGCAGTTAACAATCAAGCTATTCAGAATGCCAAGTTTGGCAGTGAAATCAGATTGTTTGTTGTTGCTAATCCGACTCCGCCAGTAAAGCCAACTTATGATTTGCTCAGTGGCGTTAATTTCTTTGATGGGCAGATACAGGCGTTTGGTCAACCAATTACAGCTTTTGCCAATGCTAATGGGTTATTCTATACTCCAAATAGTGCTTTGAGTGTTCTCAATATTCCCACCACTCAAGGAAGTACGATAACTTGGGACCAATTCTATAAAAACATAACCGCCAATGGTTTGGATACGATTTATTATGTAACATATGGTGGTCTCTTGGGCAACCTTCATCTTTACTTAGGTGAAAAACGAGCTACTTCTTCCTCCTTTGATACAAGCAATGGTGGTTACGCTAACTTGACCAACGGCCAAGGGATGATAATTAATGGCTTTAGAATTCATCAATTATCGCTCAATGTTGCAGCTACTAAATTGGCAGTCTTTGGGGGTCAAAGTCAAATTTCAGCTCCAGGAATTTCATTTCTTGCTAACTTAGTTTATTCCTCAGATGGGGTTGAAGAATTCCCTGGGATTTATAAGACAGGAAATGATGCTGGCGTCTTTGTTACAAATAAAAATATAAAAGATATGTATATGACTCATAGTTTAAAGTAGCTTAGAGTTTCATAATACGTAAAAGGCAAATCTCATTTTTGAGATTTGCCTTTTTTTAAGTCACATTACCGTTAAGTACAACAAAAGTTAGCAAATAATTTATGTAAAAAAGCACTAAAGAAAATCACAAAAGCCCTGAATTGTTGCGCGCTTGTGCACCCCAGATTATCAGTAATATAAGGGATTGGTAAACAAATAATCATTAAAGCCCAGGAACATACAGTTTCATGAATATAGTTCCGCGTAAAATTAAAGTAATATGTTTGTTATGTTAGTGTTTTATTTACCAAAAATTTATACTACAATGAAGTTTTTTTAAACTGCATGGGGAATGCATTTACATACTTTTAGGAGGAATGAGATATGAGAAACAAATTAGGCAAGTCCATCATTCTTGGACTGGCTGCTTTGTCATTTGCTGCGGTTGGCTTTTTCACAAATAGCCAAGCGGCTAATGCTAGCAGCACTAAGGTTCTTTGGACGAATAATCTTGCACTTTATCCAAGTGATCGAAATGTCAATGTAACCGGAAATTACGGTTTGTATAGCAAGCCACAAGGCACAAAGGGTGCCAAACAGCTGCTGTCTGCCGGATCAATGGGCAATTTAGGTCAATCCAGTAATTCACGATATAACTGGCGGGCTTATCAAATTGCTAAGACCAACAAAGGCTACTATTACAAGATTGTCACCTTCAATAGCAGATTCCGTGGCTGGGTATATGGTGGTCGAACCAATTCCGCTTTTGGCGGCGGCATAAAAGTTGCCAAACCAATGGCAAACTCATTTTTACCATTTCAGACTAGGGGATACACACTAGTAGATCCTAATTCAACTGCTATCTGGAATAGCCCTCAATGGACTCAGTATAAGGCTGGCAAAATTGATATGACTGGCTATAAAAATACTGACACCTTTACTTTTCTAAAGGCGGCGGTTCGAGTTCGAGAAGGTGACTTGTACTATTATGTCGTCGATGATCAAACACCAAGTATTAAAGGATGGATTTTTAATGGCGGAATTAAGCAAGCTTCGGCAGTCGGAACAAATGTGAATAACTCTATTCAGATAAACTTTGTAACAACTAGCGGGGTTAACATGGGTAGTCCATACGTCCTGAATCTTTCAACAGCTGATTTAAAACCCGGAACAACTCTTAAGGTCGGAACTCCATTAAGGAGTGTTGTTTTGAATGATTTTACCGGGGTGCTTGATACTTTAAGTAAAAACCTTCCTGGCGGATATCAACTTTCAAAGCTACAACCTGATTTGGAGGACAGTTTTATTGGCAGCACTGTTGACGTATATATTAAGCCAATCGATGCCAACTTCACCTCAACTTTTAAATTCTATTATTTATCTAAGAATGTTTTAGTACCATTAAATATTTACTATACTCCAGTTCTAAATGATCTTGAGGCTTCATCTTTTACCAGCAGTACTAACTCTGCTATCCCAAAGAATTTCTTCTCATCCGCACAAGCCTTTGACCCTGGCAGCCCGCTATTAAGAGCCATTAGTAATGGTAATAATTATATTTATAATCCTAGTGAAAGTGCGGCCTGGAATTCACAGGCAGTATTTGGTGATCAGCTTGCATTGGTTTATAACCAAGCTCCATGGTGATAAGGCATTAATCTAAACTGACAAAAA
>DIDF01000038.1:3305-6966 GCA_002418005.1 Lactobacillaceae bacterium UBA5807
TACCAATAGCCCATATTTCTGGCGAGTAGTGCTCGGTGGATATCTCTGGAACTTAGTTTACCAACGGGCAGCCCTGTAGTTTGATCTGTGGTTCCATCCAGATAATCTTTCCATTGATACTTGGCAATTTGGGTATTTGTACCCTCAACACTGGCGGTAGCTCCCATAACGTCGCCCATGTATCCTGTGTGGGCTAGACCCATAGCGTGGCCAAGCTCATGAAGAACAATTCCTTGCCAGTAAAGGCTATTTGCCCCTTCGTTATCTGAGGCTGGGAAATGTTTAAAGTATTCACCAAATGTGGGGTTATTAAAGCTCGTTTGGTCAATTTGAATTAAGTTTCCTGAGAATGCGCCGGCCCAACCAGCATCAGTTCCATCGCCAAATTGTACGGTTATTGTACTGTCATCTTTTGTACCAATACTGAATATGTTTCTTGACAAAGCTGCGTTCCACTGGTTTATTGCTGCTTGAACGGTTGGCAAGAGCTGGGCATCTGCGACGTAGATTTTAGCTTGATCATTTTTGAAAACATCAGTAGTAGCGTATCTTTCCAAGTTATAGGACTTGGACAATAAGGAACTATAAGTAAATAAATTAAGGTAATTTAGATCAAGAATCGAGCCACTTGGATCCATGTCAGGGGCTTTGTTGATCAAATTAATTATCCCCTGGCGAGTGTATAAACCACTGTTTGAATCAACGCTCGTGTCGAAATTTCCTTTTAAAAATCCATGCCAGACATATCCTTTTAATGTGCCAGTACTATTTTTTATGTAATAGTAAATTGCATGGGATCCACTAGGACGTTGGACAACATCTTCCTTGGTAACATAAAATGTCGTTTTTGGATGACTCTGTAAATTAAAAGCTTTGCTAGTTAATTCCGCAGAATTATAAACATAGGCTGATGCTTTAGTTGCTGCTTTGTATGGTAGAGAAATCATCATTTTAGAACTCAGAATTTTGGTTGTGGCCGCACTGGATGGAGTTGGTGTAAGACCCCCAACAGTTAGAAAACTTATAAATACAGCCAAAAAAATTACTATACTTGGTACCTTTTTCATAAATACATCTCTCCCCAGAAATTGATATGAATTTATTAACCTTTAGTAAGTATAAATGTTAAATATATCGAGAATGCAACAAACGTTTTGCGAAACAGTTAAATAATCATGATTGTCGAAGATTAGGGGTAAAAGCGAATAATCAGTAAATAAATATTAAAAATTTAATTATAATAAAGGCCTGATAAATAAAGGCTGAGTTATAGGTTTATAAATTAAATCTAAATTCTTTTTTAAATTTTTTTAAAAAAAGGCTTTTAAAAATTACTTGAGATATGTATACTGAATTTCGTTATGTCGACTTCTGTTCTCACCTTTAGAACAAGTATTTCACCGCAAACTTTCAATATTATTTCTATAATATCTAATTGCTGATAAACACCATGAAATGCTGATTTATTAGGGTTAAATTGTGTTGAAATATTTACAATATGAAATTTGGAAAGGTTGCTTTATTTAGCGCGACTGCTCTAGGATTGGCTTTTGGTGGATTTGCTTCCTTTACCACTGTTGCTAATACTACAACAGCTTTTGCAAAGACATCGACGAAATCGGCTGCAGCCAAAAAAGCTGCGGCAAAAAAGGCTGCGGCAAAAAAGGCAGCGGCCAAGAAAGCTGCAGAAAAGAAAGCTGCTGCTAAAAAGACTGCTGAAGCTGTAAGTAAGTCTTCTTCAGCTTCATCCAGCTCGGCAGCATCAAGTCCCGTTGCTTCTTCCACTTCAGCTTCGGCTTCGTCAGTTGCCTCAACAAAATCGTCATCAACAACTTGGGCTAACCCATCTTCTCAGGTTCAAACTACTTTGGACAGTCAGTTTAATATTGTCACTTATGATAATGCGACTGGTGGCACTCGAGTTGCCAGTTCAGGATCTGCTGATAAAGGCTTACTAGCCACAATTACTGGCAGAAACTCCAACGTTAATTGGAGTAATGCAACTATTAAATTTGACAGTGATCCAACAATGATTGGAACATCTGGGCAAGCAATTCCTAAAGATACTTTGATGACTGCTCTTAAGAATGCTGGGGCTATGAGCTTTTATAATAAGATCACGCCAACTTTCTGGAAGTTTTTGAGAACTCCGGGTGGTTTCGTTGATAATCTTGATAAGACAGGGTTGTTTGTTAAATTTAATTTAGATGCTGACTCACTACCTCAGGTAGTAACATATGGTAGTCAATTAAAACTTAGTTACAGAGTTGATGCTTCCAGCTTGTATGTATATTCTGGTAATGGTTATGCGGCATATCCAATCAGAAACGCTAGTTTGCGGAGCTTCTTGCAAAATGCTCTCGAAAATGATTAATTCTAGCTTTAGAATATTTTCTCAAAAAGTTTAAAAATTTTATCATGATATAAGGTTTCACAACTATATGAGACCTTTTTATTTTTCCCTTTAAAATCCATATTTTACAAATGACCAGAGAGTTTTCAAAGTAAATATAAAACCTTGTAAAATGCTTCAGTTTCATCTATGATGACTTTAGATAGGTAAAGTGTCCGGGGGGAAATTAACATGAAAAAACAATTTAAGTGGTTATTTACGGTTGGCGCCACCACACTTATGGGGTTGTCTTTATCAGCTGTTCGGGGGAACGCTGATCAGACTTCAGTTTCAAATAATTCAAATCAAACAACTCAGCAGGTCACGGCTTTAGATTCATCACTTTTTCAAGCTAATGAATCACAGGAAACTGCTAATGGTAGATTTACCGCTGAAGACGTCAATGATTCATCCACGTCATCAAGTTCGGGTGCTAGTTTGTTTGTACCAAAACCTTCTAATGATGAAGATATTCAAGTTTCCGTACCAAACACAACGGCTCCTGCTAACACCGATATTTTTAAAACAGAAGTAGATGCTACTTCTGCTCCATCTAGTAGCACAACGGTGGATTCCGGAAGTCCTTCAGGGGCCGGGGTTGTTTTTGGCGGTGATTCGCAACCTGCCGAAACGGCAAGTGCAACTTCTGCATCTGGTTCATCGGTAGCATTTGGTGGGACAACCTCCGATACACCTGAGTCAGAAAAAAGTATTGGGGCAACTAATGCCACTGCTGATAGTAATCTAAATCAACAAGCGGCTAGTGCCCTCAATGCTTTATTAAATCCGATAATCAAGCAATCAGTTGCTGCTCAACAATCAGCTTCAACCTCGACACCAACAATTTCTGTTATTCAGCAGAAAGGTGCTAAGGCTAGCGCAGATAAAACTGTCAGCAGCCTTCAAAGCGGAATTATTCCGAGTGATGCTGCATCCAAGAGTTCAACTAAGTTGGTTGGGTTAGATTCATTTAGCAACATCTTTTATAAGCAAGTAATTAAAGGTCAAAAGAAGACTGGTAAATTGACTACGGTTAATGGTAATAAGACAATTACCACTCCAGTAAAGCGAGTAAGTTATCAGGTAAGTAATTCATTTGGCTCCTTGTTTGCCGGGACAACGCCATTTATCATTGCGGTTGTCGCCATTGGGTTGCTTTGCTTAGCATTTATCGTTTTTGACCCATTGAAGTACATTTTTAATCGAAATAACTGATCATAAACCACTCTAATGAGTGGCTTTTTTATTTTCTTCAAATGTCAAATTAAG
>DIDF01000024.1 GCA_002418005.1 Lactobacillaceae bacterium UBA5807
CTAATAAAAAAGCATTTTTACTAAAAATTGCAGAAGCTGCCGGAATAGCTCTTCTCCTTTGTATGAATATGATTGGCGGAATGCGAGAGCTGTTTTCCAATAATCATATAATCGGCGTGGTTAGAATAATGCTTCATCGGAAGTATTTCTTCAACCCACTAAACTATCATTCAGGCCAATTTTTATTGGGATTATTGTTTCTTACCTTCCTCATCGTACTAATCTTTTCTTGGAAAAAATTATCTTGGCCTATTAAAATATCTGGCATAATGAGTTTATTCTTCTTTATTACAGCTTCAAGACTAGTTCCCTGGACATATTTAATCGACAATTTCTCTTTTTTACAAAATCTAGTTCAATTCCCAATTAGATTATTAACCCCTGCAGTTATTTTTGCATTAGTTACAATTGCTGGTTCCTTATCTTCAGGTGCTTTTAAGCCGAAGATTTCCAGTACCATAGCAATTGGCCTATTAATATTAACATTAGGCTATACAGCGTATGGGTATCATAATATTAGTACTAACATTACTGGTCAAAAGGCTGCCATGCCCCAAACTTCCAAAAAGATCAAAAAATATTATTCATCTGTTCATTACACATCTGCACTAAAGATTAGGACAAAAGGTACAACCGATTATATGCCAGCAACATATAAGGTTCCGGCTGGAACTCGCTCTTATATTCTCTACCCAGCCTATAAAAACGATATTAATGCAAGATCAAAAGTCTTGAAAAAGACTGCTAAGTTAAAAATAAAAGTCGTTAAGCATCGGCTGAGATTGACTTGGCATTCAAAGTCCGCTAAAAATATCACTTTACCTATTGCTTATTACCACAATACTCAGTTTGAACTAAACCATCAGAAGATAGTTCCCGGTTATGATTCCAACAAAATCTTAAAGCTGCCAACTGTTAAATCCAAAGTAGGCAAAAACGTTTTGTACATCAGCTATAAACCGAGTTCTCTAAATTCCTTAATGATTTTAATCTCAACCTTCAGCTGGATTATACTAGCTATCTGGATTGTCATTCGCGTCTTTATAAAGCAAAGAAAATCCAATAATCAAACAACAGAATCCCCTGATATAGCCGATATAAAAGAATAACAGATTCGTGAAGAATGCCATTTTAAATGGCATTCTTTTTTTCAGTTCTCTTTCAAGTTAAAAATGAAGACAAAAAAGAAACCTCATATCTATTTGATTAGATTTGGGGCTTCAATTTTACTAATAATTTTTAATTTTCTCGGCTTTTACCAATTCGACTGTGCGCAACACCATAGGCAAAGTAAATAACCAAGCCAACTAAGAACCAAATTCCTGAAGCAATCCAAGTTTCTGCTTTAAGTTTTGTCAACATGTATAAGCAAAGCAGGCCTGATACCACTGGAAAGACTGGATACCAAGGAACTTCAAAGCCGCCAACATTTTTAATACCCTTATTTCTTCTCAACGGAATGATTCCAAAGGAAACAAACAAGAAGGCAATTAAAGTACCAATATTAACCAAGTTAACCAGTTGGTCCAAGGGGACAAAACCACCTAAGATTGCAATAACAATAATAACGGTAGTCATACTGTTGGTTGGAACCCCACGCTTATCAATTTTGCCCAGGAACTTTGGCAATAGACCATCTCGGCCAATAGAATAAATCAGCCTTGAGGAACTATAAATCATCGTAACCATCATTGTAAACATACCGGCAAGAGCACCGAGGGAAATAATTCCGGCAATTTCATTTCGGCCAACTGCCTGAAGAGCAAAAGCAACTGGGTCTGAGACGTTAAGCTTAGTGTACTTAACCATCCCGGTTAAGACAACGGCAACACCAACATACAGAATAGTAGCAACAATCAATGTGCCAATAATTCCAATCGGCATATTCTTCTTTGGATTCTTAACTTCAGCAGCTGAACTTGAAACTGCATCAAATCCTAGATAAGCAAAGAATACCATTGCAGCACCCTTGAAGACTCCATTAGTGCCAAAAGGAAGGAACGGATGCCAATTTGCTGATTTAATATAAAATGCCCCAACAAAAATAAATAACAGAATAATCAGAATTTTGACACCAACAATGATGTTATTCATTCGGACTGAAGTTTTTAATCCATGGTTAAGCATCCAGGCAATAAATAGAACAATTAAAATAGCAACTAAATTCCCGTATGTACCTTGACTAGGATCAAATGGCCCCGATATTGCCTTTGGCATGTTAATTCCAAATCCTTGGAGAAACGAGCCAAAGTAAGCTCCCCAGGCACTTGAAACTGAAGCAACCGCTAAAACATATTCAAGAATCAATGCCCAACCTAAAATCCAGCCAATAACTTCGCCATAAACTAAATTACCGTATGAATATGCACTTCCGGCAACTGGCAAGGCGGAAGCAAATTCGGCGTAACACATTGCTGAAGTTGAACAAACAATCGCCGCAATCACAAATGAGACAATAATTCCAGGTCCCGCAGTTGTCGCAGCCGCAGTCCCTGGAAGAATAAAAATACCAGTCCCGATAACGGCACCAATCCCCAAAGCTAAAAGGTCGACAGCTGACATAGTTTTGACAAACCGTTTGTCGGTTTCCAAATAACGATTCAGTTGCTCCTTTTGAAAAATTCGTGTCATAATTGACATGATAAATAACCTCCTCAGATTATTAAATAACGATTAGAATAATTATACCATTTTAACCATATACTGTAATGAACTTTTTGAAGGGAGAAAAAACAATGGGAAAGGGCAGATTGGAAGCATTTACTGACGCAATAATTCCAATAATAATGACGGTTATTGTTCTGGAACTAGAAATGCCTAGGGAATTAAGCTGGTTAGGTTTATGGGAAATTAAACAACAGTTAATTTCTTATACGATTTCTTTTTTCTTACTTGCGATTGTCTGGGGAAATCATCATCATATGTTTAAAATTGTTGAGAAAATTAACGGCGGAGTTATTTGGGCAAACACCTTACTGCTCTTTTTTCTTTCTTTCATTCCCTATACCACAAAAATCGTCGACATCGACCCGGCTAATCACTTTAGTGAACAGCTTTACACACTAGTGTTTATTGGCGTCAACATTGCTTGGAATTTGTTAAGAATTTCTCTGATTAAAGCTGACCCAGATAATACTGCCATTCAAGAAACCCTGGTTCATGATCGCAAAAGTTGGTTAACCTTAATCGCGTTTTTTGTAGTTTTTTTACTCTCATTTGTTTGGTCGCAAATCGGCATGCTGGGAACTTTGTTAGTAATGGTAATGTGGATTATTCCTTATAAAAAAATTGAAATAATGCTTAAAGGCGATTAAGTAATCAGTCTTTCCAACGTCAAAAAATGGTGAAACAAATTTGATTTGTTTCACCATTTTTTACAGATATTAACAAGACAAGAAAGCCACATAGGATGGATCCACTAATATAGCAAGCCAAACCCATACTGCTTATTTGCCAAACTATTGATAAAGGAAATTATCAAAGGCTTTGGCAACCGCGGGATTACCATGAAGATGACTGTGCTGAGCATTTGGTCCAGTGAACATCATTTCAGTGTAGCTCTTTGTCCGGTCTCGAGTTAGATACCATAAGGATTTTGAGGAGACATTGCTGACATCGCCATCAGAATTAGTCCCATTTTCCAAATTACCATAAATATTTAAAATATTAACCTGATCTTCTGGATAATTATTCCGGTTAGCAAGCATCTCTTTGTAGTTCTTGTTTAAAATTTTCGGTTTGCCATTTGGTAGTAGAGAATTCTTGTTAGGTTTGTCATCCATCCCTAAAATCCCATCAAAATGGCCAGCAATATTTACTTCATTGATCAACTTAGGCGAATTGAATGTTGATTGTTCAAATAAAACATAATACATAAAACCTAAATTACCCATTGAATGAGCAACGATATTATAAGTACTGAAATGGTGTTTGGCTTCAACTGCTTGCATGACATTTTTTATCCACTGAGCATCTTGGTGATAATTACCATTATGATTATTCTTAAAGAGAACTTGGACAATTGGCCGCTTAACCCTTCCAGACCAATTTCCTACTAAAGAAACTTTTCCGGAAGGATCAACATTGGCAGTGAAAACCTTATGAGCTTGATAGTTTTTCTCGGAATAACTAATCATGGAATTGGTTGAATTTGCTGTTCCTCCAAACCCATGAAAATAAAAAGTTGGCCGGGTATTAGCGCTATTATTGGCAACCGTTTGAATAGTTTTTGTTCCTGCGAAAACCCCAATCACCCCAATACAGACTAAAACAATCAACGAAATAAAAATTTTTCTTTTATTATTTTTGAACATTCTGCCAACCTCTTTCAAAAAATAATAACTTTAACTCATTCAATTTATATACTGCAAGAGTACCATAATTGCCAGCCAACATAACTTTAAAAGAATAGTTCTAAAGTATTTTAGCGAAATTAAAGGGCAAAAATAAAAGGCCAACTGAAAAATCAGTTAACCTTACGCGGTATTCATATAAATGAATAGATTTCTTGGACTCCACAATCCGCTGAAATCAGGCACCACAAATCCGTGCTTAAAATGTGTCCCGCAAAAAAATCACCTAGTCGCTTACGCGAACAGCAAATGCTGCGTGATCTCTCGACTCATCGCACGGAACTATTATGCCACAATCCGAGTCCCGTTGCAATAAATCACTAATCATCAGCCTTTTCCTTTATGTTAAGCTCGATATCATTGACTTTTTCTTCCACCCACTCATTCATTCCGTCAACTTGAGATTTCATATCTGATATAAAATCATCAGCACTGGCAACTTCATCAATTCTCAAACCTGACTGATTAACATAAGGTGAGGAAATAACCAAATAAACTTTTAGATCCATTTCGTCTTGATCAGAAATCATTTTAGAAACTCTTTGGGGTTCAGCCACTGGCAGGTTAATTAAATTTGTTTCTAAATCAATAACTGCATCAACATCTTCAACTTTAACTTCACCAATTGCTAATTTACCAAGATTAATTTGTTCTTCTACATACTCATAGACAGGCATCATTGTCTTACCAGAATTACTTTCTAGATCTGAAATTTTTGCCTCAAAAGTCTTCTTTTCAAACTTCTCATTATTCAAATCTGTTAAAAAATCTGCTACTTTTCGTTTCAAATTATTCACCTTTTTTATTGTTTTTTTGTTGAGTTAATTGTTGTTTGTATTTATCCAAGTGAAGGACAGTTCTCAACTTAAATGCTGCAATGTACCAGTAAATACTAACGATAATTCCTAAAATTGGCAACAAACCAACTGCTGCTCTTAAATATAAATTGCCGTTGCTGCCATTTAAAATTGTCATGATCATCCCAAAAAATCCTATGGTATAAACGCCAATTACAAAGGCTAAAACATAATAAATTATTTTAAATCCTAAAAACCCGATGATCAACGTAATTCCATAAAGAAGTAAGGAAACTATTATGGGGCGAAAAAGACCAGTTGGAGAAATTGGTGAAAGCAATTTTAATGGAGTAAACACCATCGCTACGGTTGCAGCTAAAAAAAGAAACAAAGAAACAATTCCCCAGAATATAACCCGCTTTTCTTCATCACGCATGATTTCCTCCCAAAATAAAAAAGATAAATCCATTGGAGAATTTACCTTTATCGATAATTAATAGCTAGTGTAACGTATTTGAATAAGTTTTAAAAGAGCTGCTGGTTAAAACAGCATGTTTAGAAATTCTTCTTCAGAAATCCCAGTAAAGTAATCATTAATATCGACGTCTTTTAAAGCGTCTTTAAAATCAGTTCTTTCGAAGCGGACTCCTTCAAGTTTTTCTGCCAATTCACTGGAATCCTTGGGGCCAAAATAGTCACCAAAGAAAGTAACATGGCTAACTTTGCCATCATCAATTTGCAAACGAGCATCAATAGTTCCGTTTGTAAAATGCTGGCGCTTTTTCAAAGTAAATTCTGGTGAATTACCGTAAACCCAATCCCAATTATTGTAATAATCATCAAAAATTCGGTCAATTGATTTTTGATCATCATCAGTCAACTGATATTCGCGATTAGCAATTTTATCGATTGAATCGACATGGAACAGCTCTTTTAACAAAATGTCTCTAAATTCTGGGGTTGTAATATTCTGATACTGGGCTGAAAGATATGGTCTTAAATTTGTTACCCGCGATTTGATAGATTTAATTCCTTTAGACTTAATTTTATCTTCAGGTACCGTCAGGGCTTTTGGCAACACAGAAAGGTCAACATCAAGCATTAGCGTTCCGTGAGAAAATGTTTTGCCATTTTTGGTATACATCGCATTACCAGAGAATTTTTTGCCATCCACCAAAATATCGTTTCGACCGGAAACTTTAACCGAGGATGCTCCCATATCGTGAAGAGCATTGACGATTGGCTGAACGAAGGACTTAAAATCGCCAAATTCTTCGCTATCGCTATCAACAACAAAACTAAAACAAAGATTCCCTAAATCTTGGTAAACTGCTCCTCCACCAGAAAGTCGGCGAGTAACAATGATCTGATGTTCATCAACATATTGCTTGTTAATTTCTTCCAACGTATTTTGATTTCTGCCAACAATGATGCATGGCCCTTCAATATAAAAGAGCAAAAGTGGTTCATAAAACTTCTTTTCGTTCATCAAAAACTGTTCAGTTGCTAAATTCCGACGAATATCATTTGATTTCATTCGGTAAAAGTACATTTAGACGGTCCCTCTTTTCAAGCACTCCAGTTACGCTCATATTAACATATCCAAGTAAACGATTACAGTATTGACTAAACTATGATTATTAAACTCGCAAACCATTTTGACAATAATTTAATTACAACTTTAAAGGACAATGTTATAGTTAAAATGAGAATTAATTAAAGACGGGGTGATTAGAATGGCAAGTGAAAAGGATTATAATAATGTCCTTGTACCAGTTGATGGCTCAGAAGTCACCAATGCCGTCCTCAAACGGGGAATAGAAATTGCCAAAGAAAATAACGCGCACCTAGACATTTTAAATGTTTTGGAAGTTAATCAGTTTAATCAAACTTATGGTAGCGCGGTCTCTGGTGATGTTGTTTACAAGCTAACTGAAAATACTGAGGAACACCTAAAGCAGTTACAAAAAGAAGCTGAAGATGCCGGATTAAAAAACGTCGGCATCCATATTAGATTTGGCAATCCCAAACCAATTATTTCAAGGGAATTTCCAAAAGATCACAATACTGATTTGATTGTTATTGGATCTACTGGCCTCAGAGCAGTTGAAAGATTAATCATTGGCTCAGTTACCAGTTATGTAACAAGAAGTGCAACCTGTGACGTTTTAATTGTCAGGGATACAAAAGCAAAAGAAAAGTAAATCATTAATTTAGGTTATGTCCATGCATCCCAGACATAGCCTAAATTTTTTAGGAGAAATTAAGTGGTTAGTCAATGGATTTTTAATTTAACAATTTCAAAGGAAAATGCTGAACAGCCTTTGAGAGGCCTTCTTTCAAGTTCATGGCGACTGCCTCGTCACTTGATTGGCTCACTTAGAAGAAACAACCGCGTGTTAGTCAATGGAAAATATTTACCCATGAATTTTCTGGTTCACGAAGACGATCAGGTAAATCTTACTTTTTTGCCCACCGATTTTTCAAAACCTTTTCCCAATGTGATTAGTGATTCTTCTTTTACCCCCGAAATTCTTTATGAAGACAATAATTTAGTAGTGGTTAACAAACGCCAGGGTGACAAAACTCATCCAAATCAACCAGGTGAAAAAGGGGCCACCATTAACTTTTTAGCGGCCTATTTAAAAACTAAGTCAACGTTGCCATATATGGTTCACCGTCTAGATCAAATGACTAGCGGCGCAATGATTTTTGCCAAAAATCCGGCAGTTGTCCCCATCTTAGTCAATAATTTGCAAACCAAGAGAATCTACCGAATTTATCTTGCCTGGGTTCATGGTGATGACTTTCCTTCTTCAGGAATAATTAATGAACCGATTGGAAGAGATCCAGAAGATAAACGAAAAAGAATGGTTAATGGACTCAATGCACTTAGAGCAATTACCAACTACAAAGTTGTTAAAAGAATAGCTGGTTTTTCTTTGGTCAAAATCAAATTAGATACTGGAAGAACTCATCAAATCAGAGTCCATTTTTCATTTAAAGGCCGTCCACTAGTTGGTGACCCACTATATAGTAACGATTTAAGAATTCAGCCAATGCTTCTGCATTCTTGGCAAATCAGATTTCCCTTGCCTTTTTCTCAAGAAACCAAAGAAGTTACTGCCACGCTGCCAAAAAGATTTACCGATTTTGAACGGAAAATTAATCGATAGCTCATTGCCAGCATGATAAATTATTCATTATAATGAGACTTTTGTTAATATTTTATTCAGAAAATTTAACATTAAAATGGTATCTTATCCCTTGAAATCAAATTTTAATACTTTGGGGGATTATACATAATGGCAGGAAAGCAAAAAAAGATCGGCTTAATCAGCTTGATCCTAATGGTATTTTCGACAATTTATGGTTTGGCAAACACTACCGTTGCCTATGATCAAATGGGATATGCAAGTATTTTTTGGTATATTCTGGCAGCCCTAGTTTTCTTCTTGCCCAGTGGTTTGATGTTTGCTGAATACGGATCAGCATTTAAAGAAGCAAAGGGAGGAATTTATTCCTGGTTAGCTGGATCAATCGGTGAAAAATGGGCCTTTATTGGTACTTTTATTTGGCTTTCTTCTTGGATTATCTGGTTAATGTCGACTGCTTCAAAAGTTTGGATTCCTTTTTCCGCGATGTTATTCGGTAAGGATATGACGGCTACATGGACATTTCTAGGATTGAATCCCACCGAAACAATTGGGCTTTTAGGAATCCTTTGGATTATTTTTGTTACTTTTTTTGCTTCTCGCGGAATTGATTCAATTGCCAGAGTCGGTTCGCTTGGTGGAACTTTAGTACTATTAATGACTGTGGTTTTATTCATTACAAGCTTTGTTATTCTTTTTAAAAACGGCGGCCAACTAGCCCAACCGGTTCATGGGATCCAAAGTTTCGTTAATTCACCTAATCCTCAGTTCAGTTCAAATATCGCAATTCTCTCCTTCTTTGTTTACGCCGTATTTGCGTATGCCGGAAGCGAGTCACTTGGAGGCGTCATTGACCAGCTTCATAAGCCAGAAAAAACTTTTCCAAGAGGGATAATTATTGCCACAATTATTATCACATTCAGTTATTCCATTTCAATCTTTCTTTGGGGAATTAGTGCCAACTGGCACCAGGTATTAGGAAATTCATCAACAAACTTAGGAAATATTACCTATGTCCTTATGAGTAATTTGGGATATTCATTGGGCAAATCGTTTAGCTTGTCAGCGTCTACATGTGCCGTCCTCGCATCTGGATTCACTAGGTTTGCAGGATTAGGAATGTTTATTGCTTATATGGGTTCATTTTTCGTTTTGATTTACTCGCCTTTAAAGTCTTTCATTTTAGGATCTGAAAAACGTTTTTGGCCTAAGAAAATGACCGAACTGAATAAAGCCGGTATGCCTGCTTTTTCAATGTGGATTCAAGCAGCAGTCGTTTGTGTCATGATTTTACTAATTACATTTGGTGGATCTGGGGCAAACGCATTTTACGTGATTTTAACCGATATGGGAAACATTTCAACAACCTTCCCGTACTTGTTCTTAATTGGTGCCTTTCCTTTCTTTAAAAAACGAACAGACTTGCAACGTCCGTTTGAAATCTATACCAATAAATTCCTGACAAACTTGATTGTGGTAATTGTTTTAGCAGTTTTAGTTTTGGGAATTGGCTTTAGTGCCCTTCAGCCAATTATGGACAAAGATTATGTAACTGCTTTTTGGACAATAATTGGACCAATTTTCTTTGGCTTTGTCGCATGGCTGTTCTTAGTATTTTCAAACAAGAGAAGAACCAAACAAAATTAATAGTAAAAAATCCGTTAATTATTGGAAATTGATTTCCAAATAATTAACGGATTTTATTTTACTTAATTGCTGATTTAATCGCATCGTTGACAGATTGATTTTCTGCATCAATCAAATCAACTCGACTTTGAACAACCTTGATATCCATTTTAATTTCTCGAGTTAAACCTGGAGTATTAATTTTTGGTTCGAAAAATGATTTAAATTCTTCCAGCCGTTGCTTAGTTTTAAAGGTATTCGCAGTAACAGTAATATATGTTGCAAATTCCATGTCACCGCCTACAGTATCTTCCAGCCACTTCCAGTCGTTTCGAATCCAGTCCCACGCAGCCTGCTGACCATCATCATTATTTAGAAGGCCCCGGTACCATGCCCGTAAATCTTGGGGTTTAATAGTATCAGCATCCTCAAATTTACTTACGAGTTTCTTTATTAATGACGGATCGGTAACACTGGTTAAAGCTCCGCAAATATCTTGTTTGTAACTTGCATCAGACGTCTGTTGATACTGTCTAATTAAATCGTCAAATAATTCTTCATTCCCAAAGTTTTTAACTTCGTTTCTCAAGACAAAGATACGAATATCCGCAGGTAAAGCTGCTAGTTTGTCTTTATTTTCTGCATATAAATCATGTGCCGAAGTGATTGTCTCAGGGTTTTTGGCATAAAGTGAGGCGTTTAAAATGTATGGTCGAGTCAGTTGATCATCATTTGATTCACCAGTCTTTTTGGTCCATCCCAAACGGCTTACTTGAGCAGAACTCAGCTTATCATATAAGGTTCTTAAGTCTTTTTCCTCAGATGAATTAGGTGAAGCAAACCTTCTCAAATCACTGGCCACCCGATATAATGCTGCGTTTACAATTGCGGAATGACTATTTGCAAACCGGTTGAGTAAGGGAACAATTGTAGCATAAGAAATCTGACGACCTTCTGCCAACAATCTTAGATCTTGCAAAATTTGCAGTTGATCAATCGAGTCCAAACTATCAACATTTTCCAAAATATCTTGCATAAGTTTATCGTCATACTTAACGATAAAGTGAGAATTATTCCCCACATTCACTCTGAAAGGCTTACCGGCTGCCTTACGAAGATTGGCATAATCACCTAACGTAATTTCTTTTTCGCCAAAAATCTTTGGAGCGGAATCGTAATTACTATTCAAAGGAATCTGCCAAATTCTGCCTTGGTCCTTACCATCACCAATAAAGAACTGTTTTTGTGATAAGGTCAATTTCCCATTTTTAACACTGACTGAGACCACTGGATACCCAGGCTGTTCAAGCCAAGATTTCATAATTGCACTAACGTCCATCCCTGAAGCTTTGCCAAGAGCAGACCACAAATCATCGCCAGTGGCATTAGCATACTTGTGAGCAGCCAGATAGTTCTTTAAGCCCTCTCTAAGAGCATCATCACCTATTAAGGCTCTGACCATTACCAACATTCTGGCTCCCTTGGCATAGACAATTGCCCCATCAAACAAGGAATCAATTTCAGCCGGATCATTGACATTAACATGAACTGATTGAACTCCATCAGTAGCGTCTCGCTGCAAAGCCATCGGAACTTCAGAAGTTTGGAAGGTTTCCCAAATCTTCCAATCAGGCTGCAGAGCATCAATTGCGACGTATTCCATCATGTTGGCAAAACTTTCGTTTAACCAAAGGTCATCCCACCATTTCATGGTAACCAGATCACCAAACCATTGATGGGCAAGCTCATGAGAAATAACTGTTCCTACTAGTTGCTTCATGTCTAAAGCAGTATTTTCAGGGTCTAGCAATAAATAAGCTTCTCGATAAGTTACTAATCCCCAGTTTTCCATCGCCCCCGCAGAAAAGTCGGGCAAAGCAAGCTGCCATGAATGAGGAAGTGGATATGGTGTGTGATAAAATTCCTCGTAAAACTCAATTGATCGTTTTGCAATATCTAAGGCAAAGTCTAACTCACTGGCCTTATGGGCTTTAGTAGCAAACACACCGATTTTGACCCCACTTTTGGTGGTTGTTTGTTTAGATTGCAACTCACCAAAGGCAAAGGCGACTAAATAAGTAGCCATTCTGACAGTTGTATCAAAATAATGAACACCGTCAACGTTTTTAACCTCAGGCATGTTGCTTAAAACAACTTCCCCAGGTTTTTCATCAAACTTAATTGCCAGATCAAAAGTAGCCTTTGCTTCAGGTTCGTCAACACAAGGAAAGGCTTGACGAGCAAAGGTGGTTTCAAACTGAGTACCAATAATCTGTTTTTTCTCACCGTTAAGTTCATAGTAAGATGGATAAATTCCCATCATGGTATCTGTCAGCGGTGCACTATAAGTAATTGTAAAAGTGGTTTCACCAGGCTGGTTAAGTTGGATGTTAATTGACTCGGAATCGTTATCAACATCAAACGAAAGGGCATCCCCCTGATCAGAATTTACTGATTTAATGTTAAGAAATTTTTGATTTACGGCAATGCTTTTCGCCTTAGCATTTCCTTTAATTGTGGTTTTCCCATTAATTACTTTCTTTTGGCGATCGATATCCAGAAATATATCATAGTGAGAAGGTTGAAAATATTCGTACAAATGTTTTGTTTTTGCCATAGTTTCCTCCTACATACTGAATAGAATAGTTATATTATAACTCTTTCAAAAAAATGAGTATTTTTTAATAACAATCTGGGTTAACTGGATGATTAATTCATAAGGATAAAATGCCCAAGCTCCTATTGCCATTTTATTGTATTTAGGATATAACTTGAAACGTAGACAGATTGGAGGAATTTGGAATGAGTGTTGATGAATGGATCAAAAAATATGGCGATGTCTTCATGCATGATAAACAAGCACTGGAAGATTTAAAGAAAATTAAACCAGAAAATAAGTAATTTCCTTTTTGAGCGTAATTAGGACAAGAATATTCTTGGGGTTACTACGCTTTTTAGTTTTACTGAACAAAAAAGGAACCACAATTCATTGAATTGTGGTTCCTTTTTGATTTTATTGAAAAGCTTAGTAACTGATCAAATCAGATTACTTAAGGCCTTCCCATTTCCAGTTAACAACTTCTGGAAGATCAGTACCAACGTCGCGGATATATTGATTGTGTTTAGCAATCTCGTCATCCATGCGTTGAGTGAAGTACAATCCCTTTTCAGCATAAGCTGGGATATCTTCAACGGCTTCCTTAGCAAGATCGAAACGATCCAACTGGTTCAATACACGCATATCAAATGGTGTAGTGATATCACCGTTTTCACGATAACCATGAACATGAAGGTTATGGTTATGACGATCAAAGAAGAGATCCTTGATAAGTCCTTCGAAGCCATGGAATGCGAAAACAACTGGCTTGTCTTTGGTGAATAACTTATCAAATTCATCGTCACTAATAGCTCTAGGATCAAGTTTTGGTGAACGAAGCTTCAAGAGATCAACAACGTTGATGAAACGAATCTTCATGTCAGGGAACTCTTTGTGCAAGAGATCAATGGCTGCCAAAGCTTCAAGGTTTGGTTCACTACCAGCGGCAGCAAAGACAACATCTGGTTCTGCGCCTTGATCAGTTGATGCCCAATCAATGTAGCCAAGACCATTGTTAACCAATTCCTTAGCTTCTTCAATTGTGTACCATTGAAGACGTGGGTGCTTTGAAGTAACAATCAAGTTGATCTTCTCTTCACTTCTGAATGCTACATCACCAACAGCTAACAATGAGTTAGCATCGGCAGGCAAGTATTCACGAATGAATGCTGGTTTCTTTTCAGCTAAATGAGTAAGCAGACCTGGATCTTGATGAGTGTATCCATTATGATCTTGCTGGAATACAGTTGAAGTATCAACAATGTTCAATGATGGGTAACGCTTACGCCAGTTTTGTTCTGCAGCTTTACGCAACCACTTGAAGTGTTGAGTAAGCATTGAGTCCACGACTCGGCCAAATGCTTCATAAGTTGCGAAGAAGCCATGACGACCAGTCAATACATAACCTTCGAGCCAGCCTTCAGCTTGATGTTCAGAAAGTTGTGAATCAATAACTCGGCCAGTATGTGAAAGATCTTCATCATATGGTTCATGAATGTCTTCCATCCATTGACGTTTGTCGTCATCAAGTAAAGCGTAGAGACGGTTGGATTTAGTTTCATCAGGACCAAAGCCACGGAATGAAGTTGGGTTCATTTCAGCAACTTTGCTCAAATATTTGCCCCATTCAATCATATCTTGCTTTACAACAGTACCTGGCTTGTCAAACTTAATGGCAAAGTCACGAACATCAGGCAATTTCAATGGTTCAGGATTAATTCCGCCATTTGTGATTGGGTTCATAGCCATTCGCTTGTTGCCTTTAGGTGCAAAGTCAATAATTTCTTGCTTGATAGAACCATCATCATTAAATAATTCTTCAGGCTTGTATGACTTCAACCAGTTAACAAGTAAATCAGCATGTTCCATATCGTTAGCATCAACAGGAATTGGAACTTGGTGAGCACGGAATGAACCTTCGATAGGATTACCATCGAGATCCTTCTTTGGACCAGTCCAGCCTTTTGGTGAACGGAATACAATCATTGGCCAATGTGGCAATGTTGCAGTTTCAGCAGTTTGGTTCTCACGAGCATTCTTTTGAATGGACTTAATTTCTGGGATAACTTTATCCATTACCTTAGCAAAGTCTTCAGTAACTTTAAGGTAATCAGTATCAGCATCGCATTCAACAAAGTATGGATCCCAGCCCATGCCTTTGTAATATTCAGTTAATTCTTCATCACTCATTCTGGAAAGAATGGTTGGGTTTGAAATCTTAAAACCGTTCATGTTGATGATTGGAAGAACAGCACCATCAGTAACTGGGTTGATGAACTTGTCAGAGAACCATGAAGCCATCAAAGGACCAGTTTCTGATTCACCATCACCAATTTCAACAGCAGCAATAACATCTGGATTGTCTAAGATAGCACCAGTACCGTGTGAAAGTGAGTAACCAAGTTCTCCACCTTCATGAATAGATCCTGGAGTTTCAGGTGCAGCATGTGAAGCAACTCCACCTGGGAAGGAGAAGCGCTTGAACATCTTCTGCAAACCTTGTTCATCTTGGCTGATTTGCGGATAAATCTGTGTATAAGAGCCATCGATGTAAGAGTTGGAAACCATAACTTGGCCACCATGACCGGAACCTTCAACATAAAACATGTTGAGGTCATACTTGTTGATTGCACGGTTCAACTGTGCATAGATCATGTTTTGAGAAACGATAGTTCCCCAATGACCAATAGGCTTAATCTTAACGTCTGACGCCTTCAAAGGTGTCTTCAATAATGGGTTGTCCCTTAAGAACAATTGACCAACTGATAAGTAGTTGGCAGTCCGCCAGTACTTGTCGAGAAGTTCAAAATATTCTTTGGAATCGTAATCTACATCCAAATTCTTTTTGGACTTGGTATCTACATCCATGAATTAACACTCCTTCTTCAAATTAACAACATTCGTTACTGTCCAGAAGTTTTGTAAATGGAAATCACTAACAAATGATCAATTTACATCACCAATAATAACCGAAAAAAATCAAAAGTCAACCTTTTAAAGTTTTGGAACGGTCCAATATTGGCTCATGTCCTAAGACATTACTATTATTATGAAGCAAAACCCGCCAACAGTCTACAAAAACGGGAAAAATTTAATAAATGTAACATACAATTGCTTTCTTTAAATAACCTTAAATTTATGGCAAAAAACAAAAAAGTTTCAAAGCTTTTCACTTTGAAACTTTTAACGATCCTCATCAAGGTTAACAAAAGTATTGTAATTCAAATATTTATAATGAAGTCTCATATTTGAAACTTCAAATGGCGTACCGTCGTCCAAAAAGAAGATTCCTTCCATTACCCCAACTGGCTCGTTATTTTTTAAATTCAAGAGCTGTTGATCTTCATCATTTGAAGGTTGAGCTTTGATTGTCATAAATGATTTATTTACTGATTTACCAGTAGCCTCTTCAAAGTAGTTAAAAATTGAGCCTTCTACTCTTTCTTTGGTAAGTTCTGGAGCAACTCTGATAGGAATATAACCCAGTTCGATCATAAAGGGCTTATCATCAAAGAGTCTTAACCGTTTAATTTCATATACGAAATCCCCCGGCTTCAAAAAGAGTTCAGTCTGAAGTTCTTTGCTTGCGGGGATAACTTGAAATTCCAAAAGTTTAATGTGCGGTGTTTGACCGTCACTTTTAAAACTATCAGTAACCCCAAGATTCGATCCTTCATACTGAAAAATTGAACCGCTTTTTTGATAAAGAGGGTTAATAAAAGTACCTGAGCCACGCTTTTTAAAAATTATTCCCTGGTTTGCTAAAACATTTAATGCCCGTTTTACCGAACTGCGGCTCACCCCATAAGAATCGCTAAGGCTTCTTTCATCAGGGAGCCGCTTATCACCAAATTCATTATTCTGGATTCGCTGTTTAAGATCCTTCATTAAGTTTCGATACACTAAGTCGGCCATTTGAAATCCCCTTAATAATTCGTTCAATTCACTTAACTATTTTTAGAGTATACCAGAAAATCGTGAAGAACAAATACTTTCCTCCATATTTAGGTTAGTTTGCCATTCTATAATCAGGGCTGAGAATTGTGATAGAATTAATGCCGAGGTGTTACAAAATGACTAAAAAAAGGAAAAATAAGGTTCATAAAACTTTAGTAGAACAAATTCTCGATAAAAATAAAATCCCTTTTGAGCAAATGGAATTTCCTACTCATGAGGAAGGTGACGTCGCCCAACTCAGCGTTGATCATATGGACATTGATGAGCACAAAATCTATAAAACGATTGTTTTTACTGGCAAAAAGACTGGACCGGTTGTTGGTGTTTTACCCGTTGATGAACACTTAAGCGAAAAGAAATTAGCAAAAGCCTCTGGAAATAAGAAAGTTGCCTTGGTCCCTCTTAAAGACTTGTTGAAAACTACAGGGTACCAGCACGGCGCAAATACTCCAATTGGAATTTATGAAAAGTTTAAGTACCCAATCTTCTTTGATCAAGAAGCTAAAGAAATGGGAACAATAATTGTTTCTTCTGGACAAATCGGCCGCTCGGTAAAAGTTGATGCTCAAAAAGTTGCCAATTTAGTTCATGGAAAATTTGTTGATATAAAGGAATAAAGTCATGATTCAATCCATTATCATTAATATCTGCACGGCGCTCTTAGGTTTAATTGGAGTGCCGTTTCTCTTTATAGTTTTGCTTTCGACTTTAGGCCATACTGCTAAAAGGTCGTTGGCAGCCAAATTTGGCATTAATAGTCAGCTTTACTTTGGCTTTTTTGGCATCCTTATTCATGAAACAAGTCACCTTTTATTTGCGATAATTTTTGCTCACAAAATTAAAAGCTTCCGTTTAATTAAATTCCCAAATACATCCGATCAATCCTTAGGTTTTGTAAACCACACCTGGAACAGTAGAAACTTCTATCAATCAATGGGAAACTTTTTTATTGGCATTTCGCCGGTGATTGGTTGTTGCTTTGCAACTTTTCTTTTAACTCGAGTAACTTTACCCGACATTTTTCAGCAAGTGGTAAATTTGGCACAAAATCCAGGAAACTTCACACTCCAATTTTTATCTCCTGTGAACTGGAAAGCATTTTTGGTATTTTTAATTATCTCAGCGAACATCTGCATTGGTGGTTTTGATTTAAGTTCCGCAGATTTTAACAACTCTAAAAGTGGGTTATGGCAGACAGTTATTTTCGTTACTGTTTGCGCGCTGTTGTTAAGTTTTACACCAATAGTCAGTCAATTTAAGGCCATATTAATAAGCACTGGAGTATTTGTAACAGTGATTTGCTCATTTAACTTTTTGCTGCTCATTTTAGTCAATGCAATAATTAAGATAATTTAAATTTGGGTAATCTTAAGCTTCCTAGATTTCTTGCTTAAGTCAAACATTTTCATAAAGACCACAAATAATTATTAGCAAATTAGCCAGTTTTCTCAATAAATTCTGATTAATATTTTATTTCATATTTTTTTAATTCACTATTCTGGTAAACCAATGAAAACGGTTTTACAATGCAAGCAGAATAAGGAGGAATTTGTTATGAAAGCTTTTGGATATGATCATTCTGGTGATCCAAGTGTATTTCAAGAATACGACATCGATACCCCAGAGATAAGTGATAATCAAGTATTAATTAAGACCGTTGCAATTGGCTTAAATAACTATGACCGTTCTCAGCGAGCTGGGGCTATGGGCCCATCTAATGGCCGAACAATTCCCGGAAGAGACTCAACAGGAACCGTTGAAAAAATTGGCAGCAATGTTACCGGCTTTAAAGTTGGTGACCGAGTAGCGGCACAAGCTGGGCATTCATATGCAGAATACGTTGCAGCAAATGAATCCTCAGTCGCCCACATTCCTGACAACGTTTCATTTAACGAAGCTGTTGGGATCATTACTTCAGGAACAACAGCCTATAACATTGTTCATACTTTTGGAAATATTAAAAGTGAGCAAACCATAATAGTCCAAGGAGCTTCAGGTGGAGTTGGTTCAATTGTTACTCAGCTTGCCGTGGATTTAGGTGCAAAAGTAATTGGCATTGCATCCAGTAAAAACGAACAACTAGTTAAATCATACGGGGTAGCTAAATTTGTTGCCTACGATAAAGAAAATCCAGCAGAGACCCTTAAGAATACTGCAGATGTTGTTGTTAACGGAGCTTTAAATGGGGCCGGTGGTGAATCGGATGCAGAAATGGTAAAGCCAGGTGGAACTATTGCCACTGTTGGGTTTGCTGAACCGGAAACAAATAAACAAATTACATTTAACCATGTACATCGACTTGGAACTGTCCACGCCTCAGAATCATTGGGGCAGCTTCTTGATTTAATGGGAAAAGGAAAACTCTCAATTAAGATCGGATACAAAGAGCCTTTTACTCTAAACGGATTTATTAAAGGGCACAAAATTCTAGATGAGAAACATTCTGGTCGAGTAATCGTGACTAAAGAAAGTTAAAGTAAACGGGGTTGGAACAAAATTACTTTTGCTCCAACTCCGCTTTTTATTCCTTTTAAATTTTACTTTGAGCGCGACAGTTTTTCTATAAAATTCTTGTAAATGATCAAACTTGGTCATTAGTTCAGCGCCTTTTTTAGAGGTAAAGTAAGTAGATTATCTTGATTTTTAAAGAATGTCAATTTACTAAAAACGGCTCATAACACAGATTTTATGTTATGAGCCGTTATAGATTCGTTTTCATAGATTTCTAACTAAACAATTTCAAGGTGAAGTTCTTCATCCTTAACCCAATTCATACCTCGAAGAACTCTGTAAAGAACTAATGAAATAACTGCAGGAACTGCAATTCCCATCAGAAGATAAGCAAAGAACGCTGACATATTAGTTGAAGCTAAAGAAATTGGAGCGATCAATGAATTCAATCCCAAACCACCAAGAGTAAATGGAACCTTGAAGTGGAAGAAAATCGTTGCTAATGGAGCAGCCACAGCCGACGCCACCATACTAGGAATTGCTAAACGTGGATTTTTCAGCAAGTTAGGGAACTGAACCTTTGGTGTGATGATGCCTTGATCAATGTTAGCACCAATTTGGTTTTGTCTCCAAGACATTGCAGTAAAGCCAACAAATTGCGCCGTAGTTCCAATTAAAGCAGCTCCAGCTGATAATGGATCAAGCATGACCGCAACAGCTAAAGCAGCTGAAGAAGCTGGGGTCATAAGGAAAATTGACCAAGCAACAGCAACACATGCAGAGCCTAAGATTGGATTAATTGTCATGGATTGAGCAATGAATTTACTTAACCAATTCAAGGCAGGTGTAGTAACACTTGCCAACGCCAATCCAGAAATTGATCCGACCAAAGTTGCAGCTAAAGGAACCAACATCATATCAAGTGGAGTCTTACCAGTAAGATATTTACCAACTAAAGCAGCAATTAATCCGGCGGCAACAGCACTAATTGGCTGGCCAGTAGTGAAAATGCCTGCATGTGCCGCCTCAATCATTTGATTACCTGTTGCTGTAGCTGCATGCATCGGCACACTAGTAAAGTAGACAGCATTTGCACCAACAGTTGCGGAAATCATTGAACTGAATAATACCAAAGTATTAACCCGAAGTTGGGAAGCAACAGCGGCACCAAATGCCGGGGCAAGCAACCATTGAGCAATTGCGCCAACTTGAAATAATTGTGGCCAATGAACAAAATTAGCAATTGATTGAGTTAAAATCCCAATCCCCAGCATAACCAAAACGGCATTTGAAACACCAGCAGAAACCATATAAACATAATCCATTACCGACATTTTTTTGTCAGATTCGACAGCAGCAGTATTCATAAAAATAACCTCGATCCTATGTATGACTTTAATTATGAGAAACAAATAAGAAAACTATGAGATTGAATTGATATTTATTTAATCATTCTCTCATGGACATGTCAACACCTTTTTTCACAAAGTTTTTAAATCCCACATATCTCAAAAGCGCTTTCATAGCTGTACAAATAGCATATTTCGATTTTTTAAGTTTTAGTTTGTTCACTATATTTCAGTTATAATACAAAAAAATATATAAAAAGACCCGTCCTCTTGCAGGACGGGTCTTAATTTTCTAATAATTTTCTTAGTTTCAGGTTTTCCTTATGATTGCTTGAAATTTTTAAACAAATTTCAATAATCTTGTTTATTTAGTTTCCACATTTGTTCCATCATAATCGTCAACCATAATTTGTTTAAGATCGGCAACTAGTGGTTCAACTGGGTTAGCAGTGGTGCATTGGTCTTCATAAGCAAGAACTGACAAACGATCAAGGGCTGCGTCAAACTTCTTTTTGTCAACTCCCCAAGCTTTCAAACTCAGAGTAACGTTAACTGAATGAGCCAAGTCAATAATCTTTTGAACCAAGGCTTCAACTAATTCCTGATTAGTGTCACCTTTTAAACCAATGTATCTTGCAATGTTAGCGTAGTCTTCATCAGCACGATAGTATTCATACTTAGGACGAACGGCTAATTTTTCTGGGTAAGTAGCATTATATCGAATTACATGAGGCATGGTGATTGCAATGGCGATTCCATGAGTAATTCCAAATTCGCCGCCAAGCTTATGGGCAACGGAATGAGTAATCCCAAGGAATGCATTGGCAAAGGCCATCCCAGCTAAGGTAGCGGCATTGTGCATTTCTTCTCTTGCTTGAGTATCACCATTGTATGAATTAGTAAGGTTATCAAAGACAAGTTTGATAGCTTGAAGTGATAATGGTCTTGTATAATCTGAAGCCATAGTTGATACATATGATTCGATTCCGTGGCAGAGAGTATCAAGTCCTGAAGCTGCAACTGTTCCCTTTGGAACTGTTTGAACAAACTGAGAATCAACGATCGCAACATCTGGGGTTAATGCATAATCAGCAAGTGGATATTTAACATGAGTCTTTGAGTCTGTGATAACGGCAAATGGTGTAACTTCTGAACCTGTACCTGAAGTGGTAGGAATAGCAATCATCTGAGCTTTATGAGGCTTCTTGAACCTGTATGCCCGCTTTCTGATATCCAAGAACTTCTGCTTTGCGCCAAAGAAGCTGGCATCTGGGTCTTCGTAGAATAACCACATATTCTTTGCTGCATCAAGTGGAGAGCCACCACCCAAAGCAATGATTGTGTCAGGCTTAAAAGCATTCATTTGAGCAACACCTTTTTTAACAGTGTCAGTTGAGGGATCGGGTTCAACGTCTGAGAACAATGAGTATTCAATCTCATTTGACCGGCGTTTTAATTCATCAAGAACAATGTCAACATAACCATGTTCAACCATTCCTGGTGTTGTAACGATAAATACCCGTTGAATTCCTGGCATATCATTAAGATATCTTACGGAAGTTTTTTCAAAGTAAACCCGCGGTAATTTAATCCATTGCATGTTATTTCTTCTCTTTGCGATAGTTTTAATGTTTAAAATATCTGTATCGGTAACGTTATGAGAAATTGAGTTTGCTCCCCATGAACCAGTACCTAAGGTCAGTGAAGGAGTCATTTGGTTATAGATTTTACCAATTCCACCAAGACTGGAAGGTGTGTTAACGATTACTCTTGAGGCTTTCATTTTTACACCAAATTTGGTAATCAAATCATCGTTGGTCGATTGAATAGCAGCAGTATGACCGAGACCGCCAAAGTGAAGTAATTTATCACAAATATCAAAGGCCTCTTCAGTGGTCTTTGCTTTATAAATAGAAATTACTGGGCACAACTTTTCAGCGGATAATGGATATTTTGGACCAACGCCAGTAATTTCTGCAGCCAATACCTTAGTGTTGTCTGGAACTTTGATTCCAGCAAGTTTAGCGATTTCTTTTGCGCTCTTGCCAGGGATTGGGCCCCGAACACTACCTCTCTTTGGATCAAACATTGTTTCTGCTAATTTAGCCTGATCAGCTTTTTTAACAAAGAATGTTCCGTTTTTGATAAGAAGATCTTTTGCTTCATCGTAAATTTCAGCATCAATAACTGCACTATTTTCAGTTGCACAAATCATCCCATTATCAAATGTCTTAGAAAGAACAATGTCATTAATTGCCCGACGAAGTTTAGCAGTCTTTTCGATGTAAACCGGGCCATTTCCAGGGCCAACACCTAATGCTGGTTTACCAGTAGAGTATGCAGCTTTAACCATACCAGGACCACCCGTTGCCAAAGTGCTGGCAACGCCTGGGTGATTGATCAGTTTACTAGTAGCTTCGATGCTTGGTTCTTCGATCCATTGGATTGCACCTTCAGGAGCACCAGCAGCAATTGCTGCATCTCGCAAAACTTTTGCAGTTGCAATAGATGACTTCATTGCCTGAGGATGAAAAGAAAAGATAATTGGATTTCTAGTCTTCATGGCAATAATTGCCTTGAACAAAGTAGTTGAAGTTGGATTTGTAACTGGAGTAATTCCAGCTAAGACTCCAAGAGGTTCAGCAACAGTGATAAGTTGACGCTCTCTGTCATCTTTAATAATTCCAACTGTTTTATCGTTACGGATTTCGTGCCAAATTTCCTCAGTTGCAAACATATTCTTAATAGCTTTGTCTTCAGCAACTCCCCGGCCAGTTTCTTCAGCGGCCATAATTGCTAAATCCATATGTTTGTCTTGACCGGCCATTACCATTTGATGAGTAATATGGTCGACCTTTTTTTGATCAAAGTTATCCATGATATCGAGCGCTTCATGAGCTTTGGATACCAGATTGTTAATCATGGTGTCGACGTCAGTTTTTTTATTCTCTTTTTCTTTAACCTTATTATCTATCATGCTTAAATCCTCCAAGAAGAAGCTTTGTTATTTATTTCACAAATAGAATAATATCACATTGAAAACTTTTGTAAACAGTTTTGCTCAAAAAATCACTAATTAATTTTAAGTAATAAAAATGCCACCATATCAAGGATAAGTGGTATAGTTCCTTGAAAATATGGTGGCAAAGCAATGAAAACGATTTCAAAAGTGTCTTGTTCATCTGTTCACTATTTAGTGATTTGCGGTAACGGCTTTTCCATAATTTTTAAAATCTTCTCAGACTGCAGTCGATCAATAATGACATTAACGGCAACCTGCATTAATTTATCTGTAAAATTCTCGTCTTTAAGTGGAGCCGTCCTTTGGTTAATATTTCTAAACGCAAAGGTAAGTCGTTTGATAAAATCATCATAACCCTTTTGCGGATATACATTAGCGGTAACCTGGTCAATCCCATGGCGAATAATATCAAGAGAATAAGCGGGTTTTAGTAAGGTAATCAGGATGATATCGGCAATTTGCATCGTTTGATATTTCTTTTTGATTGGGGCAATAATCGCGTTTTTCTTAACATAGTTGTTAATCATTGCCGGAGTGATAGGGTCAATTTCTAAGGGCCCCAAAATTTCATTAACTAAAGCAGTAACCTGATCCATATAAAGATCAAACTTAGGCAGTTGGTTCCAAAGCGGAAGCTCGACAGTTCTTAATTTTTGCTCCCACTGTTCAAATTGACGCTGGGCTTTATCCATACTTTTGCCTCCTTACATTACATCATCCAGTATAGCACACCAGATGATCCAAAATAAAAAATAAACCTCCGAATTTGGATTCTCCAATTGAGAGGCTAAGTTCAATATCATGATTCTTTTATTCGTCTTTTAACCCGTTTTTTCTTTCTCGTTTATTCAAATACTTTGAAATGCTTCTTCGCATAAAAATAAACAATGGATAGGAAGTGACAATAAGAGGAATCGCGAAGAGCCAAATTTCCTTATTGAAAAATGTGACAAGTGAAAAGATATTATTGAAAAAGATGATAATTAACAAGAACGCTGTTAAAACAGCAATATTTAAAGTTATCTTCATTCTGTTCCATGGAATGGAAACAACTACTAATGCCAACCAGCAAATTGCTCCTGTTAAAAGAACACATAGTGTGGACGTGAATTGGTATTTTAGCCCAAAAATAAAGCCCAGAAATTGAATAATCATAACATAAGAAACGACACAAATTGCCGCAGGTAAAGAAACCGCTAAAACATGTTTCATAAACTGATTGGAAATTTTTCTAAAGTTCGGCTGAAGTGCCAAGAAAAAGGACGGCAGCCCAACAAACAGCGATGTTATTGGTGTTAACTGAATTGGCTGAAATGGATAATCATATGTCATAAATATAAATATTAATGACAAAGCAACAGAATACATTGTCTTAATGAGATATAAGGAGGCAACCCGCTGGATGTTGTTAATAACTCGACGGCCCTCATTTAAAACCCCAATCATTGCATCAAAATTAGAATCAATAAGCACAAAATCAGCAATACTCTTAGTGCTTTCGCTTCCCGATGCCATTGCGATACCACAATTTGCCTGACGAATAGCAAGCAAATCATTCACACCATCGCCGGTCATTGCTACCGTGTGGTTTTGTGCTTGCAATGCCGCAATCAGTTTTTGCTTTTGATCTGGAGTAACTCTACCAAAAACGGTATGTCCAGCAACAATCTTTTTAAAGTCATCTGCATCTGAAACAGTCGACATATCGATATAGTCTTGAGCGTGCGTAATCCCTGCCTTGGCAGCAATTGTTGATACAGTTACAGGATCGTCTCCCGAAATAACTTTTATATCAACACCTTGAGTGGCAAAATAGCTAAAAGTCGTAGAAGCATTAGGCCGAATAACATCTGAAATCAGAATCAAGCCCAACATTTGCGGATTCTCCAACTTTCCTTGAGAATTCAAGGCGTTTACCTTGGCGACAGAAAGTACTCGAAATCCGGACTTAGCATAATCGTGAATAACTTTTCGTTGATCATCTGGCAGATTGGCAAAAATGAATTGGGGAGCGCCGACAACAAATTTACCGATCTTTGTAAAAGATGCCCCACTCCATTTTCTTTCAGAGGAAAACGGGATCACGCTATCGGCATTCCATTTGGGATTTTTAATGTGATTGGTAATTGCATTAGCGGTTTCATTATCGTCTTCAGTTGAATATGTTACAGCTGCGACGACTTTTTGGAGCTGGGCGACAGAAACCCCACTCAAAAAAGGGATCGCTTTTTCGAACTTTAATTTGCCACTAGTAATTGTTCCGGTTTTATCAAGACATATAACATCAACTCGAGCCAAAGTTTCAATTGCGGGTAAATCCCGGACCAGTGTCCGTCTGCGAGCCAGATTCATTGCTGATATTGCCAAGGTAACTGACGTTAAAAGAACAAGGCCCTCTGGAATCATACCTATTACCGCTGCTGAAGTTCCAAGAATGGCTCGGTTAATTCCACCACCGCCAAAAAGTTTTGAGAAAAACAAAATCAGGCCTAAAGGAATAATCACGAAGGTAAGAACTTTAATAATCTTATTTATCGTATTTAAAAGAACACTTGAGTCATCGGTACCCTTTTTGGCCTCGTTTGAAATGTGGTTTACAAAAGTATTCTTACCAACCTTTGTAACCAACATCCTGCCTGAACCAGAAACTAAGAAACTACCAGAAGTTAAATTTTCGGCTTTTCTTTTCGTGATTATTGCCGCTTCGCCTGTAATTTGGGATTCATCAACCTGCATTTCTTTTGAAGTCAGGACAATGCCATCTACCGGAATTTGATCTCCTCTGCTTAACTGAATCACATCACCCAAAACAATCTCATCTTGAGAAATTCTTTTTAAATTTCCGTTTCTAATGACTTTAGTTTTCGATTCCGCCAAAAGCACCATTTTATCAATTTGTCGTTTTGAGCGAATCTCTTGGATAATGCCAATAATGGTGTTAAAAAATGCAATTCCCAAAAAAAGTAAGTTCTTGTAACTGCCGGTGTAAAAAATCAACACACCTAAAACAATATTCACCAAATTAAATAAAGTGAAAATATTATCTGAAAGAATCTCTTTTGTACTTCTTGTCAAAGATTTTTCCGCGGTATTTTTATTTCCAGTGTTTACCTGCTGATGGACTTGAGAATCTGACAAACCAACTGAAGCATCAACATCAGATAAGTTTATTTGGGTCACTGATAGCACCTCACTTTTTCTCAATTATAACTAAAAATAGGCAAAAGCCTAATATTACGTCTAAATTTGAGAGATTTTTAAAACACTCATTTACTGGCAAATAAAGCGCTTGCACATATATGTTAAAATATGTTTATCTTAACCTTTGGAGGCAAACAATGTTTAATCCAGAAAAAACAATGATTGAATTAGCAGATGGTAACAAAATGCCCATGCTTGGATTTGGAACATATCTTATTAATGACCAAGAAAATATGGATAAAGTAATAAAAGCAGCGTTTGAAAATGGTTACCGATTATTCGATACCGCGCAACTATATCGAAATGAAGCGGTTCTCGGAAATTCCTTAAAAAAATTAGGAATTCCACGAAGACAAATCTTTATCACTGATAAAGTCACTGAGATGAACCAAGGTTATGATCTAACTATCCAAAGCACCGAGTTTTCTCTTCAACAGATGGGCCTGGAATATTTTGATTTATTACTAGTTCACTGGCCAATTGCCAAAAAATTTTATGATACCTGGCGCGCTTTTGAAGAACTTAAGAAACGTGGCGAGGTAAAATCAATTGGCGTTAGTAATTTTACTCAATCCCATTTGGAATTATTAAAACAAAAAGCCAACGAAATGCCCGTTGTGAATCAAATTGAAACCCACCCCTTTTTGAGACAACAACCAATGATAGAATTTGATCAAAAAAATAAAATTGTAACCCAAGCTTGGAGCCCATTAGGAAGAGGAGCTGTTCTGAACAATCCAATGCTAGAAAAAATTGCTAAACATAATAATAAATCAGTAGCTCAAATTATTTTGGTTTGGGATATTGCTAGAAAAGTTGCAATTATCCCTAAGTCTTCGAATCCATCTAGAATCAAAGAAAACTCTCAACTTGATTTTAAGCTTTCAGAAGATGAACTAGGAATGATCGATCTTTTGGATAAACGGCAAAGAACCGGAAACGAACCTGAATTAGTGTATGAATTAGGCAAACAATATTAAATCAACAAATAAAGCGGAGAAAGCTCATCGGGCTTCCTCCGCTTTATTTAAAATTACCTTCAAGAACCTAAACGCTTTACAGTTATTCCGTTACAATCATTTTACCAACTGCCTTACCACTTTCCATTAATTGATGGGCTTGGACTATCTCATCCAATTTAAAAGTATGAGCAATTGGAAAATGAATATCGTTTTGTTTAATAATTTCAATTAATTCATTAAGCCAATCTTTATTTACTGGATCTGAAGAAAAATTGGTCAAATAACTTCCTGATGGAATAGCAAACGGGTCAAAATTGTCAACTGTCCATTTATCCTCACCAAGACCACCAACAATAGTTTGGATTCCACCCGGATTTAGATGTGATAATGTATCATAAAGCACCTTGATACCAACAAAATCGATAATCGCATCAAACTTTCGGCTTGTCTGAAGCTTGCCATCTTTATCAATGATAACAGTGTCGGCGCCAACATCCTTCAAAAACTGAACGTGTTCTGGTTTGCGAGTAGTTGCCGTCACTTTGGCTCCGATGGTCTTCATAATCATTGTTGCAGCAGTACCTACCGTTGAAGTCGCGCCCCTAACGAGAACTGAGCTTTTTTCGCTAACCTTACTGGCCTTAATTGCGCCGATAGCAGTATACCCGGTTTCTGGGATTGCAGCTAGTTCTTCCCAAGAGCGATCTAGATTCAATGGATAAATCTGACTATCAGGTACAAGCGCGTATTCTTCATAGCTACCATCAAAATGGCGGCCAAAATTTCCCATCAAAGTCATTATTCTTTGGCCAACTTGAAAATCAGAATTATTTGTTTTGAAAATTTCACCAACAGCTTCAATACCAATAACTCGAGGAAACTTAACATCAGGGTATGATTGTCCTTGGCGAGTGTAAATTTCTGCATGATTAAGGCCAAAAGCTTTGATTTTTATTAGTGTCCAGCCTGGCTTTATTCTCGGTACAGGTTTGTCAATCATTTTTAATTGTTCTGGCCCACCTGCGTGGTAAATTTCGATAGCTTTCATCTTTCATTTATTCTCCTTAAAATGATTCAAATATTTAAAAACATCCGCTGAACTAACATACCCAATAATTTTATTGTCTTGATGAACTTCTAATTGTTTTCCTGCAGCTAAAAACGGATAATTATCTGCTAAAATACTTTCTCCATCAACTTTAACCACTGGAATCTCTGCTTGAGGACTTGAGGAACTAAAGCCAGTATAAACAATTCTTTGAATATAAACTTTGTTAATATCTTTAGACCTGCTATTGCGAAACAGCCTTTCAACATAGGAATCGGCTGGGTGGCGGACAATTTCTTTGGGAGTCCCTACTTGCAGGAGCTTTCCATTAGCAATAACGCCAATTCTATCAGCAAGTTTTAAAGCTTCATTCATGTCATGGGTCACAAAAACAATTGTGTTATTGAACTGTGAGTGAAATTGCAGGGTCAAGTTTTGAAGTTGGACTCTTGAAATTGGATCAAGCGCGGCAAAGGGTTCATCCATCAAAACTATCTTGGGTTTTGTTCCAAAAGCTCGAATAATTCCGACTCGCTGTTGCTCTCCGCCGGAAAGTTCATTGGGAAAATCCTTTAAATAATCTAACGGCAAACTAACTGATTTCATCAAATGCTCAATTCTGTCCTTGGCCGCACTCATGTCCTCATGTTTGATTTCTGGAATTAATCTTAGATTTTGCTCAATGTTCATGTTGGGAAATAAAGCTATCTGTTGAATAACATAGCCAATTTCCAGGCGAATTTGGCGAACATTTTCCCGCTTCATTAAAACACCATTAATAATAATTTGACCATTAGTGGGTTTTACAAGCCCGTTCATTGTTCTTAATGTTGTGGTTTTCCCACCACCAGATTCTCCTACCAAAACAAACAATTCTTGGGGCTTTATTTCCAGGTTTAGATTTTCAATAGCATTTTGATTATCATAGCTCACTGTGACATTTTTTAAAGCAATCATTGATTTTTCTGCCATTTCTATCCGTCTCCCTTCAATAATCTATGGGCAATCAGATAATCTTTAGCAACTAACGCCGCACTCTTTTTTTCAACGTTTACTTCATAATTCATTTGGCGCATCTGATCAACAGTAATTTTATTAGCAAGTTTATTAAGGGCTTTTACAACCAGGGGATTTTTCTTAGCAAATGAACTTTTCATTAAAGCCGCTCCCTGATAGGTTGGAAATACTCGTTTATTATCATTTAAAGAAACCAAATCTTCTTGACGAATCTGTGAATCAGTCGAGTACCCATCAATTATATTGACATTACCGTTGTTAATCGCTTTGTATCGAATTGAAGGATCAAGCGATTGGAAAGTGAAATTAAGCCCATAAATCTTTTTAATCCCAAGCCAGCCGTCATTTCGATTAGAAAATTCTAGATCAAAGCCGCCATTTAAAATTCTTTGAATGGGTTGTAAATCATTAATTGAATGCAGATGATACTTCTGAGCAAAACTCTTTTTTACCAACAAAGTATAAGAGTTGTTGTATTTCATCGGCTGCAGGTACTCCATTTGGTATTTTTGATAAAGCTTTCTTTTGGCTAGTTGGTAAATTTGACTGGGGCTTAATTTACTAGACTGAACGTTTTTGCTAGGCACTATATCCTCTAAAACTGTTCCTGTAAATTCAGGATAAATATCAATATTGCCAGTTTTTAACGCTGAAAACAAAAAGTTAGTTTGTCCAAAGTTTGGTTTCAACTGAACACTAACCTTTTTGTCCTTATTTTCAATTAGGTCTTTGTACATGTTAATTAAAATATCCGGTTCAGATCCTAATTTTCCAGCAATTGTAATTGTCTGGGGTTTAAATAAGCCATCGATTTTCTGAAATCCACCTACCGCACCGATTAGAACAAATAAAGCACCAACCGTCCAAATAATATTTTTTCCCTTCATCCGACCCAAAATGGTGATTAACCAACTAAAGATAATCGCCAAAAGCGCAGACCCAACTGCTCCGATCAAAGTCAATGAAGCATCATTGCGGTCAATTCCAAGAAGAATAAAAGTTCCAAGCCCACCGGCACCAATCAAAGCAGCCAAAGTAGCTGTGCCAATAATCATTACCCCAGCGTTTTTAATTCCGGTTAAAATTTGCTCTTTTGCCAATGGCAATTCGATTCTAGTTAGTTTTTGAAACGGGGTTAACCCGAATGCTTCTGCAGCCTCACTTAAACTTGGATCGATTCCAACTAAGGCAGTATAAGCATTGCTATAAATGGGCAAAACTCCATAAATAACCAGGGCAATAACAGCCGGTGGATTACCAATTCCAACAAATGGAATTAGCAATCCTAAAACTGCCAGAGAAGGAATCGTCTGCAAAATTGAGGCAATTTGTAAAAATACATTTGCTGATTTTGGATGTTTTCTACCATAAATTGCTAAGGGAAGGGCAATAATAATTGCCAAAAACAGAGCAAATACTGATAGATAAATATGCTCTCCAAAGCTGCTAATTAATTTATTTTGATTCTCGCTTAGTGTTTGAAAAAATGCTGCCATAATTTCCTCACTTTGCTCGCTTTATTACGATGCATTTGAGTTACATAATTGGTTGTTAAAATTTATAATACTATAATGAAGTTATAGAGAGGAGCTTAAATATGAATGGTTATACTACTGAAGACGATATTCAACGAAAATTTAGATGGCCATCTCTTTTACTAGGAATTCTTTTTGTTCTCGTTGGAATCCTTTCATTTTTAAAACCCGGAAAAGCAATTATTGGGATTACTTGGATACTTGCATTATCAATGCTTTTAAGCGGGATATTTGCAATATGGATTTACTTCACGTTAAGAGGGTCTTTTGGTTCCGCAAGTGGATTTACTTTGGTGACCGGAATATTAGACATCATTTTAGCTATTCTGGTATTTTTTAACCTTGATACTGGCTTTTTCATGTTAGGTTACTTCTTGGCGTTTTGGTTCTTGTTTGACTCAATTAATATGTTATTGTTGTCGTCTTACAGTTTTCATCCTGGGCTAAATACTCTATTTAGTATTTTAGGAATTATTGCCGGGGTATTGATGCTATTCAATCCACTCATCGGAAGTTTAGTTGTCGTGTATATTTTAGCAGTTTATTTACTAATTTTTGGAATTATTTTGATTGCAAGAGCTTTCTAAGCCATACATCTTGTATTTTAAATAAAATTAGTTTTAAAGCTAAAACAACCGTCATTCCAAAATTTAGAATGACGGCTGTTTTTATTTATAGACGACCTTAGTAAATTAATTGCTTAATTGAACTAATAGGTCTTTTGTTGAAACTGTTGTGGAGTATTTTCGTTAACTTTTTTGTTTAGAACATCAGCCAACTTGTGAAGAGCATCTTCACGGGTCTTAATAACATCCATATTCCAAATAATGCAGTCAATTTCACCACCGATAAAATCAAACTTTTCAAAATAAAGATATGGATGCTCGTTTTCATCTTGGTGTAAGTGTTCATCCACCTTAGCTGAAAATCCTTTTGTCCAATCATCATTTTTCATTTCAGGAATGTCCTTTTTAGTGACATAACCTTGTTTGTCGATGAGCTCCGCGGCCTTTTTGATTTGATCTTCTGTATAAGTGAATTTAGGCTTCTCGTCTTTTTCATCTTTCTTTTGATCTGCCTTATCAGCCATATCAACATCCCCTTTTCTTATATCTATCACTTTACCACCATTCAATTCAATTGGTAAGAAAATGCTAAACACTTACCTATAAACCTAATAATCCCTTAAAAAATTGCTTATTTCAGGGTATACTAAAAGTAGCCTGTTGTGGCATTTTTAATGTCAAAACATTTAAATACGAAACGAGGAATAAAATTTGGATAACGGTAACATGTACGTTAATTTACTGATCATTATACTAGCATTTATGTTCGCCGCATTTTTTGTCGGCTGTGAATTTGCTTTGGTCCAAAGTCGTTTAAGTGCTTTGGAAGAAAAGCGAAAGAATTTAAAAGAAGGTCAAACCAAAAAGCTCAAAAAAATTAACCGCCAGATTTACATGGTTACTAACCTAAATGAATTTCTTTCAACAACTCAGGTTGGTGTTTCTCTGGCAGGTATTATCATGGGCTGGATTGGTGAGTCTTTTGTGACGGCCATTTTAGTGGACGTCATGGAGATTCATAATTCGCCAATCAATCCGACAACAGCCCACGCAATCGGAGCTGTATTAGGGGTTCTCATTTTAACCTATTTGGAAGTTGTTCTTACTGAAATTGTTCCAAAGAACATCAGTATTGACATGCCAACCAAAGTTTTAGACTTTGTCTCAACTCCATTACATTACTTTCATATTCTCTTTTATCCTTTTGTTTGGCTGCTGAACGTTTCAGCCAGTGGCGTCGTTAAAATGCTTGGGTTAAAGATGGCAAATGAGAACGATGAATCACTTTCGCAGGCCGAAATTCTAAATTTATCAAAAAATGCGGTCAAAACCGGTGAACTTGAAGAAAAAGATTACCTTTATATGTCTAGAGCTTTTCAATTCAATGATAAAGTTGCTAAAGACATTATGATTGATAGAACTCAACTTGAAGTAATCGACATTACCACTACAGTTCATGATGCAATTCAGTTCTATTTGCAAGAAAAATTTAGTCGTCTCCCTGTTGTTGCTGATAATGATAAAGATAAAATTTTAGGGTACGTTTATAACTATGATTTAATTCGCCAAGCCCAAGTCGACCAATCAGTCAGAGTTGACCGGTTATTGAGACACATTTCTACCACTCCTGAAATGACCCCAATCACTAATGTTCTCAACCAAATGATTAAAAAACGAACTCCAATTGTCGTAGTTGTTGACGAATACGGCGGTACTTCAGGGATTATCACCGATAAGGATATTTATGAAGAATTGTTTGGAACTGTCCAAGATGAAATTGATCCGTCCTTTACCGAGGATATTTTCAAGCAGCCAAGTGGTTCGTATCAGGTCAATGGAAGAATAACTACTCATGATTTTGAAAGGTATTTCTCAACAACCTTCCCAGAATTTAATAATTCAGATGCTGTAACTCTTGCTGGATATTTCCAAGACAATTATCCAGATCTAAGAGCCGGCCAAACAATTGTTATTGATAATTTCACTTTTAAAATAGTCGATTTGGAAAATTCGTTCATCAACTGGTTTGAAGTTACTCAAAATAAAAAGAAGCCAGTCAAAGAATCTTCTTCGTCTGATCAAAATGCTGACAAGAAGGATTCCGATAAACAATCCAAGAATCAAGAATAACTGTTGCCCAAAAGTTAACAGGAAGTTATTTCCTGGTTCTGAACGTAAAAACGACAGTCAACCCATTTGGGTTAACTGTCGTTTTAATACATCATGCTAAATAATTCTAACTTTTCTTCACTGAAGTAGGAGGATCTAAAATTGAAAAAATATTGGCAAAAGACGCCCACTTGGATAATCTTTACAGCCTTTTTCTTAGTTCTAACTATGGTGCTAGTCTCCTGTCTATACTTGAATGGTCGCTCAATGATCTGGGTATACGACGGCATTGCTCAGCATTATCCAATTCTAGTTAATTTAAGGTCAATGCTGATAAATTTTCTTACCCACTGTTATGAAGGCTTCACTCACTGGTCTTGGAATATGGGCTTGGGGGCCGATCAGTTAACCGGTCTTTCTTACTACGTTATCGGGGACTTCTTTAACTATTTAATTGTCCTATTTCCTCAAAATGCTATTGAATCAGCATTTGCTTTTCTAATATTTTTAAGAATGTGGGTTTCCGGTTTAGCATTTTTACTGTTTCTGTCTAGCTACAGGTTCAAAAAAATCAGTCGGGTAGTTGGTGCTTTGGCATACACCTTTAATGGCTATGCACTATCCCAGGGAATGCACCATCCCTTCTTTATTTTACCGCTTATTTTCTTTCCACTAATCTGCTATGGAATTGATCATGGGCTCCTTAATAAATCATGGCTTCCTTTGATATTTGCCGTATTTTTAACATTTGTTGGCAACTTTTATTTTGCCTGGATCGTCGGTATTGGGGCAATCTTCTATACAATCATTCGGTTCTATAGTTTAAAAAAGCGACCACATTTTCGCTTTTGGAAGAATTTCATTAAGTTATCCGCTTCCGTTTTAGTTGGCCTAATGATGTCCGCAGTCGTTCTTCTACCAACTCTACTATTTGCGATGAAATCAACCAGAGTTCCACAAGGATTCGCTAGTGGATTAATTTTCTTCCCGGCTCAATATTATCTCTCGCTTGCAGACCCAATTTTGGAGACCGGAAACTCAATGAACTTTTGGTTGGTTATTGGGATTACTTCAATCGCGTTATTAGGCTTAGTTTACATTGTCAGAAATCACAAACGTTTTCTTTTAGAAAATGTTAGCCTAATTGTTATTTTTATTGGCATTCTTATTCCTGCCTTCGGGGCAATTATGAATACCTTTACAACACCTTCCAACCGTTGGATTTTGTTGGGAAACCTTCTATTTGCTTTAGCGGCAACCATTTTCATTGATAATATTGAAAACTTTACTAAAAAAGACATTAACTGGTTTGTGATCTTTTCAATTGCTTTTGTTGGATTTATTTGGGTAGGTCATGGCTTCTTACTTAACTTGTCTGCTCATGACTTTATTGATTATTGTTTTCTCTTTTTAACCGTGATAATTCTGCTCTTAATATTTATGTCCAATATCAGTTTACAAAAAAAGCAGTTTGCCTTGACGACAGTTTTTATTTTAAACTTGGCCACAAACATTATTGGGGTATATAGTCCAAACCAGTCCTATATGGTTACTCAGCAACTATATTCTGGTTTAGCATCAAGGTTTCAAAAAGATTACTACGATGGCGCTGACAAATATATTCAAAAGCAGACTGGTTTTTTTCGAACTTCACAGGCTCCCAGCTACCATTACAACCCAGAGATCCAAAATGATCCAAATTATACAAATAGTAATACCAATACAGCAATGAACATTGGAACCAAAGATACTTCAATTTACTTGACCTTACAAAATGGTTATGTTGGTGATTTTGCTCAAGCTGTGGGTAACAGTCAATTTACATTTAATACCCCAATTGCTCAAAACGATTATCGGACGGGGTTAAACGACCTTCTTGGGGTTAAATACATTTTTGCAAAAGCCAATACTAGCAAATCTCCCCAGCTACCTTATGGTTATAAAATTGTCAAAGGGAAAAATGGTAAACCACTGATTTTTAATTCACAATCGCGGGTCAATGTATCACCAATGGAAAATCTTTACGGAACTGCTATTTACAAGACTAGCCAAGCCTTACCTTTGGCTTACACTCAAAATCAAACTCAGTCACCAGCATCTTTCAATAAGTTGGACGCTGTAGATAAAGAACGCGCAATGATTGATGCTGCTCAGGTAAATAATTCAACCGAGAACATTCACCCATCCACTTACATCTCACCAAAACACACTTTGGCCTACAGTGTAATGATTGACCCAAGTAATCTAATCATTGACACTAATACCTTGGCTGCATACAGATTAGGCGTCTTAGGATCCCCGAATGCTTCAAAAGATTTAAAACAGCCTCACAAACAACTGAGTTTAAATGCAAATAAAAAAGCCACTTCTAAATTCTTGCAAACAAATAAAAATATCTATCAGACTAATCAGTCGCAAAATGCTAATGGACTTAAAGAAATGACAAGTGACGCCGCAGGGAATAAATACGTCTATTCTTTAAATATTAATAAACCTAATCTAACTAAAAACAGCGAATTGTTTTTAGTATTATCTGGAATAAAACAGAATCCTCGGTCTCTAAAAGACCACATGAATTGGGTAAAAAATTCAAATCTTTTGGATAATTCCTTTTATTCACGGTTAAACAAAATCGATACTTACCGAAGTGGAATTTTGAAACCGTCATTCGGCGGTTATAATTTTGATGTCTATGCGGGCGGATATCACACCGGATTTGCCCAGTATGATGACAACAATCTTTCTAATTACCGACAAATTGATAATATGGTATTAAATTTGGGATACTCAACAAATGCTCGAAAAACAGTTACATTAAAATTTGATACGGTAAAAGGGATTACATTTAGCTCGGTAAAATTAATTTCGATTCCATTTAACAAACAATACGATAATCAAATTACCCACCTTCAGCAAAATGGGTTAAAAAGCCTAACTGTCAATGATGATAACGTTAGCGGTAATTATAATTCACCAAGTAAAACAACCCTAGTCACAAGTATTCCTTATTCTAAAGGTTGGCAACTCAAAATTGATGGTAATTCAATCAAAACATTTCCAGTAAATAAAGGATTTGTCGGCGCAACTATCCCTGGCGGGTCACATCATGTTGCCTTGCATTACCAAACTCCCGGGTTAAAAGCCAGTTTTGTTGGATCATTATTAGGGTGGCTTCTATTTATTGGCTTTGGAATTGAACAATTTATAATTAATCGAAGAAAGAAACAAAACAACCGTCAAACTAAAAAATGATGGTAGAATAAAATCTAGTTATAAACTTAAATATGGAGGTAAAACTGTGAGTCCAATTCGAATTCTTTATATTTCTATCGAAGGAAATACTCGCTCATTTGTTAACCATCTCAAAACTTATGCTGAAAAACAGCATAAAGAAAATTCTAAAAATCCATTAGTGGAACTTAAAGAGATTAGTGAACAATCTGATTTTGAAGATGAACAAAAACCATATTTTGTTTTTGTTCCCACTTATTTGAACGGTGGAAATGGCATCGACAATGGTGTCAAGGAACTGATGACCAACATTATGGGTGAATATATAGACTATGACAATAATGCCTCTGTCTGCCAAGGAATCGTTGGCAGTGGCAATAAGAATTTCAACGAACAGTATTGTCTGACCGCAAAACGTTATGCCAAAAAATTTAAAGTTCCTTTCTTAGCGGATTACGAGTTGCGAGGCACCACTCGTGATCAAGAAAGAATTTATAACATTTTGTCCAAAGCATAAATAAATAGATAAATTAAAAAAGAGTTGCCAATGGCAAAAATAAAGCCATGGCGACCCTTTTAATTAACGAACTGAAACTTGAAAGCGTGAA
>DIDF01000043.1:0-15651 GCA_002418005.1 Lactobacillaceae bacterium UBA5807
AATTTAACTAGCACCACGCGTGATAAATTAAAAATTCATATTGTGATGGACAAAACCCCAAAGAATACTCAACACTGGGAGCATTTTCATGGATTTCCTGACGGTAAAGACGCTCAAATTGCAACTATGGCTCAGGATAAAAATGGCGATGGCTTCGTTGATTTACCAGAAACCGAACCTGTGTCTGGCACAACGATGGTTCCGTTTGATGCGGCTCCCCACGAGATGAATGTTCCAAATGACTCATATCCAGTTTCTGATGAGAACGGTCACTTTGAATATGAAAAGGATGTGCCACTATCTGCTTTAAAGGAACAGTTCAAAAAAACTTTTGGTACCGACAAATTAGATTTGGATAAACGGGTTGTTTATATCCATGGAGTACCACAAAACCTTGACCTGCCAAATACGGTTGGCGGTCATTTAACCGACAAATATGATCAACATGTCACTTTACCAATCGCGGTAGGCAAAATCAAAAAGGCATAAGAATATAAAAAAATACTGAATAAAAAATCTAGTTAACCAAAACCGGCTAACTAGATTTTTTGTTTTTACTATTAATTTTCAAAAATCCATTTTCTTAGCCAAGACTAATAAGAGTAAATTAATTTTGGCGGTATCTTTGAAACAGCATTAACATTTATCCAGCCGTTGACTTTCGGGTGCTTCTTGTCGACAACATAATAGTACTCTGCATCACCATCACGTCCGTGTGTCTTCTCACCATCCTTGGTAACATGCAGCCTATCACTGGCGTATTTGGTGAGAGAATTCATATTCCGGCCAACTCCATATGTGGTCCAGTCAGGTTTTGTAAAGGTCAACGTTGGCGCGGTTGGAACCTTAAAGTAGAAAGTTTTCTTTGAAAACCCCGCTGCAAGTATAAGCCTCTCAAACGTGTTAACGTGATACAGGCCGCCCGAAACCTTAGTGGAATTCTTTAAAGGTGATTTATTACCAACATAAATCCAACCTTGATACTTTTTATCAAATGAACTGACATTTAAAAACCATTGGCCGGCAGTAGATTTATATGCCCGAAAAGCGTGAAAGTATGATTGCCCAGAGTCAGCAGTTTTACTCAGCTTTTGCAGATCAGAAGCCTTCGCCACTATTGTGCCAGTATTGTCTGGTTCAGAATATAAAGCTGCTTGTCCATTGGGAAGATAATTTCGCGTATATCCAGGCGTTTTTAAAGCCACATTAATCGTCTTTGCTTGAGAATCAGTTTGACTGATTAAACCAAACAAAAACCCACAAAACGAACCAAGAAGAATTTTTAAACCAACTTTCATGTAAAGAACCCCTTCCAAAAGCTGATATCATATTTATTCAAAAAGTATACAACTAATTCGTATGATAATCCATACTATTCTCATTATTTACTAATATGGTTTTAATGTTTTAAACTCCGAGTGTCGCTGATAATGGCCAGCGCATTAAGATTTATAAAAATGAATCTAGCTTAAAAATTAAATCAAAATAATTTTTTGCATATAAAATGAGTAAACATAGTGATATAATTTCAATAATAAACATTTACATTATTATTCATTATTTGCTTGATTATTGTTATTTACTTACAAACAAAGGGTATTTGAATAGTTAGAAGGGTGATCAGATGGAAAAGAGAAATTCTACGGGGTGGTTTTATGCCCTTGGTTTAATAATTATTGGCATTGGATTATTGGCTTTAGTGCAGTTTAAATCTCCACTGGCTTCAACAGCTTCAACTACGAACCAAAGTCTTTCAAGTGACTTCCAACAGGCAGCTACTAAATACAAAGTACCAACAGCAGTCCTGCTTGCGGTTGCCGAAAATGAAAGTGGCCTTAGCAGCCATCAAGACAAACCAAGCGTTGACGGTGGCTATGGGATTATGCATTTAACCCAAGCACCAAAGAGTTTAACCAAAGGCTCCACTTCTCAAAAGGTTTCAGCCAGTGTTCTTGAATCATTAAATACCATCTCAAAAGCATCCTCGCTAACTGGATTCTCGGAAAATACTTTAAAAACTAATAATAAAGCAAACATTTTTGGTGGTGCTGCTTTACTTGCTTACTATCAAAAAGAGTCAAAACATAAACTTAGCAATAATGTCAACGACTGGAAAACTGCAATTCAAAAATACAATTTTGGCAGTACCCAGGCTGATTCGAATTTCTTTTCAAGTATCGTTTATAAGACTTTAAAAACCGGTTTTAAACAAAACGGCATAACATTACAGCCAGAGAAGGTCGACGCCGTGAATGAACAACCAACTACTGCCAGTCAAGCAAACGTAGATGGCCCTGCTGGGTTAAATATTGAATCAGTTCCTGCCCTTTATAAAGAGTTTGATAATCAGGGTGACTATGGGAATTATGATTTAGCCAACCGTCCAAGTGATGGGCTTCAAGTCAGATACATTGTTATCCATAATACGGAAGAAAATTTTGCTAACACTCTAAAGACTTTTTCAACTCCAAGCTATACCTCCGCAAACTATGTTGTTCGCTCTTCTGATGGCCAAATTGCTGAAATGGTCCAGCCGCAAAATGTTGCCTGGCATGCCGGCAACTGGTATATCAATTCTCACTCAGTTGGAATTGAACATGAAGGCTTCGCTGCCGTGGGCGGTTATTGGTACTCGCCAGCAATGTACAAATCATCTGCAGCCTTAGTTAAATATTTAGCAAACCGATTTAATATTCCTTTAGACAGACAACATATTATCGGCCATGATAACGTTCCAGGAATTACTACAGCCTCTCAAAAGGGAATGCACTGGGATCCAGGAACTTATTGGAACTGGAATTACTACTTCAAATTATTGGGAATTAATTTGAGCAAGGCAAATTCAACTAGCCCAGATATCATTACGATTACTCCAAACTCCAAGTACAATTTGACTAAAGCGTCAGGCCAAAAAGTCACCGACAACAAAGTTACCCTCCCACTGAAAGATTCTAATTTTGTTTATCTTTATAAAAAACCTAGTTTCAAGAGTGAGTTAATTGCTGACAAAAACTTCTCTTCCGGGACAAGTGGAACTACTGAAATGGATGACTGGGCCGACAAAGCCGTTTATGGCCAACAATTCCATGAAATTACCACTAAAGGGGACTGGACAGAAATTGATTATGGTGGCCAACAAGCTTGGTTCTATAATCCAGGCGGAAAAAATTCCACCGATTCATTAGGTCAATTAGTAACTCCAAACAGTTCAACTCCAGTCCCAGTTTATGGAACTGCCTATCCAACCAGTGACATTTTAAAAGCCGCTGATGTAACAACCACCACCCCACAGGTCCTCTACTACATGCAGCCTGGAGAAAAATATGTATTTGGCGGTCAAATGCAATCAGACTTCTTCAATTCAAACTTCAATTCCAATTCACCAGCTAACGTCATTAAAGGAAATGATCAATACGTTCAAGTTCAATTTAATCACCGAATTGGATTTGTTCCTGCTGCTGATGTTACAGTTTCAAATGCTGAATAATTAAATTCAAAATAAGAATAGCCGCTTACCTCAATTGAAGGTAAACGGCTATTTTTATTTAAAAATCTTATTTTGGCTCACAAAATCAATTTTAAGAATCTTTTGATCAGGCTGATTAACAATTTTTGCGGGATTACCAACTGCGGTAGCCTTATCAGGAACACTTTGCAATACAACAGCATTTGCCCCGACCTTCGAATCAGCACCAATCATAATATTGCCAAGGATCTGAGCGTTAGCTCCCAGAAAAGCGCCATGCCGAACGTGGGGATGTCTGATTCCGGTTTGAATTCTTCTCGCCCCTAGGGTAACGCCATGCATGATAGTAACATCATCTTCAACAATTGCTGTTGAACCAATCACTACCCCAACACCATGATCAATGAAAACTCGCTTTCCAATTCTTGCTGCCGGAGCAATTGATATTCCAGTTGTTTTAACGGCATGCTGACTCAGTAAACCTGCCAAGGTGAATAATTTTATTCCGTTTAAAAAATGGGCAATCCGATACCAAAACAAAGCCCGAATTCCAGGATAAGTTAAAACAACTTCCATCAAACTATTAGCAGCAGGATCACGCCTTAGAACCGACTTTGCTGTCTGAAACATCAGGATTTCCCTCCTTCAATGAATCAAAGCCCTGCTGCAAATCTGCCAGTAAATCACTTTGGTCTTCTACGCCAACGGACAAACGGATCAGCTCGTCTTTAATCCCATTTTTAAGCCGAATGTCACGAGGAATTGATCCGTGAGTCATTAATGCAGGAATTTCAATCAAGCTTTCCAGAGCACCAAGACTTTCGGCCAAAGTAATTACCTTAAGGTTCTCAACAAATTTCTTTGGATCCAATCCTGGTTGAAGTTCAAAGGAAATCATCGCTCCAAATCCATGATGCATTTGCTTTTTAGCAACTTCATAATCGGGATTGTTGGGATCACCAGGATAGTAAATTTTAGAAACTAACGGCTGTTTGGATAAGTACTTAAAGATTGCGTCCGCGTTAGCTAAATGTGCTTTCATTCGCAAAGACAAGGTCTTCATCCCTCTTTGTAATAGCCAGCTTTCCTGGGGTGCCAGAATGCCGCCAATTGCGTTTTGAAGATAACCAATCTTTTCGCCAAGTTCGTGATCTTTAGTAACAACCACCCCGGCAATCACATCTGAATGGCCGCCTAAGTACTTAGAAGCACTGGAAAGCGAAATATCAACTCCCTGTTCAATTGGTCGCTGAACGTATGGTGAAGAAAATGTGTTGTCAATAATACTGAGAATCTTGTGCTCTTTAGCAATATTGGCCACCGCTTCAATATCAGTGACCCGGAGCAGCGGATTAGTTGGTGTCTCTAAGTAAATCGCCTTGGTTTTATCAGTGATTGCATTTTCAACCGCCTCTAAATCTCTGGTATCAACAACGGTAAAAGTCATACCAAAGCGCTTTAAAACAGAATTAATAAGTCTAAAAGTTCCACCATAAACATCATTACCAATTACAACATGATCACCGGCCGAAAATAATGAAAAGACGGTGTCAATTGCTGCAGAGCCGGAAGCAAAGGCAAATCCGTCACTGCCGCCTTCCAAATCGGCAATTAAAGCTTCGACCGCATCCCTGGTTGGATTGCCTGATCTAGAATATTCATACTTATTTTCACCAATCTTTTTCTGATGAAAAGTCGAGGCCATATAAATCGGAATAGAAGTTGCACCAGTTGTCTTATCTTCGGAAATGCCGCCATGGAGTAGTTTAGTATCGAATTTCATAATTATTTTACCTCTTCAGTTTGATTTTTTTGTTCGGAATCATAAATGTTTTCGCTTAAGTAACGCTCACTGCTATCTGGAAATACGGTAACAATCGTGCTGTTTTCTGGAAGCTCCTTTGCAACTTTTAAACTAGCCGCTAAAGCCGCTCCACTAGAACTGCCAATGAATAATCCTTGAGTTTTGGCCATCTTTCTTACCTGCTCAAAAGCTTCTTTATCAGGAATCGTCAGAACAGAATCAATTTGAACGCCTTTAAAAAAGGGTGGGATAAACTCAACGCCAATGCCTTCAGTTCTATGAGCATGAGCCGGACCACCATTTAAAATCGATCCTTCTGGCTCAACCACAACACTTTTAATCTGCGGGTTGTGTTCTTGGAGGTATTTGGCAATCCCAGCAAAGGTCCCACCGCTACCAGCTCCAGCAACAAATGCATCAATTGAATCACCTAAATCACTGACAATTTCAGGAGCTAAAGTGTGATAATAAGCGCCCGGATTGGCCGGATTTTCGAACTGCATCGGAACATAACTATTAGGAATTTGTTTTTCAAGTTCCCTTGCTTTTGCCATTGCCCCTTTGATTCCCAATTCACTTGGCGTGTTGATCAACCTTGCTCCCAAAGCTTTCATCAAAGTCTGTTTCTCATAACTAAATTTTTCTGGGACAACTAAAATTGTTGGTAAGTGACGCTGTTGAGTTGCCAAGGCAATTCCAATTCCGGTGTTGCCGGCGGTTGGTTCAATAACTGTCGTCCCCGCTTTGATTTTGCCTCGTTTAATTGCATCTTCAATCATGTATTGGCCCATGCGGTCCTTAATACTGCCGCCTGGGTTGAACATCTCCAGTTTGGCGTAAATATGCGAATGTTTTGGAACATCGATTTGCAGGTCAATCAGTGGGGTATTGCCAATCAGCTGCGAGATATCTTTAATAATCATTTGTTTTCCTCCAAAATTCTAGATAGAAAAAGGGCGCGAAAATTCATTTTCAGAATTTCGCGCCCTTAACAGTTCAATTCAGCCAGATGCTGACATTGAACTTTTCAAGGTTTAGTAAATATTAATACTCAAAAAATCAATGCAAACAGGCCGAACATCGGAAAAGACGCGATGTTCGACAGCAACAATTGTTCACATTAAAAATATTTTGAGTCATAATGTTACCTCCGTAAATTGATTGGCATAAATATAACGCCTGAAAATCTTCCTGTCAAATTATTTTTCCCAAGTTATTCAATATTCAAAATAAGTTTTCCGTCGACGTGACCTGACTCACTCTCTTTTTGAATATCTTTAACATTTTGGAGATTAAATTTCTTTTGATCGGCAATCCGAACTTTTAAAATACCATCTCCGGCATACTGAGCTAACTTTTCAATAATTGGTCTTTCAGGATGAGAATTTATTTTATTAAAGAAGACGTCATTCTTCTGACTGTATTGAGCCGCATTAGGAATAGTTTCAACGATTGAAATCAGTCGGCCACCTGGTTTAACTACCCCAAACGCTTTTTCTTGATATTGGCCACCAAGAGTATCAAAGACTATGTCAACGTCACTAACTTCTTTAGCAAAATCCTGTTTAGTATAGTCAATCACTTCGTTGGCACCCAAACTTTTGACATAATCAACGTTTCTAGTACTAGTAGTAGTTATAACTTTTGCGCCGATGTTCTTGGCTAACTGAATAGCCATCGAGCCCACTCCACCTGAACCGGCTAAAATTAAAATTGTTTCACCAGCCTTTAATCCGCCAGCCTCAAAAATTGCTTCCCAAGCGGTAGTTCCGGTTAATCCAAGCCCTGCAGCTTCAGGGAACGAAACATTCTTCGGCTTGTGGGCAAGCTGATTTGCGTCAATTATAAAGTATTGGGCATAAGTTCCCCGATTTGAAGGGGTGCCATACCCTAAAACTTCATCGCCCTTCTTAAAATTAAGGACGGAACTGCCGGTATTTTCGACAATCCCACTCATTTCCTGTCCCAAAACGATGAAAAACTGAAAGGGATATCGTTTCTGACGAAGCCCCTTTCGAGTTTTCCAATCAATGGGATTAACCCCAATGCTTTTAACCCGAACCAAAACCTGATTTTCAGTAATGGGAGGAAGATTTAAATCTTTTTCAACTAATTTATTTTCATCGCCATATTCATTAATAACGATAGCTTGCATGTTTTTGAGTCCTTTCACAAACAGTGGGATTTCAGCCGATAAGCTTTCGTAGCGCAAACTGAGAACTTGATAATAGCCAGGTTTTGGCTATTATTCAGTTCGTGGTTTGGGCCAAGGAAGCTGGCTGAAATCCCGCATCTAGTCTATATAGAAATAAAAATCTACTAAAATTTTTAGGATAACCAACCACTCAACTCATAGTCAATTATCACACAATTAAAAAAACATACAAATCTCTTCCCAATCCCCATTACTTGATGTAAGTGGTCTTGTAATTAAAGTTAGGGCCAGCTGAATTATAAATAATCCCTTGAACCTTCGCATTCTTTAGTTCAACTTCACCTGATTGAAAGAGAGGCACAATTGCTTGTTGCTGCAAAGCAACATTCTGGGCGTTGACCATGTCATTCCAACGAGCCTCAGGATTGCCAGCATCAGAACCATTGCTTGCTTTAATCAAGCTGTCATACTGCGGATTGCTCCACTTGGAAATGTTGCTTGGATTACTGGAGCTAAGAATATTTAAGAAAGTAATTGGATCAGAATAATCAGCAAACCAGTCCGCAAGCGTTACCTGGAATTGTTGGTCTGCTTGACGTGACAAAACTAATTTGGCTGGAACACTTTGAAGTGAAACATTAAGTCCAGGAAGCTTCTCCAAAGCATTCTGCAAGAATTGGGTCACTTGCTTGGTGGAATAGTCATCACCAGATAACAACGTGAACGAAAGTGACTTAAGGCCTTCTTGTTTCAGGCCCTCTTTAAAGTATTGTTTTGCTTTAGCAAGGTTATAATTCATGGTTGAAGGAATAGTTGTGTCTTTAGTAAAGTCAGTGCCATTCTTTGGTGAAACTGCCAAACCTTGAGAAACAAAATTCTGGTTAGGAATTGCGCCACCGCCAACGATGTTTTTAGTCAAAACTGGTCGGTTAACTGCCATTGAAATAGCTTGTCTGATCTTAATATTTTTAAACTGTTTCTTTTTTAAGTTAAAGGCAAGATAGTAACATGATGACTGTTTTCTAGTTACTAGGTCCTTATTATTCTTAAACTGTTTGGCTTGATCGGCAGAAAGCCCAACATCATCAAGTTTGCCGTCTTGATATAAATTCAAGCCGGTGGAAGGATCCTTAACAACATTGAATTTAATTTCATCAAGCTTAACAGCACTTTTATCCCAGTACTTAGGATTCTTCTTCAAATTCCAAGTTAAACTAGTTGAATTCCAATCGTTTAAAGTAAATGGTCCATCATAAACCTGTTTATTGTCAGCGGTACCATATGCACTGCCGTATTGATGGACTGCTTTAGCATCTTGTGGGAAAAATACCGGAAAGCCCATCAGCAGTTTAAAGAAAGGAATCTTGTTATCTAAAGTAACAACCAATTTATAATTTCCTTCAGCCTTAATCCCCAATGAAGATACTGAAGCTTTTTGGTTTTGAATCTTGTCGGCATTATGAATCCCGGAAAAAAGATAGCCATACTGAGAACCAGTCTTTGGATCAAGGGTTCGCTGCCAAGAATAAACAAAATCCTTGGCAGTAACTGGATCCCCATTACTCCATTTAGCATTATTTCGCAGATTAAATGTGTATGTAAGCCCATTCTTGGATTCGGTATATGATTTAGCAATACCGGGTTCAATTTTACTGTTTTCACCTAATCGTAAAAGCCCTTCATCAATGTTATTGAGAATTGTGAAACTGTTCAACGCAGTGGTCTTAGAAAGATCCACAGAGGACAGTTCAGAATCCATTGATGTCCGATAAACTTGTTGCTTGGAACTCTGTTTTTGACCACAGCCAACCAAAATTAAAGCCAGTGTGCCAATACCCAATAACGCGCTGATTCCTTTCTTGATGTGCATTTAAACCCCTCCTAATGATTCTAATCCGGTCAATTTGGCCTGATTAGAAAAAAAGTTATCCAATGTCAGGCTTTCTAACATTTGTTTTAATTATACTTTAATTGTTTTTTAATGCAAGATTAAAATTATCATAATTTGAGCAAAGAATGTATAACAATCCAGGTTGACTAATGAGATATGTAGTAATATTCTTTTCTTAAGACTTGTGTTAGATTTTAATACATCAAATTTTAATTAGGGGTTAATTTTATGAAAAAAAGAATTATTGAAGTAGGATTAGGACTATTAGTACTTCTTGGAGTTACTGGGTGTTCAAGTAAACAAGCCACTACCAGCAACAACGGAAATCTAAAAAATTATATGGCTAAAAACCAAGTAATAAACTGGTCTGAAACAACTGAACTGGCAAGTATTGATCCTTCAAAATTAACTGAACCACAGGACTTAACTTTAGTTGGCAATGTGGATGAAGGGTTATTTCGACTAGGGAATGATCATAAACTTTTACCAGGAATAGCTACAAAAATGTCTGTTTCTCCTGACCAAAAGACTTATACTTTTAATCTTCGGAAAAATGCAAAATGGAGTAATGGCGATCCAGTTACTGCCAAAGATTTTGTTTTCAGTTGGCAAAGAACTATAAACCCCAAAACTGCTTCTCAGTATGGATACATATATGACGGTATTAAAAATGCAAATAAGATTCAAGCAGGTAAAATGTCCCCTTCTTCTTTAGGGGTGAAAGCACTAGGAACCTACAAACTTGAAGTTTCTTTGGAAAGACCAATTCCTTATTTCAAACTGTTAATGGCGTTCCCATTATTCTTCCCCCAAAATGAAAAGATAGTCCAAAAATATGGTAAAAATTATGCTGCATCTTCTTCTAAAATTGTTTATGATGGGCCATTTGTTATGAAGGGTTGGAACGGGATTGATGATAAATGGAAATTAGTTGCTAACCCAACTTATTGGGACAAAAAACACGTCTACATCAACACCATTAATGACCAAGTTATAAAAGATCCAGCCACTGCATACAATATGTACCAAAGCCATGAAGTAGATGAAGCGGTACTTTCTGGAAGTCAAGTTAAAAATGAGCTTCATAACAAAGACATGCATGTATTAAAAGATTCTCGAATCTTTTACTTGGAATTTAATCAAAAAACGAGGCCATCATTCAAAAATGAGGCTTTACGACAAGCTTTCTCATATGGAATTGATAGAAAGACTTTTACTAAAAATATTTTGGCAGATGGATCACTTCCTGCAACTGGATTTGTAACTTCTGGATTAGCAGAAAATCCGAAAACTGGAGAAGATTTTGCAAAGCAAGCAAGAAGCAACGAGGGCCAAACAGGGATCGAATTTAACATGAGTAAGGCAAGGCAAAAATTCAAGCAGGCCTTAAAAGAACTCCATAAAAATTCTTTAACCTTGGAAATCCTATGCGGAGATACCACGGCAGCAAAACAGTCTGCCGCTTATGTCCAAGGACAACTTGAAAAGATTTCACCAAAACTAAAATTAAATGTTGCTTCAGTGCCTGAAAAAACTTTAATTACAAGACAAACAAAACACCAATTTGATTTCTTTGTTTCAAACTGGGGAGCAGATTATTCGGATCCATACACATTCTTACAAATTCTTCAATCCAACAACACATTTAATGAAGGAGGATGGTCAAATAGTCAGTATGATCAGTTGGTAAAGAAGTCAGCTTCAACTGACGCAAACGATCCTTCCACTAGGTGGCAAGATATGCTTGATGCCGAAAAAGTAATTATGAATAACCAAGGCATTGCACCAATTTATCAAGCAACAATTCCTCAGATGAGAAACCCAAAGATAAAGGGTATTGTTTATAATAGTGCTGGTTTATCATTTAACTTTAAATCAAGTTATTTAGCCAAATAAAAAAAGTGATCACTTTTGATGGAGTAAACCCCATCAAAAAAGTGATCACTCTTTTTTAGTCATGATTGCTGCCAATTTCGATAAAATGCTGAAAAATTCGGTTCTTAGTGATCTTGCCAATAACACTCTTTGGATTATCAGCATCAACAACCGGAAGCGAATCAACCATTCTGGTTAAGAGTAACTCTCCTGCACCTAACACTGTCATGTCTGGGGTTACCGTAACCAAGTTTGGCATTCTAGTCATAACAGTACTGGCTAACATTGTCCCAGCATTAGCGTTATTCAAACTAGCCCTAAGCAAATCTTTTCGAGAAATAAGCCCAACTAAGTGATTTTCATTATCTATAACATAAAGTGAACCAACATCTCGAATAAATAACTTATTTACCGCTTTGTCCAAAGTAGTATCTTCTCTTACCAAAGTTGGTTCCTGAATAATACTAGAAATTTTAGTCATGAACATTTGTTTATAAGCTGTATCTTGAACAATTGCATCCGAATAAGAATAGCCAACTTTAGGCTTGGCCTTTAGGAGTCCAAAAGCGGTTAAAATCCTCAAGTCTTCGCGAATTGTAGGCATACTCAGTGCCAATTTCCCGGCAATTTGATTGCTGGTAATGGGATGATGTCTTTTTACAATAGTTATAATCTCACGTTGTCGTTTTGATAAATCCATAATTGGTCTTCCTTTAAAATGTATTATTTATGGATCAGTATAACATTGATACGGTTTAATTAATATATAGAACGTATTATATCTGAGCTAATTATATTTTAGCTTGTTTTATTGACTTTATTTATTAAACCAAACCATGAACTTGGCAACGGTTAAATTTTCTACATTGCTGAAACATGAAAGAAGGGCAGCTCCCAATAAGTAGACACACAAAAGCGAATCAGCTAAAACCAAGCTAATTCGCTTTTGCCAAACTCCATTATGGGAGCTGCTCGCCCCTTATTTAACGCTACTTATCCAACTCTTCAACAATCCGGGGTTCAATCTTTTCTGGCTTTGTTATTGGCGCAAACCGATGAATCATTTTGCCATCGCGACTGATTAAAAACTTAGTGTAATTCCACTTGATTTTGCCGTGGCCAGCTTGATCTTTCAGGAATGTAAACAGTGGGTCTTCATCTTTTCCATTAACCGCAATTGGTTTAGTCATCGGAAAAGTTACGCCGTAATGTAATTTACAATATTCGGTAATTTCACTATCATCTTTTAATTCTTGATGAAACTGATTTGAAGGTAATCCAAGAATCTCCAACCCTCTTTGATGATATTTTTGGTAAAGACTTTCAAGTCCTTCGAGTTGAGGTGCTAGACCACATTTACTTGCAGTATTCACTATTAAAAGCACTTTGCCTTGATAACCGGCAAAATCAATAGGCTTGCCACTCATTTCAGTTTCTTTAAAATCATAAATTGAGTCCATCGTTTTCATTTAAAGGTCTCCTTATATTTTTCCTTTTACGCTATTAAAGTATTCAACAGAAATATCATTATCGCTAACCTTTAATTTAGAAATACTGCCGTTGATCGTAGCTTTGCCAACGTCCAACTTTGGCGCATATCGATCAATAATGGAGCGAATCGTCATGCCGTGAGAAACGATGAGAATAGTGTCACCATCTTTGGTGTTTTGACGGATTTTATCAAAACCAAAATTTAACCGTTCCCAAAACATAGCGTTATTTTCAGCGTTATTGTAAAGATCGGCCCGATGAATCAAATCTCTGGCTCGCTCAAGACCAAAGTCGTGCAAAACCTCAGACTCAGTGGTCTTTTGAACTTGAGCACCAACAAACTGCCACATCTGATTTAAATCATTACCTTCAAAATACCCATGAAATTGTTCTCTTAATTCAGGATACTGATAACTAACGATATCCATGTTATGTGGATTGGCTCGCAAAATAATCTTTGCCGTATCAATTGCTCGACCAGAATCACTACTAAAAGCGGCGTTAAAATTGATGCTTTTTAGTCTTTCACCAGCATTTTTGGCATCTTGAATTCCTTTTTCAGTCAAAGGTGAATCAATCCACCCCTGAACTTTATTATACAAATTAAGATAGGTTTGACCATGACGGACTAAATAAGCAGTAACCGTACTCAAGGTATCATCACCTTTTAATTATTAAATTCTAAGTATTATTGTATAATATCGACCTTCTAAAACATACTGAAAGGCCTCACCTTAGCAAATAACCACCATCTACCGGAAGCATGACCCCATTAAGGTAATTGGATGCATCACTAGCTAGAAAAACGATTGTCCCCATTAATTCTGTTGGGTCTGCCCAATGACCAGCTGGAATATGATTTTTTATTTCAACGCTTCTCACTGGATCTTCTTGAAGTGGTTTGGTCATTGGTGTGTTGATATACCCAGGAGCAATTCCATTAACCTGAATATTATCAGCGGCCAAGGCATCAGCATAAGCTCTGGTTAATCCAAGCACTCCATGTTTGCTGGCAGTATATGGAAAAATAAATTTTCCAGCCCGATAAGACAACATCGATCCAACATTAATAATTTTGCCGGATTTTTGTTTCACCATTTTCTTAGCAACTTCATGGGAAAGATAATAAACGGAATTTAAATTCAAATCGATAACTGCCTGCCAATCCTTGTCGGGAAAATCTAATAATTTATGGCGTAAATTAATCCCGGCATTGTTGATTAATATGTCAATGCGACCATAAGCATTAATCGCTTGAGCTACTATTTCCTTGGCCGCTCCTTTTTCAGTAACATCCTTCTTCATAAAAACTACTTTTGAATTATGTTTGGCGACCTGGGCTTTTAAATCAGCCCACCCTTTTTCAGTTCTGGAAACAACAAATAGGTTGGCACCGGCAGTAGACAAGGCCAGTGAATAGTATCTTCCTAACCCACTAGCGCCACCAGTAATAATTGCAACTTTGTTATTTAATTGAAAATTTTGCATTGAAAATTCAAGCATCTTTTATCCTCCATCATTCCAAATCTAACATCAGTATGCCACTTTTGTTTTCCAATAATTGACAAGATGAAAAATTCGCGTGATAATTTTAACCATATTCTAATGAAACGAGGTCAATTAAAATGGCTGCAAACACTGATCTTAAAATAGTTCACGCAAGCACTGCAGAAGATTACCAAGATGCTAAAAAGTTAATAATGGAATATGTTGCCTCACTAGGGTTTAAATTGACCTTCCAAGACTACGACAAAGAAATCACTCATTTAAGTGAAAGATATTCTGCCCCCAAAGGCGATTTACTATTAGCCTATGTTGACGGCAAGTTAGCCGGAACAGTGGCAGTGCATGAATTTAAACCTGGTTCTGCCGAAATGAAACGCCTATTTGTTAGAAGTGAATTCCGCCATTATGGCGTTGGCAAAAAGCTAATTGCTGAAATCATTAAAAGCGCTAAAGCACTAAATTATGATCAGATTTTATTAGACACCCTTGAGAAAATGCAAAGTGCCGTCAATCTTTATCACAAATTTGGTTTTAAAAACATCACGGCTTATCGATACAATCCACTAAAGGGCGCATTATTCATGAAAAAAACACTTTAATTTTTAAATCTTTTAGGGGGAATTTACTTGATTTCAACATTTTTATTCTTAATTATTGCTGGATTTGGCGCTGGCCTTCTTGCATCTACCGCTGGATTAGCATCGCTAGTTTCTTATCCAGCCTTACTGGCAACTGGGCTAAGTCCTGTCATTGCCAACGTCACAAATACAACGGCTTTAATATTTACCGGAATTGGAGCACTTTTTTCTTCGTTAAAAGAATTACATAATCACTGGAAAATATTAACTCTCTACATATTTTTAGCGTTAACTGGAAGTATTTTTGGCAGTACTCTACTGCTTATTTTTCCTTCAAAATCATTTGAAAAAGTCGTTCCCTTTTTCATTTTGACTGCTGGGATCCTGCTTTTTAATTCTGGAAGAAAAAAGGAAGCGGCAGTGACCAGATTAAAAAAGGAGAATCCATCTAAAACTCACCAAACTTTAGTAAACATTCTTTGTTATATCGGACTGTTTTTTGTTGGGGCCTACACAGGATATTTTGGAGCTGCCGGAGGAGTCTTGATTCTGGCAATTCTATCGACAATTACTGATTATCCTTTCCCGGTTGTTAACGCAATGAAAAACGTGATCGCATTTACTGGTAACCTGGTCGCAACCATTATCTTTATTTTTAAATCGAAAATATATTGGTTGTTTGTAATTCCACTAGGAATCGGGTTTCTTTGCGGCGGTTATACCGGTCCAATTATTGTTCGTCACATAAATATCCATTTACTAAGAGCATTAATTTCCTTAGCCGCTTTTGGCCTGGCAGGATATTTGTTTGTGACGGCTTATTTTTAAAATAGAGTGTAAAAATAAGCGCTTAGGTCGCGGAGTGTAGACACCAAAAATAATTCA
>DIDF01000043.1:15729-26563 GCA_002418005.1 Lactobacillaceae bacterium UBA5807
ACAACCAAAAAACAATTATTAATCAAAAACATCCAGTCAACTAATTTTAACTTAGTAACTGGATGCTTTTTATGTTTAATAGTTTATCTTTTTAATTTCTACATAGCTGAAACGTGAAAAAAGGGGCAATCTTCTAGAGGCAAGCACCTCTACAGTCAAACGCAAACCCGGCGTTTAACTGTAGAGGAGACTTGCCTTACGAAGGTTAAGCGCCCCTTTTTTCACTCTATTCCTCTTTCAAAGCCCCAATCATATCAATAACCTTCAACCGATAGTGAGTAATAATCATAACTATGATGGTAAAGGCCACCATCAAGGTAGTCGCCACCACATATCCCAGCGGATGAATTATTAATGGGAAGACCACCTGCGAGGTTTCAGCTTGGTGGAGAATATATGCTGTTAAGATATTTCCTCCAGCATAACCAAAGATTATTCCCACAATTGTCATGACAATATTTTCTCTAACAATGTACATCGTCACTTCGTTATCATAAAATCCTAAAACTTTTATCGTAGCCAGTTCCCGGATTCTTTCCGACACATTGATATTGGTTAGATTATACAAAACAATAAATGATAACAACGCCGACAACAAAATGAAGATAAATACCACTGGGTTTAGCTTTGAACTCATGCTTGACACAGTCTGCTCTTGGTCTGCCACAAAACTGATCCCCAAAATATCGCCTTTAGAAATCAAACTTTTAGCAAACCTACTCCGCTGGCTCTGATTTTGATTTTTAAGTCTTAGGAGTAATGTATTGGCATTTGGCTTTTGGTTAAATACCTTTTGGTAGGTTGGATTTTTCATATAAACATAATCGCTGATGTAGTTTTGGGCGATTCCGCTTACCCTTGCTCGACCAGATTTGTTATTGCTCAACTTAATATTTACTTTATCGCCAACTTTGGTATTCGTACTGGAGGCTAGTTTTTGAGTAATAATTACTTGATTTGATTTAAATTTAAGCGGCTTTTTACTTTGATAATCTCTCAAATCAACAAAGCCTTTTAAGCCATTATCATTTTTCGTAGCCAACACGTTGATATCGTTAACTTGCTTGCCACCGTTTGCGACACTGGCAGTACTTGATATAATTGGCGCAGTCTTTTTAACTTCAGGATTGTTCTTTAACTTCAAACTGATCGTATCTGGATTTTTGTCGTTGGCAACTTTGGCAATCGCCTGATATTTTACGATTTTACCGTACTGAAGATCTGAACTACCGCCAATTGAATCCTTAATGCCATATCCCGTCATTATCAGGGCCGTGCCGCCAGCCACACCAATAATTGTCATCAACATTCTGGATTTATATCTGAAAAGATTTCGAAAACTTACTTTTTGGCTGAAACTCATTCTTGACCACAGCGGGGTAATTCTTTCTAATAATATTCGTTTAGCTGATTTTGGTGACCGAGGGCGCATTAGTTCGGCCGGTCTATCTCTCAGTTGATTCATCACAACAATTAAAGCAGCTTCAACCGTTGAGATTAACGACATGATTGTTACGATTACAATTGGTCCCCATTGATACTGAATGACCGGTTTCAAAGGAATAGCGTCTTTATACAGACTTAAAACAATTCGAGGAATAGAAGCCGTCCCTGAAATCACGCCCAAAATTATTCCCAAAATCCCGGCTATCAAAGAATAATTCAAATATATTTTGGCAATTGAGAAGTTCGAATAACCAAAAGCTTTAAAAGTTCCAATGTGCATTCTGTCCTCTTCAACCATTCTAGTAATGGTTGTAAATGTAATTAACGCAGCAATTAAGAAGAAGAAGACTGGAAAGACATTAGCAATCGCGGCAATTCGATCAGAACTTTGGCCAAAATCAGAGAAGCCGGGCAAATCATTTCTGGTTTGAAAAGTATAAGTTGTCTTAGTTTGACTTAAAACAGATTTTCTAAGAGAAAATAACTTCTGTTTTTGAACTGCTAACTTCTTTTGAGTACTGACTACCTGAGGTAAATTAGTACCCTTTGGTAACTGACTTTGGGCCTGATTGATCTTATTGATTGCCAAATTAATTTTTTTACGTGACGAGAAAGCTAGCTGAGTACTTCTTTGGCCAGCCCGATTTTTAAATATCGCCTTGAGCGTTTTTACCCGGGCATTCACTTTGTCTTTGTAACTCGCAGAATATGGATTGAGCTTTTGCAACCCTGAGAAACGAATATTGAGTAAAGTATTCGTATTTAAATTTAGTTGGTTATTTTTGATAAAAGCAAAGTAGCCGACACTGCCATCGCCAATATTTGCTGAACCTCGGCTGGCATTATCAATATATAAAGGTGAGTCCGCAAAGCCAACAATTTTATACTTTGAGTTGGCTAATTTAGAATTTTTTGAAAATTTGACCTGTTGATTTAATTTATATTTATACTGAGTTTTTGCTCGATTATCCAAAACAATTTCGTGATCGTTTGCAGGCATTCTGCCACTGCGTAGCGCAAACTGGTTAATTTTGGGCTGGCCACTATTGATCCCATAAAAAGAGACAACCGTTCCCATGCTGTCCGTTCCAAATTTGAATTTTTGCGCAGTTACTTGGGCCCCAGCAACTTTCTTGGCTAATTTAACATCCTGATTATTAAAACCAGTTGTGGACATAATTTGGATGTCACTTAAATTCAGTCCGCCAACCGTTTTATTTAACGAATCATTTAATGCTGGACCGGTGGTTTTAACTCCGGCAAAAATTGAAACACCTAAGAGGATAATCAAAATAATCGCGATGAAGCGACCCATTGAGTCACGAATATTTCGCCACATGATTTTAGTTAATGGTTTCATTAATTATGCCCCCTACCACTCGATCTCTGAAACCGGCAGCGGTTTAGGGTTGTCATCTACCGAGCGGACCTTGGCGTCATTAATTCTAATTACTCGATCTGCCATTTTGGCAATTTCTGAATTATGCGTGATAATAATTACGGTACTATCTGGTTTCTTGCTGGCGTCTTGTAACAGCTTCAAAACCTGTTTACCTGTTTGATAATCCAAAGCTCCTGTTGGTTCATCACACAAAAGCAGCTTGGGATTCTTTGCCAAGGCTCTAGCAATAGCAACTCGTTGCTGTTCACCACCTGAAAGCTGAGATGGAAAATTATCTAACCGATTTTCCAAACCGACTTCTTTTAAAAACTCAGTCGCATCCAGATCATTTTCAACAATTGAAGAAGCTAATTCCACATTTTCCTTACAGGTAATATTTGGAATTAAGTTATAGAATTGAAAAACAAAGCCAACATCTTCACGCCGATACTTGGTTAACTGCCGGTCATTAAAACCAGCAATATCTACATCATCAATTTTAATTTCGCCAGAAGTTGGCTTATCCATGCCACCCAAAATGTTCAAAAGAGTGGATTTTCCGGCGCCACTTGGTCCTAAAATAACTGTCAGTTTGCCTTGGTCGATTTGCAAAGAAATATCATCATTTGCTTTAATGACCACATCACCCATTTGGTATTCTTTTGTTTCGTGATTCACTTCAATGTATGCCATAAAATCACCCACAATTTAAATTTATTAACCTCATTATGAAATTATGTAAACCAAAATACAAACTACATATTTACAAACTTAGAAAAAATAAATTATCACCAAAATATAGTGAAAGGAATGGACTAATTTCCAGATCCTGCAAATGAAAATAATAATTGCCCCAGCCAAAAAAATGATCATAAATCAAGATGATTTTGACGTTAAAAATATGCCAATTTTTCTTGATCAAACTAAAGAAATTTTAGCATTTATGCAAAGTCTTTCTTATGAGCAGGCAAAGTCACTTTGGCAAGTTAGTGACAAACTTGCTCAACCAAATTATACGAGGCTGCAAAAAACTAATTTAAATAAGCCACTAACTCCGGCAATCCTTTCCTTCTCAGGAATTCAGTATCAATACATGGCCCCAGATTTATTTACTTCAGAAGCATTAAAATATATACAAAGAAACTTGAGAATTTTATCTGGATTTTACGGAGTTTTAAGGCCTTTTGACGGCGTGGTTCCGTATCGACTTGAAATGCAGGCAAGATTAAAAATAGCCGGTCATAAAAGCCTGTATGATTTTTGGGGCGATCATATTTATCATGCTATTCATTCCAGTAATGAACCAATTATTAATTTGGCTTCAAAAGAATATTCAAAGGTAATTACTCCTTATTTAACTAAAGAAGATCGATTCATTGACATAGTCTTTGTTAGAGAAATTGAAGGAAAGTTAAAAACCCGGGCAACCTTCGCGAAAATTGCCCGCGGAGAGATGGTGAGATACATGGCTGAAAACAATGTAAATACAGTTGACCGCTTAAAAAATTTTGATTCGCCAAATTACCAATTTTTAGAGGATAAATCCTCTTCTAACAAACTAGTGTTCCTTCATCTTAATGATTCAAAGGGTTGAGAAAAGTGATTTAATCCATAGTATAATTAACTTGATAAGATGGATTCAGGTTAGGAGGAACTTCCGTTATGGCTGAAAATTACATTTCAATATCCTGCATCCCATTACCAACTTTTATTCAAGGCGGATACGCAATTTTTGAAATTGGCGAAAACCATCCAAACAGAAATGATCTTCCTTACTTTTTATTAATGATTATGATAAAAGGTGAACTATTCATTGCTGAAGATGGCGTCAACTACACGTTAAAACCTGGGGACATTTTTTTGCTTCTGCCAAAACATCATCATTATTCCTGGAAAACGGTTGATCAACCAACCCAGTATTATTGGGTTCATTTTTCAGTCCCTGGGAAATGGGAGCAATCCACAGCGCCTGTTCAGCTAAACCCAAATGAATCGATTCCGACATTACATTATTTCACCCCGCCGATCACAATTTATTTAAAGAAATTTCAGCGGACTGACAATTTAAAAGAACTTCAAGTCTTGCTAAACAAAATCTTTAAAAATAGTGCTCTTCAAAATAACGTTGGATTTTGGCACGCCCAAGAAGGCTTTTTGGACTTACTTCAGATTGTTCAAGTACATCCAAAAAGACAATCCGCTGCGGCAGTTTTAGCCGAAAGCATTGAAATGTACCTTCATGATCATTTTGAAGATCCCATTTCAAACGAATTACTTGGTAAACACTTTCATGTTCACCCCAACTCCATCATTACCAGTATGAAAAAAACGTTTAATATTACTCCCAAAGAGTATCTTACTCAGTATCGTCTTGAAGAAGCTGTCAAGCTTCTATTGACAACCAACGGTTCAATCAATGACATTGCTCTTTCAGTGGGATATAAGAATATTTACTACTTTTCTAACTTATTTAAAAAACGTTACGGAATTCCTCCAGCAGAATACCGAAAAAATAACCGATAAAAATAACGCGGAACTTTAGCCGAGATAATGGCCAAAGTTCCGCGTCTTTATAACTAATTTATTGTTTATTCAAATTATTTAACCTTAATGCGAATCATATTCCATGAAAGTGGTTGAAGTTCAGCACTAACTTTATCTTCGTCCAAAGATGCTTTAAGTGGTCTAAGCTTCATCTTACCATCGCGGTTATCCTCTTTAACTCCATAACCATAAAATTGAGTTGCTTCAATAACTTTTGTAGCTTTAATGTCTCGTAGACTGGTGACAAAATCCATTGTTTCCTTTTGATTTTTGTTCTCGGCAAAAATGGTCATCTCACCGTTTTGTTTATCAAAAGTAGCAATTGTATCAAGATATGGTACAGCGTCAAACTCTCGCGACTTATAAGTTGGTACTTCAACATTTGGCTTTAAGGCAATCCCTTTGCCATAATTTGAAACCTGCATATATGGGTAGAAGATTGACTGATACCAAACTTTTTTATCGTCAGTCATAATCGGTGCGATAACATTAACAAGCTGAGCTAAGCAGGCAATTTTTACTCGATCAGAATTTTTTAGTAATGTAATCAGCAGACTACCAACCAGCAATGCATCTTCAAAATCATAGATATCTTCAAGAAGGTGGGGTGCCTTTTGCCATGGTTTTGTCTTGGCATCCTGATCATTAGAATGATACCAAACATTCCATTCGTCCATGGAAAGATTAATTGTTTTCTTAGTCTTTCTCTTAGCTTTTTCAGCGTCACAAATTGCGACAACACCCTTAATAAACTGGTTTAAATCAACGTTTTTGCCGAGATAATTTGCCAAATCATTAGGATCGTCATCATTATAAAAACCATAGTAGCGGTGCAGCGATAAGTAATCTACATTGTCATAACATTCATCTAAAACTTCGCGTTCCCAGTCCCCAAAAGTTGGATTATCCATTGAAGAACTGCCACAGGCAACTAACTCAATTGAATCATCTACCCGACGCATGGCCTTACCAGCTTCGTTAGCGATATGGCCGTATTGATGAGCGTTCATCTGGCCAATTTCCCAAGGTCCATCCATTTCGTTACCTAAGCACCAAGTCTTAATGTTGTATGGCTTTTTATGGCCATTCTTTCTGCGCATATCACTCCAATAAGAACCTTTGGGAAAGTTACAATATTCAACCAAAGCTGCAGCTGGCAAAACTCCCCGGGTTGCTAAATTGACCGCCATGTTGGCTTTAGCTCCAACTTTATCCAGCCAAGTCATAAACTCATCCAGACCAAACTGATTAGTTTCAATTGTTTGCCAAGCCAGATCCAATTTGGTTGGTCGCTGATCTTTAGGACCGATACCATCTTCCCATTTATATTGAGACAAGAAATTACCGCCAGGATACCTTATAATTGGCACATTTAATTTCTTAACAGCTTCAATAACATCTTTTCTTAAACCGTTTTTGTCAGCGGTTGCTTGTCCTGGTTGGTAAATTCCATCATAAACAGCACGGCCCAATTGTTCAATAAATGAACCGTAGATCCGTTCGTCAATTTTAGAAATTTGATCACTAGGATCCAGTTTTAAAGTTGCTTTCATCTTTATCCTCCTAATAAACTAATCTTCTGAAAGAGTTCCTCTTCTTTGAATAAGAGTCTACTTAATCTCTTTATCTTGTTTTTCAAACTTTAAGTTAAGTAAAATCAGTAAACCGCCAATGATAAAGAAGATAGCGGGCAACCATGAAATACTAAATTTAATTGCTGACAAGGTAGCAGCGTTTTGAACGGCATTTGCTTTGTAGCCGGCATGAGCCAGCAACACTGAAGGTGCCCAGCCACCAAGACCAGAACCCATTTTAATGGCAAACGAACTGCCAATAGCAGTTAAGAAACCACTTGCTCGGATTCCATTCTTCCATTCGCCATAATCAACAGTATCGGCAAGCATTGCAAATGGTAAAGTAACTGAAATTCCAGTACCAACCGAAGCAATTGCCCAAGCAATTGAGAGACCAACGAGTGAATGACCGGTGAAGAAAATTAAGATTTGCCCAAAGGCTGCTAAAAACATTCCAGCCATCAGAATATATGTCCGACGGAATTTCTTAACCAAGAATGGAATGGCAACCATTCCAATAATTTGAAACATTACTAAGGCATTTAAGATTGAAGCAAAATCCTTTACTCCAAGTTTGTACTGAGTGTAATAAACAACAACTGAAGTTCTTGAAGCATTTCCTAACCAGTAGAAAATGAAAACCAGAACTAAAATGAACCATGGCCAATTTGATTTTGCGGCCTTAATTGAGCTAATTATGGAAATACCTTTTTTAGGTTTGTTAATTTCATGAGTATCAAAGAAAGCATACATTAAAAGGCAAACAGCAATTACACCTAAGATAATAGCTGTATTTCTCCAACCAGATTGAGGATTATGGCCGAAGAACTGAACAAAGCTTAAAGTAAATGTTGCAGTAATGAAGTAGCCAATCATCCCACCAATACTTCGAGTACTGTTTAATTTCATTCTTTCGTCAACGTCATTACTCAAGTTTGGCAAGATTGAGCTGATTGGAGTCCCAACTCCGGTATAGCAGATTCCAAACAATAGGTATGTTATTAATCCCCACCAGAATTTACCAGTAGCACTAAGATTTGGAGACATAAACATTAAAATAAAGAAGATAGCAAATGGAATTGACATCCAAAGCCAAAATGGTCGACTTTGGCCATACTTCGAATGAGTATGATCAATAATAAAACCCCAAACCGGTGCATCAAAGGCATCCAAAATTCTTGCCGCCAGAAGAATTTTCCCAGCAGCCGCAACGGCCAATCCAAATACATCAGTAAAGTAATACAAAATAAATGTGGTGACAGTGGTATAAAGCAAGTTACCGGCACAATCCGTACTTGCATATGCTAGCACACTATGAAATGGAATCTTTTTACCACTATTTGTTGCCTTAGCAATTTGACTCTTCATATGATTTCCCTCCTAGAACATATTTTATGCAAATTCGTTAGTTTTTGAATTAAATGAAACATGATGACTTTTCGATTTGAATACTTTTTGATTATCCAAATCAACATATTCTAAAACATAGGGCGCAAAACTGGTAACATTATAAACTTTTTCTTTTTCTTGGCTAATATTGCCGTTAACCGCGTGATAATTTCCGTTGGCATCAGAGTAAATAAAAGTCTTTTGACCAAAACCATTAAGGTAGGCAACTAATTCTTCGCCCATGTCCCAATCGTCTTGTCCGGTATATCCATCCGGAAATAGTCGGGCAAATATTCCGCCGTCTGAGGCAAAGATTGACTGGCCAAATCGGTTTCTGGAAAGGTCTGGTCGGTTAACGTTGGGACCAGCTATGCTGTATGTTGATGCAGCCTCACCAGGTTTAAGAATCCGGTTTGTGGTAGAAGCATTTAAATCATACATATATAAAACAGCATTTGTTGCTCGATATGCAGCCTCCACTAAGTCAACATCGCCAAGCTTTTCTCCTGCAATTTGAGCCGCTGAAGCAGTAATCCCGCCCCACAATGCATGAACCATATATGACAATGCTTCCCACCAACGATCAGGACTTTGAGATCGAAAATCATTGCTGAATCCAATATTAGCTTTAAGCAGTTCACCATATATCCTTGCGGCTTTTGTTTCTCCAGCAATAGCTAATGCACCAGCGGCCGGTCCAAAACCAGCGTTGTCAAAGAAATGTTCAGTCATGGCCGCTTTTAGTTCACCAGATTCTTTTGCCATTCGTTTAGTAACATTTTGCCAGGATTTAGAGATTTCTTCATATTCTTGGTTCAAACCATTCTTTTTCAATGCAGTTAATAAATCGTTTATATACAAGAAATACGTACCCAGCATTTGGGCTTCTTCCTTACCTCGCTGATTATCGTGAAGATCAGGATTTACTCTAACATCAAAAATCTGAGCAGCCCAGGATAGATATTCTTTTGGTGAATGAAGCCTTAAAACATTAGATGGGCATTGAGCAAGCAAATAAAAAATATGGGCGATATACTCTAAATCCATAACCCGGTAAAAATCCCCATACAATTTAGCAGGGTGCCTAAATTCTCCGTGTTCAAACCATTTTGGCCGAACATACTTCACGGCACTTTCTTCTACCTGCTGAATTTTTTTATCTGGATTTAAAACTTGGTTATCCAATAAGCATTCCTGAAGAACAAAACTCATTTTTCCTAGTGATTCGCCTTGATTGGATACCGGGCCAAAACTATAAGGAATTTTGCCACCTTTCCCAGAATAAGAATGATCAGAAACATAGTCAGCTCTTTGCCTTAACATTTTACTTATCGAACTCATGACATTGAAGACACCAATATCGGAAGTCCCATCGACAAAAGTCATGATTGCCTCATGCTCACCGAGCCATTTGGTTGGTAAGTCAACTTGGAATCTTTGATATCTGTAGTAATGTCATCTGAAACTAGGTTGACATTATTCTTATAACGGACTATAAATGACTTTATTTTCTGGTTAGCTGACAAACCAATTTTAAAGGTTTGTTTTTGTCCTTGGGACACTAATGGCTCAAATGACAGTCTGGGGTGACCAAATGATTTGGCAATCGAATAAAAGTCTTGTTTATCTTGAAATGGATGAAGTCCAAATTCCCAACTTAGTTTACTTGAGGCACGAAGATCAACTTTGTTTTGTGGATAAATCCAATCATTAACGGCTCGTTGATTATTCGAATATCCACCGGCCAAAACAAATTCATGAAACAGCATTCCATCCAATGATGGAGAAACATTTTCAAAAAATCGGTTAGTATAATCGTTAAACGTCCCAACTGACAAAACATTTCCATCCAATTGATAAACTCCCATATTTGGTGAAGTGTTATCTCTTCTCAAAGCCGCTAATTTAGTATAGTTTTTTGAAATAGATGGGAAGACGGCCACCGATTGATTGGCATTTCGATGAACGTTTTTGTCACGAAACATCACATAAGCTAAACTAATCCAAATACCCAAATCATCAATAGTTAAATTAGCGGAGCTAAGATTTTCCACAGAAAATTTCCAACGAAGCATTAATCCATCTAAAATAAATTGCTCGGAAACTTTAAATTTGCCAAAATCAAAAACACTCTCACTCTTTTGCTCTTCGATGTTAATACTTGGAGAATAGTTAATACTTTGGTACTCTTTGCCACCTAACTTAATATGAAATTCACCAAATAATTTATCATCATCCTTATATCCAACTTGCTTTAAATATTTAGGATCAATAACCCAGTTCATTCTCGTTGGATCATCATTGAGGGTCAACTTTGTGATGGCACCACGTTTATTTTGTTCAACGGAATACTGCTTAGATTTCAAAAAAATCCCTCCTCTAAATTAAATGGCATTGGTAAACGCTTACAACATTATAATAACGGCTTACCCACTGTGATAAAATGGGTATTTCTTTAAACTTTTTACAAAAAAAGAGTGAATTATTTTAAAATAATTCA
>DIDF01000001.1 GCA_002418005.1 Lactobacillaceae bacterium UBA5807
GGATTAAACTTGTAATTTGCCGTATCTAAAAGTTAAAGGAATATAAAATCCTAATCCAATGGCAACTTGATCACCACAGGTGAGACAAAGGACATTATCATTGGCAATGTCGATCTTCTCATCCATAAATCCTAGTCGCTGGTTACAAATCAGGCATCTTTTTGCCATATGTTTTATCAAATCCTTTCCTGATCGGTTATTTCATTTTTGATATGTATTATGCCACCTTTTTTTAACAAATTCTAATTTGGGGATTTACATGTTTATTAAATTTAAAATTCAGATTAATAATAGTAGAAACCAGCCAACATAATTTCTTTGCGTATCTTATAATTGAAAGTAACTTCAAAGAAGAAAACGAGGTTAATTAAATGCATAAAACTCGTGGGGTATTTTATGTAATATTTGGAACAATGCTTTGGGGGATTTCCGGAGCAGTGGCCCAGTATTTCTTTTCAAATACAAATATGCAGCCTTTTTGGTTACTAGCGATAAGATTGGTCCTCGCAGGATTAATGCTTTTAATTTGGTATGCCTTCTCAAATGGCTTTACAGCAACCTTTGCAATTTGGAAATCCAAAAACTTTGCAATTCAAATGATTGCTTTTTCTTTTCTAGGAGTTGTTCCTTCTGAACTTAGTTATTTTATGGCTATCAAATACGGTAATGCAGCAACGGCTACAGTTCTTCAATTCTTAGGACCGTTATTTATCATCATTTACTTATGCTTAGCCAACTGGCAACTACCAAGAAGAATTGATGCTTTCTCAATTTTTATTGCACTACTCGGTACTTTTTTATTGGTAACGGATGGAAGAATCAATAGTTTGTCTTTATCGATTCCTGCATTTATCTGGGGTGTTTTGGCGGGAGTCAGCCAGGCAACATATACCTTAATTCCCAGGAATTTAATGAAGAAATTTGATTCTCGTCTAGTAGTTGGTTGGGCAATGTTGATTGGCAGTTTGCCATTTCTTGGGAATCTCTCGCCAAGCAACTCCCCCAAAATAACTTTGGAGATTGTAATTGGACTGGCATACATAATTATTGCCGGAACAATGTTGGCTTATTTACTTTATTTGAAAAGTATTAAATATATCTCACCTGCAGCCACGGGTATGTTAAGCGCCTTTGATCCATTAACAGCCACGGTCCTATCAATTGGTTTACTTGGAACACCAGTAACGCTAATTCAGATATTTGGCGGAACTTTAATTCTATTAACGGCCTTTCTTCAAGCCCTACCAAATAAATTTCTAATTAATAAATATAAAAAGAATGATTCAAATAGTTAATCACAAAAAAGGCCTTCTGAAAAAATGTGAACTACAAATCCAGAACCATATTGTACCAAATTTCATCAGCATGGCTGGAGTGGGAAGTCCCTTCATTTTTGTACCCATGTCTTTGATAAAATAAAATCTTATTTTTCAAACAAGTTAAAGTGATTCCTTTGCGATTTTGGCTGGAAGCAACTTTGGCATATTCATCTAAAAGCTGACCGCCAATTCCTTTTTTTCGAAATTTCGGTGAAACTGCCAGGCTTAAAACTGCTAAATATTCATCATTTTTTTGATTTGGAATAACTTTGCGGTAAAGTCTGTCATTTAGATAACGTTGATTAAAAGAAGGACCTACGATGTATCCAATTACTTGGTTATTTTTTGGATTTCTGGCAACCAAAAAAGTGTCGTTTATCAACTTAATTCTTTCTGTCATAGCTTGAACACTGGCAGCTTCCTTTGCTGAGAAGCCTGCCTTTTCGATTGCCATAATTGAATTTAAGTCACTTTGATGAGGATGATCAAAATATAAATCCATATAAACCTCCCTTAATCTTGTTTTACCTTAACTCCAAGCAAGTTAACTAGGTCAATTGCTTGGGTTTTTGAAACAATCGCGCCTTTCAAATCATCTCTTGAAATGACAATCCCTGAAATATCATTTGAACTCATATCCATGTCTTTTAAGGGAATCTGCAACGTAGCCTGGACCAATGAGCAGTTATCAAATAAAACCTTCACCGATTTGCTTGCGAAAAAATCAGCACTGTGCATTTGGCATTTCAAAAATAGCGTTGGATCAAAAACGGCGCTGTTAAAATTGCTAAATTCTAGATTGCATGAATCAAATTTTGTGGAAATCAAACCACTCAAAGAAAAATCTGCGCCAACCAATTTACAGTTATTAAATTCAGCGCGGCCTATCGATGCATTGGTAAATGAAGTATTGGAAAAATTGCAAGAATTAAAAATAACATTGGAAAAGCTACTGAAATCCATGTCATGGCCGGAAAAATCATCGTTTTCAAAAACTGCTTGATCGATGTTAATCTCGTGAAGTTGCGCTTGATCAAAACTTGTGTTGCTGACTTTAACAGAGGATATTTCAGCATTTTTTATGTCTTCGGCAATTTGGCCAATTTCGTTAACGTTATCCAGATCCTTCGGTATTAATGGAGCCTTAAGAGTATTTTTCATAAAATTCACCAGCATTCTATCTTTTAATTACGATAATACGCTAATTAATGAAGTGGTAACCCAAATTCAAACTAAAATTTTTAGATCGGACTAAAACTTTAGTTCTTAATTCGTTAATTTACATAACAAAAAGCGAGCCTTTACCAGTTCATAAACCGGTTAAAACCTCGCTATGCATAGAAATAATTTATTGTTCGCTTAATTAGACAAAATTAACTAAAATCAAACTTATCAACAACTTTAAAGGTAACATTTTCATTGGCCTTTAAAAGTTTAGCAACCGGGCATTGATTAAGGGCCTCATCAACCATTTCCTGGCCTTTTTCATTGTCGAGTTCTTGAAACATTATTTGAGCTTGAACAATGAATTTATAGCCCTCAGTGTCTTTAACGATATCAACGCCTGTGTGAACGATACTATCGTGCTTCAATCCATGTTGGGATTCAACAAGGCCAATTGTAGCATTAAAACAAGTACTTAAAGCAAAGCCAATGAATTGTTCTGGGTTTGCTCCCGGAGAGTTAAGCAATGAACTAGAAACGCCTAAAGATAAACCTTCATTTCCTCTGACATAAGTTTGGCCGGTTAATCCCTTTTCATTAACAATCTCAGTATGATATTTTGAACCTTCAACAGCCATTTTTAACGCTCCTTTTAGTTAAAAAACTAAACAACAAACAGCATATTTAGACTTCAACTAGAATATAGGTTATATAAGGTTTAAAGTCTAACAATTAGTTTAATAAATTGTTTGGTTATTTTTCACCAAAAGCCTTGGCTGTTCTAACCATGTTGCTGACAAAACCATATTCATTATCATACCAAGTAGCAGTCTTAACAACCTGAAGCTTACCATTTGAAGTAACTTCTGTTTGAGTGGGATCAAATACTCCCCCGTGGGTGTCGCCAATAATATCTGAAGAAACAATTTCATCTTCATTCCAACCAAATGCCGGATTGTCATTAGTGTAAGGTTTGATCGCATCATTAACCTCTTGAGCAGATACATCTTTTGAAAGCACAGAGACTAACTCACAAACCGACCCATCAATGACAGCGACTCGTTGAGCATGACCATTTAGATGGCCCTCCAATTCTGGAATAACCAACCCCAAAGCTCTTGCAGCTCCAGTGGAATGAGGAATTGTGTTAGCAGAGGCTGTCCGATTTGGCCTTGGTTTGGCTCCTTTAGGACCATCCAGAAGCATTTGTGAGGAAGTGAATGCGTGAATGGTAGTCATTGTGCCCACTTCAAGTCCAAATTCTTTGTTTAGATAATAAGCCATCGGAGCTAAAGCATTGGTGGTGCATGATCCAGCTGAAATGATTTGATCACTAGAGTCTAAAGTGTCATCGTTAATATTAAAAACAATTGTTTTCATTTGCCCAGCCGGAGCCGAAATCAAAACCTTCTTAACCCCAGCATCCAAATGAGCTTGAGATTTTTCTTTTGAAGTATAAAATCCAGTACATTCAAGCACCAATTCAACTCCATCATCTTTAGCCCAAGGGATATTTCTAGCATCCCGCTGCGCATAAACGTGATATTCATGCCCATTAACAATAATCGAATCATCGGTAGCACTCACATCATAAGGTACTGTCCCATGAGTAGAATCATATTTAAAAAGATAAGCAAGCATTGACGGCGTAGTAAGATCATTAATCGCGGTTACTTCAATATCTGGGTCGTTAATTTCGAGAATTCTTCGGAGAGTTAAACGACCAATTCTACCAAACCCATTAATTCCAATTTTTACCATCTTTTTCTCCTTTTCTAAAACTAAACGACAAAACAAGTATTACTGCGAACAAAATTTGAGAAAGATGACGCTTCAAAACTTGTTCATTGGAATTGTAATCACCCGGCATACAGAGTTCAAATATTTTGACGTTTCATTTTTAAAAAAATTTTGGCTTTATTTAAAGCAAATAGAACCCTTAGATGGCCTAAATGAATTTAAACAGGAATCAAAGTTTTTAACTATTCTGCATTAATTTCAGCAAATCCTCCACTCCCATATTAAGTAAGATCTTACTTGGCAAAGAAATAAGCGGATCGCCATTAATCAAAATAGTTGTAATATTTTCCGAACTGTTGATCTGCACACTTTTATCAGTTATTTCACTTATCCGTTTTCTATAGGCCATTGATTTTAATACATTTTCCAAAATACCTTGGTTTTTGATCAATATCTTTTGATTTTTTTGAGGAATATATTGAATTGAATCCAAGTCACCAACATCTGCCATAGAACTCACTTCTTTCCACCAAATTGATAATATGAATAAAGTGACCAATATTCAATTAAATTGATTTCAAAATTTAAAGTGTAAATAACAAATATCTTAATTTTGAACGTATTATAATGAATACTGTTGTTTCAATATTTTAGTAACAGTAAAATTATTTAAAAAGATTGAAAATTTTCGAAATAACTTTTTTAGAGCTATGATGTTTTAGAGATAATAAACTACATGACATTTAAAAAATAATTTTTCGTTAGTAAAGAGGTAAATTATGACAAACACAATTCTTCTGGTAGAAGATGAAGATGCTTTAACTTCATATTTGATTCCAGAACTTCAATACGAAAACTACCAAGTAATTTTGGCCAAAGACGGTCAAGAAGCATTAAACCTTTATGATAATAATCGCGGTAATCTTGATTTAATTATTTTGGATTGGATGCTGCCAAAATTAGATGGTTTGGAAGTTCTCCGTCGAATTCGAAAAAATGACGATATTCCGGTCATTATGATGACTGCCCGTGATTATGTGGGTGATAAGGTTGCCGGACTTGACAGTGGCGCCGATGATTATATTACTAAACCTTTTGAAATTGAGGAGCTTTTAGCAAGAATCAGAGTGTTATTACGTCATAAGGAAAATAAGGGTCAAAGAAGTGATTTATACACCGTCCAAGATCTTACTTTAAATACTAAATCTCGTCAGGTAACTCGTGGGAATAATATCATCCAATTAACCCAGCGGGAATATGAACTGCTTTTAACTTTAATCAAACACGCTGGCGAAACTTTAACTCGTGATGAATTACTTGATTCAGTTTGGGGTGTGGATTTTGAAGGCCAACCAAACGTTGTCGATGTTTATATTCGTTATCTCAGAAATAAAGTTGATCGCAGTTTTCCAACTCAGCTGATTCACACTGTTAGAGGAATTGGGTATGTTTTAACTGCAAATTACAAAGAATAGGTGAAAAAATGACAAAAAGTCAAACTACAACTGCCCAAGCAATTAGACGCAACTTTTTATTCCTATTTATTTTATTTTCAATTTTTACTGGATTAGCAGTTATCTCTGTAGTTGGGGCCCAGTTGGTTCACCAAAGAAAGGCTCAATCAGTTGAGCTTTTAGGAAGTCTTGATCGCTCATTTATCGATGACAAACCCGACTGGAATCAATGGCGCAGAAATAGTCCTATCAATACTGAAGATACCTACGTTAAAGTTACTGACGAGCATAGTAATAAGCGCTTTTATTCACCTGGAGCAAAAAATTTTATCGCAAAAAAGCCTGAACAGGTTTCCGAAAGATTTCATATTCCTTTTGCACCGGCGGTTGTTTACGCTAAAGGAGAAGGGCTTCTTTATTACCGTTCCAGTCATAAAAAGTTTATTCATTCCGAAATATGGATTAGTCTCAGCAACGTGGTTAACACAATTCTTTCTGTAATTTCGGTTGTCATAATCGTTTTGGCAATCTGCCTTTTGCTTGGGTTTGTTTGGGTTTCCTACGTCACGAAAAGACTGACTCAACCATTAGAGGAGCTACAGACCACGGCCCACGAACAAAGTCAGTCAGTCAAAAATATCGAAGCTTTGCTTCCGGTGCCCAATCACCCCAAGGAAGTTCATGATTTAACAATTAGTTTTAATGAACTTCTTCAATCGATTATTGACAATAACCACAAAGAAAAAGAGTTTATTTCAAACGCATCCCATGAATTAAGAACCCCGATTGCCGCAATTCGCGGCCACATTTCTCTAGTAAAACGACGAGGAAAAGACCATCCTGAATTGATTGAAACCTCCTTGCATTACATTGACGATGAATCCGCCAAGATGCAGTCACTTGTAAATGAATTGCTTCAACTTTCTCGAGCAGACCGTGGCGAACAAAAGCTAAGCTACTTTGATCTTGTGACCGTGGTAAACGAAACCGCTGAAGAAGAAAAAGTTGTCTTGTCCCAAGATATCAAAGTTGAAACCCCAGAAAAAGCAATCGTTTATGCTAATTCAACTCATATTGCCCAAATTTTAAGTATTCTACTGGAAAATGCGGGTAAATATTCACCAAAAAATTCTACGATTATTTGCAAGATATCCTCAACTAATAATTCAACGACAATGTCTGTAATTGACCACGGTGTTGGAGTATCAGATGAGGACAAGAAGCATATTTTTGATCGATTCTATCGAAGTGATCGAGCCCATTCAAGTGATACTGCCGGTAATGGTTTGGGACTTTCAATTGCCCAACAATTAGCCTCGTTAAATAATGTTAAATTATCAGTTACAGATGTTTCACCTCATGGAAGTTCATTTAACGTTTTGTTCAAATCCGTGAATGATCAGGATCAAGCTAGCAAATAGTTAAAATCCTCAAAGGCTTTTAATCTTATCTAGCTAAAATGTGCTCCGAAAGCCAGATTCCTAGGCCTAATCACAAATTACTGGTCAACCCAAAATACGGGTTAACCAGTAATTTGCCGATTAGTCTACGGAATCTACCCGGCTTTCTCCGCACTCTGGTCTTTCTGTGATTCTCTCACTCAAAATTTAAAAACAGCCACGTTCACTGTGGCCGCTTTTTTTATATTATAGAAGCATTAAATTAAGCGAGGTGGATTTTATGATTACGGCTTTTCTTCTTTCTGTGGCTCACGTTAGTACCAGCTTGCCCATGTTAATGCCTAAATATGGCGTGTTTATTTACTTGGTACTTTTTCTCGTAATCTTTTGTGAAACTGGTCTCGTTATTACTCCTTTTTTACCTGGAGATTCAATTCTTTTTATTTGTGGCTCCTTGGCTGCTCTAGATAACTCGCTAAATATCTTTGTTTTACTTCTTATGTTCACAATTGCGGCAACAGTTGGCGACTTTATTAATTTTGAAATTGGCAAACATTTCCGTCAACGGCTCGCCACCAGAAATAAAACTTATAAAATCTTTACTCAAAAGAACTTTCAACGATCTCAACAATTTTTTGATAAGCACGGCAATATCGCCGTATTTTTGGGCCGATTTATCCCAATCATCCGAACCATGATTCCATTCACGGCTGGAATGAGTCAAATGAAGGCAAAGTCTTTTGCAAAATTCAATATCATAGGTGGACTTTGCTGGGTCATATTGGTCAGCCTAAGTGGATTCTTCTTAGGTACCATACCAATTATCAAAGCTCATTTTGAGATTATTATTGTTGGAATTGCTTTAATTTCTGCTTTACCTGTGGCCTTATCGATCCTAAAACAACGTCGAAAGCCAGTAGCATAAACATTAGAATTATTTACACACTGAGAGGGAAAATTATGACTCTAATTTCATTAGTCGTTCCGTGCTATAACGAAGAAGCCACGGTGCCAATTTATTTTAAAACTGTCCAAAAAATCCTCAAAAATTTCAAGAAGAATACCCAGAATATCAGTGGGAATACTGGTTTATTAACGATGGATCTTCGGACAAAACTCACCAAAAACTGGAAAAACTAAATATTGAGAATCCAGATTTAGTTCATTATGTCGATTTTAGCCGAAATTTTGGGAAAGAAGCGGCACTCCTTGCTGGATTAGCTCAGGCTAAAGGTGATTATGTTTGTGTAATGGATGTCGACTTACAAGACCCACCAGAACTAATCCCCCAAATGGCTAGAGTTCTTGCGGTCAGTGACAATGATGTTGTGGCTGCTAGACGGCTTACCCGTGAACATGAGCCTAAAATTAGATCCTTTTTCTCTAATCGCTTTTACACCGTGATGAACCATGTTTCCAAAGTAAAAATTGTTTCAGGGGTCCGCGACTTTCGAATGATGAGAAGAAACGTTGTCACCGCAATTCTCTCAATGCCAGAATACAACCGCTTTTCAAAAGGAATATTTGATTGGATTGGTTTTAAAACAAAATATATTGATTATAATCACACAGACAGAGTTGCCGGCAAAACTCATTGGTCCTTTAAACAATTACTTTCTTATTCATTGGACGGAATTATGGATTTTTCAAACGTTCCACTGGCAACGGCCGTATGGTTTGGAATTATTTTATTAGGAGTTTCAATTGCCGGACTCTTAATTATGGGCGCGCGAGTGATGTTTGGTGGCATTGCGATGCCTGATGCTTTACTGTACACACTTATCATCATGTTGGTAAGCGGAATTCAACTTACATGTTTAGGAATTGTCGGCGACTATATCGGCAAAATTTACCTTGAAACAAAACAACGACCTCACTACATCATTCGGGATAAACATTAATAAAAGTAAATTTTTTCTTGTTTAATTTGTTCATTTAACATGAAAGTTCATTTTTGAGTTAACCTGTATAGGTGGCCTTTTAAGAAATTTAAGAGAAATACTTATTTCTGTTTTACATTTTTATAATTTTCAAAAATAGTGCATTTGATATTTTCAGATTCACTATTTTTGAATTACTAAATGAATTTTAAAAATTCTATTAGCTCAATTTGTTCTCCAAATTTTTGATTTTAATAAAGCGAGGAATCGTAATGAGAAGTCAATCTTCAACTAAAGCATTACCAAAAGTACTTATATCTGGTTTACTGTCTCTGGTAATAATTGCCTTTGTTTTTACAATCTATCGAATTACCCCATTTGGAAATCACAATCTACTGGTGAGCGATATGGGAGCTCAATACACCCCATTTTTCTCCTATCTTCATCACGTTTTTACTTCAGGAAATTTTTATGGCTTTAATTTTACTATGGGAATTGGTAGTAACGTCTTTCCAACCGTTGCTTACTATTTAATAAGTCCTTTTAACTTAATTATTTTGCTTTTCCCATTAAGCGGAATTCCGACTGCTTTATCAATAATTTTAATGTTAAAGATTGCTTCAATCTCCATGACAATGAATTATTTCCTTCAGCGTCATTTCAATACTTCAAGTTGGGGCACCATCGCCTTTTCAATTGCATTTAGCCTTTGTGGGTTTGTCTCAATAAATTTCATAAATATTATGTGGCTAGATGCTTTGATTTGCTTGCCGATGGTTACTTTGGGGATTGATAATCTTCGCCAAAAAGGTAAACCTGGAACTCTATTTTTCTGGTTGCTAGCGGCCATTGTTACGAATTACTATATTGGCTATATGCTTGGTCTTTTTACCATCATATACGCAGTTTATTTATTAATTATTCACCATGAAGACAACCAAGGCTTTGTTCAAACTCTGAAAGCCAACTCAACTTTTATTAAAAATTGGGTAATTACAGAATTATTAACCGGAATCAGTTCTGTATTTATTCTTTTCCCTGCATTTTTGAGCATGATGAAAACTGCAAAAAGTACAACAGCCATTTCATTTACTGATTTGACCCCTCAGTTTGGTTTAGAAGTTTTGTCACAGCTTGGATCAGGCGGTGTCGATTATCTAAATCGACTGGACCATGCTCCAGCAATCTTTGCAACCTTAGTGATGGCGCTTTTAGCAATTACTTTCTTCATTCATCCGAATGTTCAAAGAAAACAAAAAATTGGCGGGGCTTTTGTTTTAATTGTCTTGGCAGTTTCAATGACCTTTGAACCACTTGACGTTATTTGGCACATGCTCCATAGCCCAGAAGGATTTCCCTATAGATACTCATTTCTGTTCTCGTTTTTCTTGATTCTACTGGCATATTCAGCTTGGCAAAAGAACCCTAAATTGTTAAGTAACACAAAGAAATTCCTATCTTTGGGAACTTTGGTTACATTACTCATAATTGGATCTGTTTTTAACGACGTCCTTAAAAGGATGCACATGACGACTTATCAGAGTGGTGTAATTCTTCCCGTTACCAGAGTTAGAGAAATGGCATCGCTACTGGCTTTAAATTTGGTTATTGCCTTAATTGCATTTTTTGTCGTTTTTTATACCAAAAAACAAGCAGCAATTATTTCCTTAACCGCTCTAACCATTCTAGAAGTTGGAACAAATCTTGCTTATTCCTTCCACGATGTCGCTTTTGGTAACCAAAAACATTACGCAAAAATCATTACTAAGGGAACAAATTTGTTTAAAAAGACTGGCACATACTCGACAAATAAAATTTTTAGAGTGGTCCAAACAGATACTTTATTAAATAAAGCCTTTGGTGGGACATACGTTGGTTACAATGATCCTGAAACTTTTGCTTTTAATGGTTTAACCGATTATTCTTCGACCGTAAATAATAGCTACCGACAAATGCAAGAATCGCTTGGCCTTTACAGTAAAAATAGTCGCAGAATCAAATCAGCCGGATCAAGTGACGTTTCTAAGATGCTTTTGGGCGTTAAGTACACCCTTGATACCTCAACTAAACAAATGGCCCAAAATCCTTATTATCTAGGGCTTGGATTCCCAGTATCAAAGAATTTTAGTTCACTAAAATTATCGAAAACCAAAATTTTTGCAAATTTGGAAAATTCACTCCAGGCTTTAAAGCCATCCAAATCACCTTATCTAGTGCAACTAACAAATGTAAAAACAACTCGTTCCAACAAGAGTAAGAAGTACAAGTATCGTTTTCATATTTATAAAATTGCCAAGGTATCCGGCCCAGTATATATGAATGCCTCCGCAAAGATTGTTAAATATGGTTCGATTAAAATAAAAAATCGAGTGGTCAAAGATAATTCCGGAGATAAATCCAAACAGAATTTAGTGAATCTCGGAAGCTTCAAAAAAGGCCAAACAATTGACCTGGGAATCAGTAGTAATAAAGCTTCGATAACTTCAGATGTTAATTTAGTTAGCCTAGATCAAGCTAAATTTGCTTCTCTTGTTCAATATTTAAAACCAACTTCATTTAACCCAACCCAAACAAAACAAAATGTGAGTGGCACTGTTAATAACTTATATAACCAAAAAGAGTTATATGTCAGTATCCCTTATGACGAAGGATGGAATGCGACGATTAATAATAAAAAAGTCAAAGTTGCCAGTGGTTATGGAAGTATGATTAAATTGCCACTCCAATCCGGAACAAATCATGTTTCGCTGAAATACCGAATTCCTGGATTTGCTAGTGGATTAATTATTTCTGTTTTAGGTTTATTAGGGTTTATTGTTTTTGATTTTGAAAGCTCAAAACATAAGCGATTAGATTAATTCAAATTAAAAATAGTCGATACTCAAACGTATCGACTATTTTTATTTGTTTATGAGTTTCCTTTGCAATAACGGCATTTCTTGATTAATTACTTTTGAAGCATATTGATAATTTGTAAGCCAGTCTCTTATTTGATCCTTCCTCAAAATAAGGGGCATCCGATTATGAATTGGAGAGACAGAGTCATTAGGGCTGGTGGTAATTAGGATACTTCTTGATTTGTTATCAAAGTTATTAAAAAAACCGCCAATATAAAGTGGTTGTGGCTTTTCACCATAATCAAACCAATATTTTTGCTTATTCTTACTCCACTCAAAAAAGCCACTGGTAGGATAAACACATCGACGAGTTAAAAAAGGCTGTGCAAACATTCTTTTGCTTGTAACAGTTTCTGCTCGAGCATTTATTAACAATTGCTTTGGCTTAAAACCAGGGAATCCCCACTCCATTGAAATAACATCAATTTTATGATTTCTTACAAGCACCAAAGCAGTCGGATCTGAGGGAAATACTTCCCCAGTTTTTGGTAAGTACCCATTTCTAGTAGCAATTTGGTAAATATCGTGAATTTCTTTATTTTTGTCAGGATCAAAACGAAAACGGCCACACAAAATTATCACCCCTTCAGGAATATTCACTGTAAATATAACAAAAAAAGCCACCAAACGGTGACTTTTTAAAACTTAATTATTAGTAATCACAAAAATTAATTTGAATATAATTCAAATTACCAGAATACAAGTCCGCCTAAACCTAAAGCACCAAACAACAACTCCAGAGGTCCTTGAAGTGCATGACCAGTATAATGGACAGGTGTAGTTGAAGAAGATGCAGCACTTGGTGCGGCACTAGAAGATGCAGCGGGAGTTGAACTGGCAGAACTGCTTGTTGAAGTAAATTGGACAGTCTTTGGAGCAGTTGTGGTTGTTGTCGTGGTAGTTGTGGTAGTAGTCGTTGTCTTCTTGGTTGTCTTTTTAGCGGCCTTCTTAGCTTTTTTAGCTTTCTTAGTCTTTGCATTTGCCTGATATGTAGTAAGTGTTGAATTAGAAGCTGAAACCTCAGGAGCCGGACTACTAAAAGCAAATAATGAAGCGGTACTTAAAAGTAATAATACAGAAAATAATGTTTTTCTATTCTTCATATAAAAACCCCCATAAATTTTATGTTTATTATTCAAATGAACATCCCCATTTTACCACCGATGGCTGTTTGACAATACAAACCTTTTAACTTTAAAAAATATTAATTTTAAAAAATGGTGATTCAACTCATTTACCCTAAATCAGTTTTTAGGATAAATAGGTTAAATCACCACTTTAGTTTAATAAGGATTGGTAGCCTTTTTAGGGACCAATGTCTTATCAACACTCTTCAAAAAGGTTTTAACATGAGTAATGTACTTATATGCAGCAAAAGGTGCACTAGCGTGACCCCCTACTTTACCCTGCAAGATCCATAGCTGTTTCTTGGACGAGGGAATATTGTTATAAATTTCTTGAGATTCCGAAGCTGGAATTAGCTGGTCGTCTTGGGTCGCAATCACTAATTCTGGCAGTTTACTATTTTTAACCAAATCCATCGGTGAAACATCACTTAAATGAAAGCCTTGGGAATTATATAAATTATCATCAAGAGAATTTAAAACTTCATCAATGTTAATAAAAGAACTAACAACCGATCCTTTAGTTTGGGAAAAATTTGAAAAAAGCTCCTTAAGGTTAGAGAAGGAACAATCTGAAATTACCGCCTTGACCGATTTAGGAAGATCAGATAATCCAGCAGCTTGATTTGCAACTGCTCCTCCCATAGATTGGCCATAAAGGACTTGTTTTGAGCCCTTGCCAGTGTATTTGTTAACCTTATTGATCCAAATTGGCCAGTCATTTTTGTCTTTGTAGCCAAAATTAATGTAATTGCCAGCACCTTTTTCTTGGCCATTAGCCGTAACGGCCAAAACATTGTAACCTAATTCATGAAAAATCATCAATGCAGAAGCCTTCTGTAATTGTGAGCTGGTTCGATAACCTTGCCCGACAATCACCGTAAGCTTGGAAGCTTTCTTACTCGAAGCGGGAATGAAAGTTGCTCGCCCTTTTTCACCGGGAACCGCAACCGAAGAAATAGTCCAGTTCTTCTGGGGAAGAGTTTTCATCCAGTTAATAATTTGGGGAACCATCTTTTTATCAAATTTCTTATCTTGATTATATTCTGGCCCTAATTGAGATATTTTGCTGTCAGCCCAAGATTTTGGATTACTAGGATCTGGTGTCCCCATACTGCTTGCTAAAACAGAATTACGATCAAAGATTGCTTGGTTAGCTGCTTGTCCCAAAGCAGAAACGGATTTTGTGGATCCAAGTAAGTCCGCTAAAATGGTCTGCCAGCTATTGGAGCCTGCACTTGCACTTAATGCGGTGTATTGAGACTGCTTAATTGTTGCCCCAGAAGATGCGAATACTTGGTAAGAAAAGCCACCCATCAGTCCAATTGCTGCAACAAAGATCAATACTTTTGACCAAAATTTTTTCATTTACACTTCTCCATATAAAATTCTCCATAAATTATTTTCGTTAAGAACAAATATACCACCTCCAACGAGATTTTAAATAACAAAATCACAACAAAACCCAATTTTTTTAAAGTTAGGCTTTGTTGTGCTGTTTGGTTTTCTAAAGTCGAAAACCTTTAATTTTTTTAAACTCACGCGAACATTTAAACAAATTTTTGCTTCGCGGTTATTAAAATTGTTTAAGTACTATTTTCTAGGTCGTTTTAGTTTACTTTAATATTGATTCTGGATTATGTTTATTTCGAAGATGGAGGTGAAAAATAATGGACTCACAACCAACTTATAATCAGATATTAAACCGCTTTATTTATGAATCTGAAGTCTTATTTTTAGACGATACAAGATACCCCGAAAATGTAGTTACAGATGTCCAGCGAGTAATTGATCAACATTTTGTTGACGAAGTAAATTCTAAAACAAACAAAAAAATAACGGTTAAAGATGTCCGCGACATTTTGGATGAAGCTCCATTAGAAATTAAAACTGAAGCCGTCAAAAAAGCCGAAGCCGATGTGAATAATGGCTTCTTCTTAGGAATCCACAAAGAAAATGGTCAGTGGGTATATTAACTTATTAAGACTTGAATTACCACAAGATTAAAACGTCATTATTTTTGAATTTAGCTCACTTTTTTCTTAACATTACTGGCGGAAAGTAAATTGGTACCTTAATGAGAAAGAAGGATTTATTTATGGCAAAAACTATTAATTCAGTCATTGCTGCTCTTCATACATTAGAAAGTTGGGGAGTCACTCATATTTATGGAATTCCTGGTGGGACGATAAACAACATCATGTATGCCTTAAATATAGAACAAGATAAGATTAAATATATCCACGTTCGTCATGAGGAAGTTGGCGCACTAGCTGCAGTTGCTGACACCAAGCTAACCGGCCACATTGGGGTTGCCTTTGGGTCTGCGGGACCTGGAGCAACGCATCTTTTCCAAGGAGCTTATGATGCCAAAGCCGATAAAGTTCCGGCCTTATTTATAATTGGCCAAAACCCTCAGGCTTTAATGAATCAGGATTTCTTCCAAGAATTTAATGAAGATCCATGGTTCCAAGATGCTGGAGTCTATGCTAGAACCGTGACAACCGCAGAAAGCTTACCACATGTTCTTGATGAAGCAATTAGAAATGCTTTTGCTAAAAATGGACCAGCTTTTGTTACTATTCCTAATGATCTAGCTAACAAAGAGATCCCAGCCGATGGCTATTACAGTGCAGCAGCTAATTTTGCTCGTCCAGTCCTTTCCGCAGCTTCCGATGATCAAGTTAAAAAAGCACTAAACTTAATTAAACAAGCCAAAAGACCGCTTCTATACATTGGAACAGGAGCCAAAGGTGCTGCTTCTGAAATCATGGAGTTCGCTAAGAAGTTTCAAATGCCTGTGGTAACCTCAGATCTGGCCAAAGAAATTGTTCCCTACGAATTCGAATCATTATTAGGATCAGCAGCAAGGGTTGCTTCAAAGCCTGCTAACGAAGCTTTAAAAGAAACTGATTTGATTATGTTTGTTGGTTCAAACTATCCTTTTGCAGAAGTAATGTTCAAGCCATCAGCAAAGTTCATTCAAGTCGATAACAACCCGCAAATGCTAGGTAAACGTCATAAAACTGATGTTGCCATGTTAGCAGATGCAAAAAAGACTTTACAAAAATTCATTGATACGGGTTCTTCAACAGATCCTTCCGGTTGGTATAAATCCACGTCGAAAATGTAACAAATTGGCATGATTATCAAGATGAAATGATGAATCGAACCGAAGAGAAGCTCAGATATGAACCAGTATTTAAGGAGATCAATCGAATCTCAACTGAAGATGCGATTTACTCTGTTGACGTCGGTGATGTTACCCAAAATGCTGTTAGATTATTAAAAGTAAACGGCAAGCAAAGATGGATAACCTCAGGTTTGTTCGCTACCATGGGGGTTGGTGCTCCCGGAGCAATTGCTGCTAAATTAGACTATCCAAATCGTCAAGTATTTAACCTCGCTGGCGATGGTGCAGCTGCTATGATAATGCAGGACTTAAGCACCCAAGTCGGTTACCACTTACCAATTATCAATGTCACCTTTTCAAATGATGCTTTAGGATTTATCGAAGATGAACAAGAAGATGATGGCCAAAAATGGTTTGGAATTAGTTTGCCGCAAACCGACTTTGCAAAAATTGCCGAGGGTCAGGGAATGACTGGAATAACAGTTTCCAAGGTTGACGAATTGGGTCCTGCTTTTGAGAAAGCTGTCGAGCTAACTAAAAAAGGTCAGCCTGTGATGATTGATGTCAAAATTACCAATGAAAGACCAATTCCTGTTGAAAAACTCGCTTTGAATCCAGATCAATTTGATGCTAAAACAATCGCCGACTTCAAGAGGCGCTACTATGCCGAAAATTTGGAACCTTTGAGCAAATATTTAAAGGAAAATAATGTTGATCGCAGTTAATTAAAATGATTAATTAAATGTTTATCTAAAAGTGCCAAATCCAACTTGCAAACTGGATTTGGCACTTTTGTTGCCCTTTTTTTAGACAAATATTTTCTTGCAGAGAAGATCTGGTTGCTGGATGCTAAGAACCATATGCCTTCTCCACCTCAAAAAAGTAAAAAAACGATACTGTTTTTTGGCTAACTACTCGCTTGCGCTGCGTTGTCGTGCTCCGAAGAGCTGACCCCTGAAATGCTAAGAGCGCTATCACTTCTGCCCAAAAACAGGCAAAAGCGATAGCGTCTTTCAGATAACAACTCGCTTACTGCTTTGCGCTGCGTTGTCGTGCTCCGAAGAGCTGACCCCTGAAATGCTAAGAACTCTATCACCCTTGCCTAAAACCTGGCAAGAGCGATAGCGCCTTTAAGTTAACAACTCGCTTACTTCTTTGTGCTTCGTTGTCGTGCTCCGAAGAGCTGACCCCTGAAATGCTAAGAACTCTATCACCCTTGCCTAAAACCTGGCAAGAGCGATAGAGTCCTTAGCACACGGGGTCACCCGCTCTTCGGAGCACTTAATTTTTAAACGAATGTATCGGCGCCGGAATTCTTCCACCTCTATTTACGAAGTCCGCCGAACTATTTTTATTTACCGGCATTACTGGGGCTGAACCAAATAAGCCACCAAAATTAACCGTATCACCGACTTTTTTGCCAGTTGCCGGAATTACTCTCACAGCCGTTGTTTTATTATTGATAACTCCAATAGCCGCTTCATCAGCAATCATTCCACTAATTGTCGTCGCCGGTGTGTCTCCGGGGATTGCTATCATATCCAATCCAACCGAGCAAACGGCCGTCATTGCTTCCAACTTTTCAATGTTCAAGTTCCCATGAGAAACTGCCTTAATCATGCCACTGTCCTCAGAAACTGGAATAAATGCACCAGAAAGGCCACCAACATGTTCGCAGGCCATAACGCCACCCTTTTTGACAGCATCATTTAACAATGCCAACGTTGCCGTAGTTCCCGGAGCACCAACACTTTGCAAACCAATTTCTTCCAAAATTTCAGCAACTGAATCACCTTTGGCGGGCGTTGGGGCTAATGATAAATCAACAATCCCAAATGGAACCCCTAATTCTTTAGCAGCAATATTGCCAACAAACTGCCCCATTCGAGTTACTTTGAAGGCTGTTTTCTTAATTGTTTCCGAAACTGTATCAATTGATTCACCTTTAACACCTTCCAAGGCCCGCTTTACTACACCTGGCCCACTAATTCCAACATTAATAACCCGATCTGCTTCCCCGACACCATGAAAGGCTCCGGCCATAAAGGGATTATCTTCAACCGCATTTGCAAAAATTACCAAGCTCATGCAACTAACAGGATCGATTGCCGCTAACTGTTTAACTATCTCGCCCATTTGTTTAACCGCATCCATATTTATTCCGGCTCTAGTAGAACCAACATTTACGGAACTGCAAACTCGCTTTGTTTCGTTTAAAGCTTCTGGAATTGATTCAATCAGCCTATGGTCACCAATCTGATATCCTTTTTGAACCAAAGAAGAGAAGCCACCAATTAAATCCACCCCTAAAGTCTCTGCCGCTTTATCCATTGTCTTGGCGTAAGCAACGTAATCTTTGTCATCACTGGCTGCCGCAATTAAAGATATCGGCGTCACTGAAATTCGCTTGTTTACGATTGGAATTCCATATTGAGATTCAATTTGATCGGCAACTTTTACTAAGTCTTTAGCGCTGGTAGTTAATTTTTCATAAATCTTTTGTCTAGATTTTGCACCATCGCTATCAATACAATCAAGTAAAGAAATTCCCATGGTAATAGTTCTGATATCCAAATTTTCTTCGGAAATCATTCGAATTGTTTCAAGAATTTGTTTTGATTCCATTTTAATCTCCTATAGTTTTTGAATCGCGTCAAATAATTCCTCGCGTTGAATTCGGATATCTAAGCCAGTTTCTTTAGAAAGGTCAGCAATTGCCTTTTTAACGGTGTCAAAGCTAATTTTCTTATCATCCCATTCGCCCACTAACATCATAGTGAAATATTCTTGCATTAACGTTTGGGAAATATCATTGATATTTACGTTTAAACTAGCCAATTTTGCAGAAACTTTTGCCACAATTCCAACTTGATCATGACCGATGACAGTGATTATTGCCTTCATATATATTCTCCTTTTAATGACTTCAAAAATTAGAAAAAATCATATTTTATAAATAGTATACCAGAAAAAATTTAGATTTAGGTGTTGACATTTTATTTTAAAGGGTTTAAGTTATTGTCAATCATTAAATTTAAATTAAAAAGCAATGAGGAGAACCGTTACTTTAATTTGATTCTAAGAGAGCTGCTGTTCGGTGTGAAGCAGAAATCAATTTGAGTAATAATCATCTCCAAGCTGCAAGGTCAAAAGTTTTAGTAGACTTTGCTGGGAACACCCATTATTGTGTCCGCAGATAATTCAAGTTGTCTGTTTGAGGTAATCTTTTAAGATTACGAATAAAGGTGGTACCGCGCATGAGCGCCCTTTTAACTGTGACAAACGGTTAAAGGGCGCTTTTTGTTTAATGAAATTTTATCAAAAAAGGTGGTGAGGACATATGGAAGCTGGTATTAGTAGCTCAGAAAAGAGTCCAAGTGAGATTAGTATTTCAAATATTGTTTTGGTAAATGTTGCAAACGTTGTTGCCCTCACTAAACATCCATAAGTGGGGACGGAAAATTACTCGGAGGTAATTCCTATGGATACTTTAAAAAAACAGACACAAAGCTTAACTAAAGATGAAGAACAATTCGCAAATGACTTATTTAACGCATATGAAACTCACAAGCCACTTCTTATGAAAGATTACAACAAAGTAAATACAGAAGATGCTGCTTATCGAGTGCAGGCTCGCTTAACTGAATTAAAGAAAGAACCAGTCGGTGGCTATAAAGTCTCACTAACCAGCAAACAAACTCAAGACATGTTTGATTCCGATTCACCCCTTTATGGAGCTCAAGTCCAAAGTCACTTTCTTCAGTCACCAGTCACGCTTCATCATAACGAAATGATGGAACCATTGGCTGAAGTCGAAATGCTTTTTAAAGCAAAAGAAGATCTGAAAGCTTCAGACTCATTAGAAGATTTGCTACATAAGACTCAAGTAGCAGCTGCAGTTGAAGTTCCTGATTCAAGATTTAAAGATTGGTTCCCAGACTTATCAAAGTACAATGTTATGGCTGACGCAGCTGTGGGGGGATACGTCGTCTATGATAATGAAGTAGATACTGATAAATTATTTGATAACGTTGACGACTTAGCAAATGTTCATTGTGAACTTTTCCATGATGGCAAGAAACTTAAAGATGGGGCTTCATCAGAAGTTCTTGGCAACCCATTAAATTCATTACACTGGTTGGTTAGCAAGCTTGAACAACAGGGTAACCCACTAACTAAAGGTCAGAGAGTATCAAGTGGGACTTTCCTACTTCCAGAAAAATTAACTGCTGGAAATTGGCGGGCAACATTTGATAAGGGACTCGGTGCCGTCCTTCTTAACGTAACTGCAAAATAATTATTAATTAAAAAAGCTTAAACTAAACACACATACTGACATAGAACATAAAAAACACATATAAACGCACATAACATATTAAAAGGCTTACTTCCAAATGGAAGTAAGCCTTTTAAATTCTCATTTTCGCAATACCATAACGGAAATCGGTGCATATTTAGCCATATAAGCTGCCTGGGATCCAAAAAATTTGCTAACCCCTGTTTTATCGAGGGAACCAACAATTAGAAGGTCAGCATTGGATTTGGGAATAACTTTTCCCACTATCGTTTCTCCAACATTTCCTTGAGCAACAATTGTCTCAACGTTTTTTACTCCATCGGCTAACGCTTGATCTCGATAATCATTAATCTCCTCTTCAAGATTAGCATGGTTTTTATGAAGAAAATCTTTGTTTAAAATAAGTGATTTATTATTGTCTCTTCGTTCAATAATGTTAGTAATAATTAAATCTGCGTTATTTTCTTTTGCTCTTTGAATTGCTTGTTCAAAGGCATACTGCGCATCAGCTGATGGATCGACACCAACTAAAATTCGTTTGAATTCGGCTGGGCTTTCTTTGAGATTTAACATTTTGCCACTTCTCCTTCAAAAAATTTCAGACTGAGTCATTAGTTAAAAAGTTGCCTAAATTATGGCCCTCAGTCCGCTATTTTTTATTATACAACTTCTTTTACTTTTTACTTCCCAAACTTTTAAGGCTACTCTTCTAAAACTTTATTTCTGCCCATTATTTAACAAAGTGGAAATAGAGTAATTAAAAAAGAGCCAGTCTCCAGTGATTAAGGAAACTAGCTCTCAAATTAATTTTAAAGTTCCATCGCAGTAAGGAAATCATGAATTCTTCCACTTGGTTCATCAAAGAATTCCTCACGGCTGCCAGTAAATTCAATTTGCCCATTTTCAACAAAAACAATCTGGTCGGCAACCTTTTTTGCAAACTCCATATTGTGAGTGACCACAATCATAGACCGCTTTTGGGCAGCTAACTTTAAAAGGATTCGCAAAACCTGCGCCTCAATTTCGGGATCCAAAGCACTAGTGGGTTCATCAAACAAAGTGTACTTTGGATCCATGGCTAACGCCCGACAAATTGAAATTCGTTGTTGCTGACCACCTGAAAGTTGATTTGGATACATTCCTTCAACATCGGGTAACCCGACCAATTTCAGCAGATGACGAGCATTTTCTTGGGCCTTTGACTTACTTTGTTTTAAAACATGAATTGGTCCTTCAGTAATATTTTGGAGGATTTTCAAATGAGGAAATAAATTCCAACTTTGAAACACCATCGCCGTCATTCTTCGAATGGTCAGAATTTGATTTTGAGAAATATATTTACTAAAATCTACCGATTGATCATCAATCTGGTATAAACCACTTTGAGGCTGCTCAAGCAGATTAAGTGTTCTCAGTAATGTTGATTTACCAGCGCCAGAGGGCCCGAGAATAACGGTGGTTTCATTTTTGTTAATCGAAAGATTGATATCTTTCAGGGCATATTTACCTTTAAATTGTTTATTGATGTGCTCTAACTTTATCATTGTTATGCTCCTCGATTAATCAAATACCTTGAGGTTCTTTTTTCCAAATAATGCTGCAGCCAGGTCAACAATGTACAGATTACGGCATAATATACGGCAACGATACTGTACATTAAAAGAGGTTCGTAATTTTTTGCGGCAATTTGTTGACTGACCATAAACATTTCTGTAATCGTAATTGAACTAGCAAGTGAAGTATCCTTAACTAAGGAAATAAACGAATTAGAAAGCGGTGGTAAAGCAACTCTGATTGCTTGAGGAAATATAATCAGACTCATTACCTGCCAGTACTTCATCCCAATAGAAGAAGCAGCTTCCCACTGCCCTTCCGGAATGGATTGAATTGCACTTCTGATTGACTCCGAACAGTAAGCCCCAGTATTTAGCGAAAATACGACAATCCCGGCAGTAAATGCAGGAAATTGAATGCCAATGTTGGGTAATCCAAAAAATACAATAAATAACTGGACCAACTCAGGAGTAGATCTAAACAACCAAACATAAAAGTCTGCGATCAGTTTTAAAAATCGCCAAAGAAGTTTAAAAACAATATTTCCCTTAGGATTAGATATTCGAATCATTGCAGTAAAGATCGAAATAATGAATCCCAGAGCAAAAGAGATTATTGAAAGCGGAATGGTAAATTCTAATCCAGCCTGAACAATTTGAGGAGTCGAGCTAACAATTGTATCCCACATAGTTAGATCCTTTCAAAAATTTTCAAGATTTACTTTTTGGTAATATTAGCACCAAAGTACTTCTGTGAAAGCTTTTTTAAAGTTCCGTCTTTTCTAAGGGCTTTAAGAGCTTTATCAAGTTTCTTTTTCAAACCTTTATTATTCTTATTGATAAGACCTGCCACTTTGGCTGGCTTTATTTCACTAGTTGGGACAACAATTCCTTTAACCTTGGCACTTGGTTGATCTTTCTTGTAAGCCAAAAAGGCTTCGCGAGAATTAATTGTTCCATCAATCCGCCCTTCTTCAATAAGTTGGATAGTTGTTGCTAACTCACTAGAAGGAACTGTGTTTGCGCCAAATTTCTTAGCTTTTGTTTCGTTATCCGTTCCGACACCAACACCAATCTTCTTGCCCTTGATATCTTGAATCTTTTTAATTGAACTGTTGTTCTTGGTAATAAGAATGTATTTAGAATAAATGTACGGTTTAGTAAATAAAAAGTTTTTCTTTCTAGCTTTAGTAACATCAATATCATTTAAAGCTAAATCAAATTTTTTATCTGCAACCCCGGCAATCAATGAGTCCCACTTTGTTGGAACAAAATTGACTTTTAAGCCAGCCTTTTTAGCCAAATCTTTACCAAGTTCAACTTCAAATCCAGTCAGCTTACCATTTTGTCGGTAAGAATATGGTGCAAAAGCACCTTCCAGCCCAATTGTTAAGGTTCCTGGTGTTTTTAATTGAGCTTTTTGCGAAGAACTGCTCTTACCACATCCGGCCAAAACCAAAATAGCAACAAACAATGTCAGTACAATACTGGCTATTCGTTTAAATCTTTTCTTCATCACACAACACCCCTAAAATATATTTTTAAATAACTGTCAAATCAAATAAAAACGCCCAAATCTCCAAAATGAGATAAGGACGTTTAGCCGTGGTGCCACCTTAATTCGTGATATAAAACATCACCTTATTACTGTTAATTAACGGAAACAACCCGGCAAAGTTCGAAATAATTCTCACTTTTACATTTATAAAAAGACCATCTTCAACAGTTATTTGTACTCTCTTTCACCTTAACAGAGCTCTCTTTAACAAATTGAAACTGCCTACTCATCTTTAACTTTGACATTATTAAATTATTTCTAGTATACTTTTAATTTAATAACTGTCAAGAACAGCGGCCAAGCTTATGGCCTAACCACCATAACAGAAATTGGTGCATATTTTGCCATATACGCTGCTTGGGACCCAAAGATTTTGCTGACACCCTTTTTGTCTAATGATCCAACAATTAGCAAATCAGCCTTTGAAGCAGGAATAACTTTTTTAACAATTGTTTCCCCAGCGTCACCTTCGGCTACAATGGTCTCAACATTTTTCACTCCGGCAGCCAAAGCTTGGTCTTTATACTTATTTACCTGAGTTTCAATATCCGCATGTTTTTGATGGAGAAAATCTTTGTCCAATAAAGGATCTGGATTGTCTTTAACGTGTTCAATAATAGTAGTTATAATCAAGTCTGACCCATCTTCTTTGGCTCTTTCAATTGCCTTTTGAAAAGCAAACTGAGCGTCATCTGAAGTGTCAACACCAACTAAAATGCGATGAAATCTGGTTTGGACATCATTATTTTCCATAGAATCCTCCCTTTTTGATTCAAATAAATTATAGAACTTATCGTAAAATTAGAACAGTATCGACTTTATTTTTTTCAATGAAAATGCCAAAAAAGTATAGTAAGATATTAATTAAAATTATTTTAAAGAAGGAACGAATATGCAATCTATTGCAGTCTACTGTGGAGCCTCAACCGGAAATAAAGAAATTTATAAAAACGCAGCTAAAAAAATTGGTGACTGGTTAGTATCTCATGATTTAGAACTAGTGTACGGCGGGGGTGGCATCGGATTAATGGGAATCTTAGCAAAAGAAGTAATTAAAAACCATGGTCAAGTTCACGGGATTATGCCCAAACAACTTGTTGATCGCAATGCATCTTTTGAAGGGCTCACTAATTTGACCATCGTAGAGAATATAAATGTTCGCAAACAAAAAATGATGGATTTATCTGATGGCTGTCTTGCCCTTCCTGGTGGGCCAGGGACTCTAGAAGAAATAACCGAGGCTTTTTCCTGGGCTAGATTGGGAGACAATCAAAACCCCTGCGTTTTTTACAACGTCAACGGTTACTATGATCCCCTAAAAGCGATGTTTGATAATATGGTCACTAATGCTTTTCTGCCAAAAGATGACCGAGAAAAATTACTTTTTTCGAATTCTTTAGACAACATTTATAAATTTATGAACAGTTATATTCCGCCAAAAATTAGAACTTATAAGAAATAAAAGGCCTCCAGAAGTTGTTTGAAAACTTCTGGAGACTTTTCTTGTTTTACAAACTATTTAGTTTTAGTAACAGAAACCAAAGCTTTATTTCCAGAAACATATCTGCCGTTTGTAAGCAAGAATCTAGTAGTGCGCCCTGAACGAACGATTGCTTTTACATGAAGAATCGTTCCAACTTTGAGATATCTTATTCGACTAGAATCTGCAAACTTCTTGCCGGTGTATTCAAATATTCCTTTCTTAGAGGAAACAATGAATTCTCTTCCAGTATATAAATCAGTATGGTAATTTTTGCCAACGCTGATAAATTTGCTGAAAGTCTTCAGCCCGGTAATATAAGTTGAATTGCTAAGTTTAAACCTCGTGGTTACTCCATTTGTTACAATCGCAACAATGTGAAGTACGGACCCGGAATTAATTGAACCCAACTTCTTTGAAACAGCAAAATTTTTGTCGGAATATCTATCCAAATCCTTACTAGTCAAAATAGTGTCACCGGATTTTTCAACCCAATACAAACTGTCTATCGAAGAATTATTGTCCACAGACTGGTTAAATTTACTAATAGCAGTACCAGAGTTATTGGCTCCAGAGACGACAGGAACAATATTTTGGTTTGATCCAACAATGGAGCCTGAGAGAATCTGATTATTGGATGATGAGTTAACATTTGTACCTAGACTATTAGAATTTTCAGTCTGGCCGAGTGCAAGGGTTCCGTTGTTAGAAACAGAATTTGCTGCTGAAATTGAAGCAGCCGCACTTGCACTGGCTGCCGCACTGGTCATTGCGGCAGTCGAAGCAGCAATGCTGGCACTTGCTGAGGCTTTATCGCTGGCCGCTATTGAAGCTGCCGTGCTTGCTGACGCGCTGGCCTGCGCAGAAGCTGAGCTTACCAAGGTATGGATCGTGGCAAGTGCTTGGGCCAACTCGTCATTAAGAGCTTTTAATTCATTAGCTGCGGATGCCGCTGCTAGTGATAAGGCATCGGATACTGCTTTAGCTGTATTAGCATCTGCAGCCTCAGAGGCTTGTTTCAAAGCAACACTGGCAGATTGAATCGCATTAGTTAAAGAGTCACTCAAACTCTGTTCAATTGCTGCTCCTTTACTTTCGGTCTCGCTGATTGCCGCGCTAATGGCTGCATTTGCCGAACTTTCAGCACTGGACTTTTCTTCTGCTAAGGCCTGTTGAGCGCTGGCACTGGCTGATTGGATAGCATTCAGCAAAGCTTGAGCATTAATCAAATCAGCCTTTTGTTCAGCATCACTAATTGCCTTAGCAGCTGAAGCATTTGCCGAAGTCAAAGCATCGGATAACGCAGTGGCCGCACTTATTGCCGCACTAGCAGAGGCTGAGGCCAAAGCATCGTTTGCAGCTTTTTGAGCTGCTGATAAGGCTTGGGCAGCGGAATTAATTGCAGTAAGGGAATCCTGTTTTGCTAAATCAATCATCGCTTGAGCCGAGGCACTGGCACTAGCCAAAGCTTCTACTAAAGCCTTAGCAGCACTTTGACTGGCATCACTTTTAGCCTGATTCAAAGCTTGCTGATTAGCCTCACTTTCAGCAGTAATCTTTGCCTGAGCCTGAGCGATAATTGTACTTGCCGATTCGCTGGCGTTAGCAATTGCCTTGGCCAATGCGTCACTGGCACTTTGACTTGCAGAAAGCAAAGCAGCACTTAAAGCGACATCAGCTGATTTTTTAGCATTTAATAGATCCTTAGCGGCGCTTTCACTTGCAGCATAAGCACTTTGTTGAGCAGCGCTTATTTCCGCGCCGCAATTGAATTTGCATTGGCAACTGCACTAGACAAAGCACTTGACGCACTGGCACTATCCTTGGCTTCAACTTCTTTTAAGGCATCAGCAGCAGATCTTTGCGCATTGCTTAATTGCAAAGCCGCGGAGACATTCTCACTTGCTGCGCTGGCCTTAGCAGATTCAATAGCTGTGCTTGCAGAAGCGCTTGTAATTGCTAAAGCATCAGCAAGAGCCTTGGCAGCACTGGCACTAGCAAAAGCAGAGGCAGCTTGCAAAGCAGCGTTAGCAGACTCAACGGCTGCAGATAATGATGCCGAAGCGTTGGAATCCGCAATAGAAGCCTGATTTTTTTCATCGGCGATTGCCTGACTAGCAGAGGCACTGGCACTGACAAGAGCTTGAGATACCGCTTTAGATGCACTAGCACTTGCCGAAGTATCAGCTGATTGCAAAGCAGTACTTGCTGACTGCTGAACTGACGCTAATTGATCCAAAGCACTTTGTTGAGCAGCAGAAGCTTTAACCTGGGCTTCACTCAAAGCGGCATTTGTTGAAGAACTAGCGCTTGCTAAAGCTTCATTCAAAGCATTTTGCGCACTTACACTTGCACTATTTAATGCCAAAGCTAAAGAGTCTTCAGCTGACTGCTTTGCTTCACTTAAAGCTTTTTGAGCTGAAGCACTTGCAGTGTCCGCTACTCGCTGGGCGGCACTTACTGCAGCACTGGCCGAGGCCGAAGTTGCGATGGAGGCTTCATATAATGCTTTTTGGGTACTTGCACTTGCCAAGGCATTAGCCGAATCAACAGCGACACTTGCAGAATTTTTGAGCGTTGTTAAGTCTTCTGTAGCAACGGAATTTGCAGCTGATATTGCTGCCAAAGCGGATGCACTTGCAGATGCCACTGCACTAGCCAGTGCTTTAGAAGCACTAGAACTGGCTGATGCAGAAGCTGATTCAAGAGCAACCGCAGCAGAATTTTGCGCAGCCAATAAAGCTTGAGATGCGCTATTGTCAGCCAGCGATGCTTGTTGTTCAGCCGCGCTCAAAGCAGAACTTGCGGAAGCACCAGCCGAACTTAGCGCTGCTGATAAAGCTTTAGCAGTACTATCACTGGCCAATTTTTGGGCAGCACTCAATGCATCTTCAGCTGCTTTTTGAGCAGTGATCATGTTTTGAATAGATTGATCATTTGCTTGACTTAAGGCCGCGCTTGCTGAATCAGCTGCGGATTTAAGAGCATCGCTTAAAGCCTGAGAAGCACTTTGGCTAGCCGCTAGCTTAGAATCCGCTAACTGTTGAGCAACACTTGCCGAAGCAGAATTGGAAATCGCATTATTCAAAGCATCTGTAGCTTCATTGGCATCCTTGGCAGCAGAAGCAGCAATACCATATGCCTTAAAAACAGCGGCACTAACAAAATTAAACGCATCAGTTGTCTTTTGAACATTTTGGTCAGCTAAAGGACTATTCCCAGCAAGTATGGCTGCAGACTGGGCATGAGTTAAGGCTAAAAGGGCAGCATCTTTGGCATCATTGATTTCTTTGATTACATCATTTGCTATTTGAGATTCTGCTAACGCTTGAATCTGAGCACTTCGCGCCGTTGTCACATCACTACCATTGCCCGCTGCTGAAGCTATTAATGCCGCACTGGATGCAGCTGTGAAGGCTTCGGTTGCCTTTTGAACAGCATTTGCAGCAATTTGGTTTTGACTTTCAGCATTTGAAGCTGCTAAAGCAGTCTCAGATTCCGCACAAGTTTTGGTATTTTGAACAGCTGCTGTATAACTGTTCGCTACTTGAGTAGCATTTACCAAAATACTGTTGTAATTATCATTGGCATTCTTCAAATCATTTGCAGCCTGACTTGCTTTAGATAATGCTGCTGATGCCAATGATTGCCCATTAGAAAATGAAGCATCGGCTGAATCAATTTTAGCAGCTTGAGACTCCGCAATTGCTGCTTTAGCAGCTGCTTCACTAGCAGAACTATTAGCAATATCCAAAGCTTGTTGAGCACTGGCAAGGACTTTGGAAACCTCAGCGGAGGTTATCGCAGCAGAAACCCAATCCCCATTTACAATCGCTTCGCTAGCCGCGCTCAGAGAATTAGCAACCTCAGTTTTAGAATTTAAGATATTTCCAGCTAAGGAGCTAACTTCACCTGCCAATCGCGAGGCAACTGAAGCTGCAGAATTAATTGTCTGAAGGCTGCTTTGAGAAACCAAATTTTTGATTGCATTATTCAACGCAGCAGTTGCTGAAATAATCTCGTCTGCAGTAATGTTTGCAATATTTGAACTGGCTTTATCAGCAGTAGATTGGGCTAAACCTAAAGCTTGGGTTAATAATTTAAAACTGTCGGCGGTATATTGGGAAGAATCCAGCTCACTAGCTGCAGAAATGGATTCCAATAATCCTGAAGTACTCTTGGTAGCTCTAGTTAAAGCATTATTTAAAGCAGTTGCAGCAGCATCTACTACGTCTTGACTAATTAGTGGAGCCGAACTTAACAATGTGTCACTTGCAACCGATGCTGAACCCAACACATTTTGAGCATTCTGCAAAACTTGAGTTAAGGAATTCCAGTCAGAATCAGCAGCCCCAAAGGCAGATTGTCCGGAAGAAATAGCGGCACTTGCAGCAGAAACTGCAGAGCTCAAGGGTTCAGTTTGATCGCCAACATAATACTTCCCGGAAACAACAGTTTTGAGACCGTTAACCGCGGTTCCAGTAGGCCTAACAACTCCATTTTCAGTTACCGTTGAGTTTTGAACTCTAGTAACAGCTTCCACAAACTGTCCTGGACTTAAACTTGGAACCTGTGTCGACCAAGTACCGTCTGGTTTAGCTTGGGTTGCTGTGGTAAATGATTGAGAACCGTCTGAATTATAAATTGTTACTTGAACCATATAGGCATTTATATCTTCGGGAGCTGGCAAACTGGTCATTTTGTTACCATCCGCTGCGCTTTGGCTTGTGCCCAGTGAGGTGATATTAGTAATTGTTCCGATCAATTTGTTTGAACCTGCCGAAACAGCGGCTGGATCAAAGTTGACAAATGGGGTTTGCCCAGCCGGAATACCATTATTTTGACTAGTTGGAGTCAAATAACCCAAAGTTCCAACCGTGGTAAAACCAGTTTTTGAATTTACCCTTTGAACTTGAGCCACTAACACATCGCCCTTATTAAAGTCTTGGTTGGCAGTTGCAACGCCATTATTATTCTTGAAGCTCACTGACCAAGATCCACTCGGATTATTTACTGAGTTGATTGTTCCGCCTGCAGAATTACCAGTAGTGATATCTGTGACAACGATCTTAAATAAATCTCCCGGATCTGAGGTACCAATAGCTGCAGACCAGGCCGCAGAATCAAGATGACCGCTAATTGTGTTATTTCCTTGACTAATGGTGCGGTCCAAGTTAGCGATATTTACAGCTGGAACTGGGCTTTGAACTCCATATTTCAAAGTAGCCAGTCCGTTTGTTGCCGGTCCACTAAAATCAGTACTTTCTGACGGTGAAAACGAGCTAGTATTAACTGAATATCCATTGCCAAAATTCGTTGTCCAAGATACTGGCTGCCCAGACAGATCACTTAAGTCTGCTCCCGTGGGACCAGCCGTAACTGTAATAGAATTTGCGGCACTAACTGCTGAATTATAAGCATTTGTAGCCGCCGTACTGGCAGCTAGAGTATTAGAATAAGCAGCTGAAGCGTTAGCATAAATAGCCAAGTTATCAGAAGTTGGATTTAAAGTTCTTGCAGTTGCAGCAGAATCCATTACTGCTTTTGCTCTGATAACCGCAGCAGAAGCAGCAGTAACTGCTGAATTATCAATTGTCTGACGAGGAATATTCAGACCGGTGTCTTTTGACCACTGTCGAAGATCTAAAGTAAACTGCATGACAGCATCAGCAGTCCCAGTTCCAACCCTCTTTGCGTTTACAGTCAAAGTGGTTTGGCCAGCAGAGTTAATTGAAGTGTTAACTGCAAAAACCTGATTGTTAATTTCTTTAGTCAGTGGACTGGCAGTCTTTAAATCAAGAGTGGTAGTTCCACCAATGGTACTAAAGTTAGACCCATAATGGTAAAGCAAACCTGTTGTCGCCGCATTACCATTGTCAAAATCAGCCTGAGTTGTTGGTGCATAAGTTGCCGCGTAAATTCCACCAAGATAATAAGCAACTCTGACATAGTTCTGCCAATTTGGGGAATTAAAAAATGTGGTCAAAGAAACTGGCAGTGTGTAGGTTGTAGTCCAGCCAGTTTTGGTATTATTCAGCTGAGTTTGCGTAACTGCTGTATCACCAAACGAAACCGTCCCTGCTGACGAATTATAAATCATCATTGGAACATTAGTCGGATCACCATTGCCGATATAAATACTTGGATCTGTCTGCCAATCAATATTTTGAAGCTTTACTTCAACCGGTCCTGAAAAATTAAAATTAGCAGCGTTAGCCACGAAGAATGAAACGGTATTTAAAGCGTTGGTAAGTTGAGTTTGATCAATTGTTCCGCTATCCAATACACTGCTCCCCAAGTTCATGGCACTATTTAAATTCCTTGTGGAAGCTAAATCAAGAGGATTATTGACATCGCCAAGTTTCTTAGTGGCATCCCCAATTGCAGATTTTAAATTGTTTTTTTAACTGATTTAAATTAGAATTAGTGGGCACCGTGGACCAAATCGCAAGCCGCAAATTATTACCGGTGTCCTTTAAACTCTGGAGATCAGTAATACTGTATCTGGTATTTATTGCTTGGTTTAAAGTTGTTGTTAGGCTATTAAATGAATCTTGAGTTAATCCATTGCCAGTTATCTTCACAGCGCCATTTATTAGGCTATCCAGTTTGTTGCTGGTAACTTCAAAAGTAGTTTTTAGTTGACTGATACCGGAAATAATCGCTGATGAATCAGATTTCAATATATCGGGTGATGTTAAGGCACTAGCCAGCGCAACACTTGCTGAATTAACAGCTGACTTTAAAACACCAGTAGTTGATGGGTCAAAAGCAGACCCACTGCAAGCAGAAAGCAAAGCATTGCCTCCACTGATAGCATCATTTAACTGACTAACAATTATTTGCCGACTATTTTTACTCAAAAGCGTAGCGGATTTCTCCAATTGGGCTTTGGCATTAGAAATTTGATCAGCAGAAGCAACCGGATTATTTAAAACAGAAACAGCGTAGTTATAGGAATTATTAAAGTTGGCCCAATCGCTAGATACATAATTAGCACTGGCACTTGAATTTTGAATTTGCGGCGTGGCCGAATCAATAGTGGAAGCAAGATCAGTCAAACCAGAAGATTTAACCAAATTATCCAAGGCACTGGATAATCCAACAACAGCTTTTTGCGTGTCATCAGCACTGGCATCACTTGAAAGCAACTTAATGGTATTTAAAGCTGAACTTAAATTGTTAATTGAAATTGTCGTATATTGGCCAGCATCAGATAACGCAGCACCTGCAGAAGCTTGAAGATCCGGAAGATCTTTCTCTAATTCAGAAATATTTGAGTTATTTAGACCAGTAATTGCATCCTGTAGCTGTTTATAAACAACTGCTTGAGTCATACTGGCAATCCCATCAGAAGCTGCACTTGTTGCTTTGGCATAAGCTGAATTAAAATTAGCCCACGCTGCTGATGTGTATTTACTTGCTTCCGCAGCCGGAAATGCAGCGGCTGCCTAGTTAATCGCGGATTGCATAACCGTTGAAGAAAACCCTAACCCATCAGATGTAGTAACCGGAATTAAAGTTGAAACTGCCTGATTGATAATTGCGGTTGCTGCTGATAATTCAGTTAAACTGGCGTTCTTAGTTAAGTTCGTCAAGCTGGCAACCGCACTATTCATAGAATAATATGACTGAGTAGTATATTTATTAATTGCAGTTGGAATAGCATCTTTGGCAGCTTGATAAGCTTGAAATGCCACAGTTTGAGCATCGCCTACTGAAGAAGGATCAACTTCTTTTATTAATTGAGAATTTAATGAATCCCTTGAAGCACTTCCTGATTCAGGCTTTTGTTCGCTTTTTTCACTTGAACTGCTTAGAATGCCAGTTGTATCAGTGGCATAAGTTGCAGCTGAAGCAACCGGATTTACTTTACTGGAAAATTGAGTAATCGGCGCGACACTCAGAGCAGTATTGGTTAAAGTTCTCGCATCCTTAAGGGTGGTAGTAGCCGATGAATCCAAAGTTGAATTTGAACTAGCTTCAGAGACTTGACGATTGTTGCTTTGAGAGAAGCCGCCCGAATTTGAACTTTGAGAAGTTGTTAAACTAGCGTTAGAAGCAGTAGGTTCAACTGATTTACTTATACTTTTAGAAACCCCAGAATTACTATATTGACTGTTTGAAGAAGAGTTAGCTATAGGCGAGCTTTCATTTACAGAATTTGCTGAGCTGTTAGAAATCGGTTGAGTGGTTGAGGGGGGTTCATCCATCGATGTTCCACCTGTTGTTTGCGAATTACTATTCGAGTAATTTGTTGATGAATTGGATTTCGTAGTTGTCGAACTAGAAGTGGAAGAATTGCTTGGTGGACTATAAACCACCACTGAACTAGAACTCGCTGAACTAGTTGCATTATTTGGCTGACTAACAACAATTGATGATTTGGTGGTATTGCTACTTGAAGAGGAAACCACCGCCGAACGATCAGCACTAGCGTTTCCGGTATCGATCGATGCCTTCAACGAGTTATTGGGAGTACTTTCC
>DIDF01000085.1 GCA_002418005.1 Lactobacillaceae bacterium UBA5807
GTTCAGTTTTCAAAGGTCTACAAGTTGTAAACGCTTATTTAGCGCTTTTGACAACTATTTAAATATACCAGTTATTACGATTAAAATCAAGAACTTTCTAAGATTCAAAATTCAAAAAATTAAAGATTAAAATCAGCAACAGAAAACATTTTATCAAATAACGACTAAAGAGGTCAACCCCTCAGTGAATATTTATTGAAATTGTTTTAAAGCCTCGTTAATCCAGGCAGGTCGCTTATCCGCTAACCGCGTAAAACCTTTTAAAAGCCGAAAATCAGTCCAAAAATAAAACTTTCTGCGATTTAAAACAATATTTTTATGTAAAACAGAGAAATCAACTTTCTGGCTTCGTAGTGAAAGACTAATATTTTGATCGTATTCATCAATGTCAATAACCATAGGAAAAACATTTTGACCAATTGCAAAAATATCCTTTAAATTACTAACAAATCCTGACCTAACCTCAGATATATGGATAAATCCCCGTTTATTATCCCCAAGATCGACAAACACACCATAAGTTGCAATGCCCGTGACAATCCCTTTTATTCTCATGCCTACTTTAATGTCCATAATAATCAAAACATTCCATTCATTAAATAATCTATTCCCTTTTCCTTATTTTGGCACATATAATCCACCGGTCCTAATAAAAAACCTTGAAATTTAATTAAGATCAAAAATAATTATCCAAACCTTCATTATTTTTGATACAATAGTTTCAAAATTTTGTTATTAACTATTGTAAGCACGATTTAAGAAAGGAATCCAAATTTGAGCGCTTTAATTGATTTTATTCTTCATATTGATAGTCATTTAATTAACATAGTAAATACTTTTGGTGGTTACAGTTACCTTATTCTTTTTGCAATTATTTTTATCGAAACAGGGGCAGTAATCTTGCCATTTTTACCAGGTGATTCCCTATTATTTGCAGCAAGTGCAATGGCTGTAAATCCAATATACCACCTAAGTGCCCCGTTATTCGTCGTATTGTTCTTGATAGCTTGTATCGCCGGAGATTCACTGAATTTCTTTTTAGGAAACAAATTTGGTGAACTAATTCCCAGACATAAGACATTGGGCAGATTTATAAAATCCAAAGATTTAAAACGGGCCAAAAACTTCTTTAACAAATATGGAGCATGGGCAGTCTTTTTAGCACGTTTTATGCCGATCATCAGAACCTTAGTCCCTTTCGTTGCCGCTACCAGCGATTATAAATACTCAAAATTTATAAAATATAACATCATTGGCTGTGTAAGTTGGGTACTGGTATGCTGTGCCGGTGGAGCATACTTTGGAAATATTCCATTTGTCAAAGCACACTTTTCAATGGTAATCCTAGGAATTATCATAATCTCACTGATTCCTGCTTTAATCGGTTACTTCAAAGGCCGGCGAGCTGAGGATTAATTTTCAAGCCCAAAATCCAAAATCAAAATCATGTATAATAAATTACAGGAGATGAATGGATTTGGCCGAAAAAGAAAATTATCAACAGTACCTTGATTATTTTAATAAGCAATATGCAAACCAAAAAAGAAAAACGTTTAGAATTTTGGATTCACACCTTCGATTTGATTCAAAAAACCAAGCTGTTGAAGTCTTGAATATATTAAAAAATCAAAGTGATATTGCTAAAAAAGAATATGAACTAAACGTAATGTACGCGAATCCAAATACTGATTTGTTTGGAAAAGGATTTTATATCGAAATAAGAAAAGTAGTCAAAAAAGGTTAGGCAAATGTCTAACTTTTTTATTTTCGATAAATCATTTCACAAATAATATTGTAAAATAGTGATGCTGAGTGTAAGAAAAAGAAGAACAAACATCACCAAAGTGAGGTAGTAACATGAAATTTCTAGCAATTTGTTTGTCCAGTGTCTGCCTAATGGGTACAGGTTATGGATTCTGTCATCATTTTTACCAAAATCAGTCTCTGCAAAACCAACCAAGAATTTGCAGGACGGTAAACGGTGGTTGCAGATAAACACTGAAGAATACAATAACCTTAAGAACTTTTATCTTTAAGTCCAAAATAAAAAGATCTCTAGTATTAAGTTCTTTTACCCCCTAATACCAGAGATCTTTAGACTATTCATTTAAAGGAGAGTACAAGATTCGAACTTGCGCGCCGAGTATTACCCGGTTCGCCGGATTTCGAGTCCGGTGCATTACCACTCTGCCAACTCTCCACAACGTTATAATTATATCAATTTAAATTGTCATTGTAAATTGTTACCTCTAAACACGAAAATAATGATAAAATTTTCTTTATTTTTTAATAGTTTAAATAATTCATTAATTTTCAAGCCATCAAATGGACTTATTATGGCTAAATGTTAGCGTAAACGTGTATAATGTTTTTATGGAATGATGTTTTGAATAATCAAATGCATTACCTAATTCTTATATTCTGCCTACTTTGGGGGGCTTAATAACATGGATATAAAAGAAAAAATTAATGCTGTTTTTAATTCCGACTTAACGCTGGATAAAATAAGCGCTTTTACGAATATCTCGATCGCAGATCTTAAAAAAATGAAAGATCAAGGCGACTCGTTTAGTTTGACCATTTCTAAAGCTCAAAAACTAGAGAGACTTTATGATTTGTCCGTGAAAAATCATTTATTCTCGAAGAATAGCAGTAAGGAACAAAGAAAATTTGAACACCAATTAATTAATTCCTTGCAAGAACTTTACGAAAAACAGGTAGATCGAGAAAAAAGACCAGAAGCTAGAGACGATGAATCAGCTATTACCGCTGCGATTGAACAACTATTTGATGACATTTTGAACGATGATGTTGAAGTTGAAAAGTTGTTCAAAGTGTACAAGCAAAAAGATAAAAATGATTCATCAAATTTTCAAGTAAATAATTGATAATAAAAAGGCTGCCAAATTTAATTTTGGTAGCCTTTTAATGACTCTTTTAGTATTTTACTAAAGTTAAATTATCATACTTGGCAATCTTTTCTCGACCTTTAAGAGCTTCAAGTTCAATGATAAAAGCAGTTCCAACCACCTTACCGCCGAGTCTTTCAACTAAGTTGATTGTTGCACCAATCGTCCCACCAGTTGCCAACAAGTCATCAACCACTAAAACTCGTTGTCCTGGCTTGATGGCATTCTTTCTCAGGCAGAGAGTGCTTTTCCCATACTCTAATCCATAAGAAGCACTGATAATTTCACCTGGTAATTTATGTTTCTTTCTTGCAGGAGAAAAACCGATACCTAACTTATAAGCAACCGGGCAACCTACAATAAATCCTCTAGCTTCTGGGCCAACGATCACATCTACCTTTTTGCTTTTCGCAAATTCGGCAATCTTATCAATTGCTTTTTGATAAGCTTCACCATCCTCAATCAGTGGCGAAATATCGCGATAAAGAATCCCTTTTTCGGGAAAGTCAGGGTAGGAATCGATATACTTAGAAAAATCAAATGCCATTTGTTTTCTTCCTTCCATCAGTCGTTAAGAATCTTTTTACGTAGTTGACTAGTTGATTAGTATCTGGAGCTAACAAAGTTTTTTCTGCTTTTAGCTGTTCCAATCTTAACTGATAACTTGGAGCCGTCTTTAAATCATGACTTGGAAAATTTTCTTTTAAAGCCATTACCTTATCTTTGACGGTTATAAAATCAAGCTCTAAAAATACTTGAATCATATAAACTGTTGTTTTAACAGGTAATCCCAATTCCTTTGCCAAATTATTCAACTGAGCAGAAAGATCAATCTTTGAATGCTTTTCTACGAACTTAAATAGTTTAGCATAAGATTTCCTATCTGGCATCCCTATTTTTGAAATTAAGTTTTTTTTGTAAAGATACAAAATAGTCTGTTTAGGATGACAGTTTGATATCAAATCAGTTAAATCCTGAGTAACATCAGGACAATCAACAATAAAAAGCTTGCTGCCATTATCAATTTGATTAGTCTGGTTATACATAACCGCTTTTAATTTTTTCGGCAAATAATCTAAAAGCTGTTGCATTGTTCGATCATGGAAAAATACATAGATTCCAGGAGAAGTAAACATATCTTTTTTCAGTTCAGAAGTTCGCATATCAACAATGGGCGACATTTTCTCATGCAAATCATCAACGACAATTTGAATTTTAGTTTGATTATGCCAAGTATTTTCGTTCAATTCGCCAGCTACTTCAATCAGTTCTGAATGATTTGTCACCTCAGAAAGATAACTACCAGACCCAAAACAAACCGCCCCAATTCTCTGACCTGCTTGTTCGAGAACAAACCTTAAATGGTCACTGTTTTTGCCCATTGTTTGAGCATGAGTCATTTTATCAAAATCAAATCTAAAAATTGGTTGTGGATTATCTTGGCCAAATGGCCCAACTTTTTTAATCTTTCTCAATAATTCACTGGTGATTTTTGAAACAGCCAAATTTGCAGCAATACTTAAAGTTGGTTTGGTAGAAATGTCTAATTTTTGCTGTTCAGCAGATTTTTCAAGCTGTTTATGAAGTTCAGATAATTTAGTCGAATCTAAAGTAAGTCCGACCGCTGAATGATGGCCACCAAAACCAATCAAATCATCACGAATTGGATTAATCGCGGAAAAAAGGTCAAAACTATCGACACTTCGGCCAGAACCTTTTAAAACACCTGCATCCTTTTTCTCACTAAAGACTATTGTTGGTCGATGATATTTGTCCAAAAGTCGACTGGCAACGATCCCAATTACCCCTTCATGCCAATCCTTACCAACAATCAAAAGAACTTTTGAATGCAAAATTTGAGGATGATCGTGAATTTGTTTTTCTGCGGCTTGATAAAATTCATCAACCAAAGACCGCCGCGTATTATTTTGCTTATTTGCAAATGCAGCAAGCTTTTCTGCTTGATCCTCATCAAAACTGCTTAAAAGCTCAACCCCTACTTTGGCATCGCCGATTCTTCCAAGCGAATTCAGGCGAGGAGCGATAGCAAACCCAATGTCCTGTTCATCAAACTGGCCTAAATTTATCCCTGCTTTACTGATTAAAGCAAGTAATCCCGGCCTTTGAGAATTTCTAATTGCTTGCAGACCAAACTGGACAATCGTTCGATTCTCGTCAGTTAAAGAAACCACATCGGCAATTGTCCCAATTGTAGCCAAATCAAACATGTCGCTAGGAATATCTTCTAAAAGCGCATAAGAAATCTTTAAAGCAACTCCGGCACCACAAAGATCGCCAAATGGATATTTATGCTCTTCATCCCGGTTTACTCTGGGATGAATAATTGCAAAAGCATTTGGAAGCTTCTCTGGAAGATCATGGTGGTCTGAGACAATAACCTCACATCCAAGCCTATTAGCAGTGTCAATCGCTTCATTTCCTGCAACACCATTATCTACAGTTATGATTAAAGATGTCCCACCATTAATAATGTTTTTAAAGGCTGAAATATTGGGACCATATCCCTCCGTAAAGCGGCTAGGAATATAATAGTTAACGTTTGCTCCTAAATCACTAAGTGTTTCATACATAATCGTGGTACTAGTAATCCCGTCAGCGTCATAATCCCCATAGACAGTTATCTGCTCGTTCCTGGCGATAGCTTGCTTTATTCTTTCAACGCCCTTCTTCATATCGTTCATTAAAAAGGGATCATAAAAGTTATCTAAAGAAGGCGTAAAAAAATTCTTCGCAGCATCTTCTGTTTCAATTCCCCGCTGAACCAAAAGCTTTCCAATGAGTGGATCTACTTTCAAATAATCAGCCAGTTCTTTAACCTCAGATTCTTTTTGATCAGTTTTAAACTGCCAATTATAGTTGGATTTAATCATTTTTTTTCATCCTTGCTGCTACTGTTCAAGTCAGAAGACAAATCAGAAATTTGTTTTTCTAAATTTTCAATTTGTTGATCTTTTAAACCTAAGGCTTGCTTACCCGCGGAATTCTTTAGCTTATTTTGTAAGCTGTCCATGCTATTTTGAAGATTTTGAATTTCAATCTTAAGCTCTGATTGTTTCTGATTACTTTGGCTTTGAAGTTTCCGATATTCTCTATTCTTTTGAACATTTGCAGTTGTCGAAAATAAAAAGATAATTAAAGCTCCAAAAAGTAAACAAACTAACATTAACAAAATTAAAGGCATTTTTACACTGGCAAAACCGAAGCTCACTTGGACAGTTTCTAGATTAATAAGCGCAAATATTGCAATTAAAATCACTAAAACAATGCCCAAAATGGTGGCAACTTGTTTTTTCATAACGAGCCCTCCTGCTCCTTTAGCTTCTGAAAGGGAACATCAAATACATCAAAATCTTTAACTACTTTGGAATTGGGGAAAACACTTTGAGCCTGTTTTTCTAATGTCCCAGCCATCTTACCAGTATATCTAGCTGAAATATGATTTAACAAAAGTTGATGAACTTTAGCCTTTTTAGCAATTTCTGCGGCTTGAACATTTGTGGAATGATAATAATTATGAGCCATTTTGTTCTCACCTTTGGCAAAAGTACTTTCATGAACTAAAACATCGGCATTTTTTGCCAACTTAACTGAATTTTCCGTTTTTCGGGTATCACCTAAAATCGTGACTATTCTTCCTTTTTGAGCGGGTCCAATCATTTCTTTACCATCAACTATTCGACCATCGGGTAAGGTAACGGTTTTCCCACTTTTAAGCTCTCCATATATTGGACCAGATGGAATATTTAGTCTTTTTAGCTTTTCCACCATTAATTCGCCAGGATGATCGTGTTCCACAACTCGATATCCAAAACAGGCAATTTTATGGTCTAAGGGAGCACAATAAACCGAAAATTTATTGTCTTCAAAAATTAGTCCTTCTTGGCCCTCATTTAATTCATGGAAGTTAATTGGATATGCTAAACGACTTTGTGAAACTTTTAGACTTACGTTAACAAAGTCCTTGATGCCTCTTGGCCCATATAAGTCCAAGGGCAAATTCCCACCTTGAAAAGATCTACTGCTCAAAAGACCTGGGAGGCCAAAAATATGATCACCATGCAAATGAGTTATGAATATCTTTTCTATTTTGCGCGGCCTAATGGTCGATCTAAGAATTTGATGCTGGGTACCTTCTCCAACATCAAAAAGCCAAACTGCATTTATTTCATCTAGTAATTTTAATGCTAAACTAGAAACATTACGAAATTTACCTGGAGAACCTGCTCCAGTACCAAGAAATTCAATTTTCATTAGTTATCTATTCCTTAATAAATTAGTCGAAAATACTTGAACAATTTCAAGCAACACTGTTTAATTCTAACATAGTTCAATTAAAATAATTATAGAAAGGGAAGATGATCTTGAATCTGGATGAGTTTTTCCGAGCAAGTAATTTGGTAAATCCTAATTTTAAATTACTGATAATCGAACAGCAACACTTTGTTCCGGTAACTAAGTTCAAAGTTAAAAACAACGACTTGTTTCTTGAAGGTCATGGAAAAACTTCAGATGATAAGGCCAACATGACGATTTTTGAATTCAAACAAAAGACCGCAGAACTACCCAAAAATCTAAACTTAAGGATTTCTAATACCCATAAACTTTTATTTGGGTTTAGAATAGTTAATAAATCATTAGTATTTTACTAAAAGAAGGATAACAATGAAAAGGAAACTTTGGTTAATCAGTTCTGCTTTAATCTTAAGCCTTAGTGTATCAGCCTGTGGAAGTCACACGCACAAAAGTACATCACAAAAGGCCAAATCAGCGCTTCAAGCAAACATGAGCAATAAATATAACAGTCCCAAAAATTCTGCTAAAGAAAGTAATGGATATTCTTTTAAGATCCCCAAAAATCAACTTGATAGCAGAAATTTTGTTAAGAACGGTGATTTAACCAAACCCTCTCAATTTACATACGATCATTTTGGCACCGAACAACGGCTAGCTAAAGTTAATTATTCTCACCAAATGCTTACTAGTAATGGAATCAGGTATGAAGTTTTAAGAGCTAAGGTGATTAAAAATACTGCCACTACTGCTGTTGCCAAGGAAGCCGCAAAACAAGCATTAAACCTTTCTTCGGTTCCAGATACCTATTACACTTTTCTAGTAAATTATCGGGTTGCCAATCTTCGAAATTCTTCAATCGCATTGAACGGAGTTAAGCAAGTAAAGACCAGCAACGGCCAAACCCTTAGCATATCAAATCAACTTAATGATTCATCTGCGGGAGCAAGAATTTCTTCAGACTCCACTCAAGAATTTTCAATGGTTGGATACCTTTATGACTATTCACAACACCCTTCTGATTCAATTTCAATTCTTTTTGGCAATATTTATACTCCAAATGGATCAAAAGTGGCAAATGGCCCCAGCGAAAGTTTAAATATTCAATTCTAAAAAAACTGAGAACTAAATTTCATTATCACTATTTTGCAATAATGGAATTCAGATCTCAGCTTTTTTGGTTATTTATTTTGTTATTGATAAATGTTTACTCATTTGAGTTGCCACCAACTTGGTGAATTGAATATTTCCAGTTGGATTTGGATGAACCATATCCTGCCAGAACCAACTAGGATGACTTGAACTATATCCATGCCAATCAATTACATAGACATTTGAATATTTCTTGCCAGCCTTAGCAATTGTTTGGTTAACTTCGGTCTCCCAATTTCTTGTTGGAACGTGACAATTAATCCAGAATATCTTGTGGCCTTTACCAATTGTTTTAATTACGCCGTCAATTTGTTGACTAGTCATTGGCGAATTTGTCCCCAAATTAATTAAAACGTTGGAGGCAAGCTCATTTTTTTGTCTCAACTGTTTAAGAACCGACTGGGCTTGCCAAATTTGGCGACCAACTGCAGCCGAAACATAAGCATGCTTGAAGACTGTTTGAAGGTCTTGACTGCTATCAGCCATAATTGAATCCCCGATTGCAGTAACCGGTTGCTGATAAACAGTTAAGTATTCCTTCTTAGTCAAGCCATACGTTTTCGCAATTTTGGCTTGGTGCTTCGTCAATTTCTTCTTTAGAAGTTTGGCTTCAAGCTTTTTGTTAGTAGCCACTTTTGCAGCCCGCTTTTGAGCTTCAAGAGCCTTTTTATTATTTTTATTAGCCTGACTTTGGTTTTTAACAATATCAGTCTGCAAAGCAGTTTTGGCTTCTTTTGTAGGAGCAATCGCACTTCCATAGGCACAAACACCAATTAAAAATAACGCCGGAACTATCCATAACCGCTTAAAACCATACTTTGAAATTGGTTTAAAAAATTCAGGAATCGCGTACTTCAGATTGCTGTAATGATAATGTCTTAATGGTGCTTCAAGATATCTGTATGACAACTCACTAACTACTAAAATAATGGCAACTTCAACAATTGCGTTCTTAATCGGGTTAGCAGCAATATCTGTGACCTTTTGTTCATAAAAAATCATTACAGGAAACTGATAAAGATAAATTCCATAACTTCGACTGCCAATCCAAGAAAATACTGGATTAGTTAGCCAACGGTCAACGTCAGCCCCCGGGTGAGCACATGTGGCCATCAAAACCGTGGAAACTAAGGTCATCAAAACCATGCCACCACGATAAGTAAAAGTATCCTGGCCATCCAAAGAAAAGTAGAAATAAATCATTGCGATAAACGAAATAATCCCAATGATATTTAACGTCCACCTAACATTTCCTCTCACATTCTTTCTGAGGTGAGTAGAAGGCCAGACGATTGCCAATGCAGCACCAAATAAAATTGCAAACATCCGGGTGTCAGTACCGTAATAAACTCGGTTCAAAGAGTTAACCCCTTGATATAAAACACCCATTTCCACTGCAGAAGCAACAGCTAAGGCTACTAATAGCCAAGCAATGATTTTCCTCTTCTTCAAAAGGATTACTAACCCAATCAGCAAAAACGGCCAGACCAAATAATACTGACCTTCAATTCCTAAAGTCCACAAATGAGTAAAAGGAGATTCACCGTTAAACCGGTCAAAATAACTCTGGCCGTGACCAATTTCCCACCAATTGTAAACATACAGTAAGTTCGTGGTAACAATTGACCTTAAATTTGTTAATAAAGAACGCTGAAACAAAGTTATGTACGTGCCAGTAGCAGCTAGCATAAATATTAAAGCTGGATACAGGCGTTTGAATCTCCGTTGGAAAAAGCCAATAAAATCAATTTTCCCGTTCTGTTCCCATTCCTGAAGTAGCAAATCGGTAATTAAATAACCGGAGACAAGGAAAAAAATTGGAACTCCCATATATCCGCCCTTAAGCTGATATGGAAGTAAATGGTACACGATAACTCCAATTACGGCAATTGCTCGTATCCCATCAAATCCATGAATATACCGACTATTTTTAAGTCTTTTATGCTTGGTTGGTATTGAAACGTTGGCTTGCTGCATTAATAATTCTTCCTAACCTTATTTTTTCGATAATTTTATAATCTATTCAACATAGGTAAATGTGTAATCTAAAATTGTGACGTTATCGCCATCTTTGGCCCCAGCTTCACGTAAAGCTTCATCAATACCCATCCCTCGCATTTGTCGAGCGAAGCGAAGCATACTTTGGTCATGCATTGTATCGGTCATCTTAAATAATCGTTCAATGCGTTTGCCAGAAATTATCCAAGAATCTTCTTGCTTATCATAGTGAATTTCAAAACCTGGATTTGACTCTTCCGGTTGATAATTGTAGGTGGCTTTTTGCTTAGTTTGGGACTTGGAGCTAAATTCTTGAGAGCTAGTTTTGTCCAATAAGTCTGCGGTAGCTCTAATAAGCTCGTTTAACCCATTGTGAGTGACAGAAGAAATTGCAATGATCTGGGGATCTTTAACTTGAGGATTCTTCTCAACGGCTAATTTAGCCTTAAAGTCACCTAAGTTGGTCTGTGAATCTGGTAGATCCATTTTCGTAGCAACAATAATTTGCGGTCGCTTCAAAATGTCTGGATCATATTCGTCAAGTTCTTTGTTGATCGCCACATAATCATTATACGGATCTCGCCCTTCAATTCCTGACATGTCAACCAGATGCAAGATAACTCTGGTTCTTTCCACATGTCTAAGAAATTGAAAACCAAGACCAACACCTTTTGAAGCACCCTCTACAAGCCCTGGCAGATCCGCAACAGCAAAATCTCTGCCGTCATCTAATCTTACCATGCCTAAATTAGGAACCAAAGTCGTAAAGTGATATCCAGCAATTTTTGGTTTCGCACTGGTAATTACTGAAAGCAACGTCGATTTCCCAGCTGAAGGGAAACCAACCAGACCCACATCCGCCAAAACTTTTAATTCCAGTTGAAGAGAAACTTCTTGGCCAGGTTCACCGTTTTCGGCAATTTCTGGAGCCGGATTAGTTGGACTGGCAAAATGAATATTACCTCGACCACCTCGGCCACCTTTAGCCACAACAAGTTCTTGGCCGGGCTCAGTTAAATCGCCAATAACTTCACCGGTTTCAGTGTTAGTAACTGTCGTTCCTTCGGGAACTGGAACAACCATATCTTCAGCACTTTTGCCAGTCATTGCTTTATTAGCCCCATTACCACCATTATCCGCTTTAAATTTTCTATGGTAACGAAAATCCATTAAAGTACTCATCCCTGAGTCCACTTTAAAAACGACGTTACCTCCGTGACCACCATCGCCACCAAAGGGACCGCCATTGGGAACATATTTTTCTCTTCGAAAGCCAACCATGCCGTTTCCGCCATTACCAGCTTTCACATCGACTTTAACTTGATCTACAAACATAGTCTAATCACCATTCAAAATCTCTCTTAATAGATTTTTTTCGTTTACCTCTACTTATTGCAGTATACAGGCTTAAATTCAACAGGTCAAAATTATCTAGAAGGTTTAATAATAAATAAAAAATTAAGCTCTAAGGTGATCCCTTTTCAAGCCGGGGACACCTGGCTCTGGTTTCTTAGTCTTTTGTTGATATAAATCTTTTAAAGATAATTTGATTGTTTCAGCCACCGTTTTGGAAATACCAATTTTCTTTAAATCCTCAATGGAAGCTTCAGAAATTTTTTTCATGGATCCAAATTTTCTAAGTAACTTATTTCTGGTTTTGGGTCCTACCCCTTCAATACTATCTAATCGTGAGCTCAAAGAATTCTTAGCATGAAGTTTTCGATGGTAAGTGATTGCAAATCTGTGAACCTCATCTTGAATTCTCTGCAACAAATAAAATCCTTGGCTCTGAGGGTTTAATTTTAAAGGCGTATCATTATCACCGTACAAAAGATCGGCAGTTTGATGCTTATCATTCTTTACCATTCCGCCAACAGGAATATGAAGGTTAAGTTCGTTAACCAAAACATCTTTAACCGCATTCATTTGGATAGTCCCGCCATCCATTAAAATTAAATCCGGCATTTCAGCATGCTCTTTAAGCAAACGGGTGTAACGCCTACGGATAACTTCTCTGGTGCTGGCAGCTTCATCCGCATGATCCACTGTCCTTAGTTTATATTTCCGATACAAATTTTTATTTGGTTTACCATCCACAAAAACTACCATTGCCGAAACTAAATCAGCTCCTTGAATATGGGAGTGGTCAAATGCTTCAATTTTATGCCCCGGAGCAATCCCCATCGCATCAGTTAATTCCTTCATGGCGCCAGTGGTTTTACTCTCGTCAAGTTCCAACAATCTAAATTTTTCATCAAGAACTAATTTAGCGTTTTTGGCAGCCATCTCTAATAAATCTCGTTTTTGTCCTCTTTGAGGAGTTCTTACCGGAACACCATCGACTACCTTACTGATAACCTCTGAATCCAATTGTTTAGGAACTAAAATTTCCTTAGGCAGAATTTGGTTTTTTTGCTTATAAAATTGAGAAATAAAACTAACCATTTCTTCTTCAGGATCATTAATAATTGGGAAAAGTCTTTTTTCTCGTTTCATCAAACGAGATTGACGAATAAAGAATATCTGAATAGAAAGCCAGCCTTTATTCATATAATAATTAAAAATATCTCGGGGAGTATTATCATTTGAAATAATCTTTTGTTTTTCAACGGTTGCTTCAATGTAACGAATTTGATCACGAATTTCTGCAGCTCTTTCATACTGCATTTCTTGCGAAGCTTTTTGCATACGGTGAGTTAACATTCTTTTAGCATTGGCAACATTGCCATTTAAAAATGATTTAATCCGCTTAATTTGCTGATCATACTCTTCTTTTGGAACTGTCCTAAAACATGCCCCCAAGCACTGCCTCATATGGTAGTACAAGCAGGGCCTACCTTGATAACCATTGCATCGTCGCAGAGGATAAACCTTTTGGAGAAAATTAACAGTTTCATCAGCAGCATAAACATTTGGATAAGGGCCAAAATAATACCCGCCATCATGAATTAATGCGTTCACAATCTTAATTTGTGGATCTCGCTCATTGGTGATCTTAATGTATGGATAGCCGTTATTTCCTTGCTTTAATTTAATATTAAAATAGGGTCGATGCTTTTGAATTAAAGTTATTTCTAATAAAAATGCTTCTTTATCCGTGGAAGTGACGATGGTTTCAAAATCAGCAATTTCCGAAACTAATTTGGCAGTTTTTCCCTCATGGCTGCTTTTAAAATAAGAACGAACTCGGTTTTTGAGATTCTTTGCTTTGCCAACATAAATAATTTTGCCATTAATGTTTTTCATTAGGTAACATCCAGGCATATCAGGCAATAAAGTCAATTTATGTTCAAGATATTCAGTTGCCAATTTCGCCACTCCTTTCAAATATTTACTAAAAAATTATAACGCTGTTAACCATTCCTATCAATCAAAGGCCTTTGCCAAGAGCCTAATTAGAAATTCCAAAATAAAAAAAGCTGGATTTTTCCAACTTTTTTTCACTCATTATTAACTTATTTTGCTTCAATAATTTTTCCAATAAAGTCTTTTGTTCGTGGATTTTTCGGATTACTAAATATTTCATCCGGAGTATCTTTTTCCAATATTGCTGAATCTGCCATGAACCATACTTGATTAGCAACTTGTTTGGCAAAGCCCATTTCATGAGTAACAACGACCATTGTCATTCCTTCGTTGGCCAGTTCCTGCATAACACCAAGAACTTCACCAACCATCTCTGGGTCAAGAGCCGAAGTTGGTTCATCAAATAGCATAACTTCTGGATTCATCGCTAAAGCTCTAGCAATGGCAACACGTTGCTTTTGCCCACCGGAAAGACTATCTGGATAGACATCAGCAAAATCACTTAGTCCAACCCGATCCAAAAGATGAGTTGCTACTTTATCAGCTTCTTCATCGCTCATATGCTTAACTCTAATTGGAGCCAACTTGAGATTCTTTCTAACCGTCATATTGGGGAATAAATTGAAGCTCTGAAAAACCATGCCCATTTTTTCTCGAACTTCGACCAGTTGCTTATCACTTAATTTGGTTAAATCAGTCCCATCAAATATAACAGAACCACTTGTTGGTTTTTCCAGCATGTTCAAGCAGCGTAGAAAAGTACTTTTACCAGCACCTGAGGGACCAATTATACATATAACTTGGCCAGATTTAACTTCGCCGTTGATATCCTTTAGGATAACTTTGTCACCAAAGTTTTTGCCCAAACCTTTAATTTGAATGATGTCATCATTTTTATTCTGAGTCTGCATGTTTCATCTTCCCTTCGTAATGGTTCAAAATCCTAGTAAGAATAAATGTCATAAAGAAGTATAGAAGCATTGCTACAAATATTGGCATAACACCACGATAAGTGTCCGCTCGCACAATATTCAATTGATAAATCAAATCGGTTACCCCAATAATCGAAACAATTGAACTTTCCTTAATCAAGGCAATAAATTCATTACCAAGCGCTGGCCAAATATTCTTGAATGCCTGAGGGAGAACAACAAAACGCATTAAATCTGTTTCTGAAAGTCCCAAACTCGCAGCAGCTTCAGTCTGACCTTTTTCAACAGAATTAATCCCACCACGAATTATCTCAGAAACATAAGCACCACTGTTGAGTGAAACAGCAATAATCCCGGAAAGTAAGGCAGGTAAGTTTACAACTACTCCGATTCCAAAGTAAACAAACATTACCTGAACCATTAACGGTGTGCCTCGAACAAACTCAGTATAACTAATCGAGATTGCTCGAACCCACTTTAATTTACTAAATCTCATTAATGCCAGGAACATTCCTAGTAAAACACCAACTAAAGAAGATATCAATGAAATTAATAATGTATACTCAACACCTTTGGCGAAGTAATCCCAATAATGCCACATTGAGGTATTAACAGTATTAACTTTCATATATTTTCCGGCACTAGCTAAATACTGCTGGGTTAAATTCTTCTTTTGAATCTCAGTAATACTCTTATTAGCAGCGTTAGTTAGAGAGGTTGCACCCTTTTTAAAAGCAATTGCAACTCCAGTTTCATTTTGAGTTAATTTGTACGTTGAAGGGATCATTTTAACTGAAGGATCATTTTTAACGTAAGCTTCGGCTGAAGGCTTTTCCATTCCAACGGCATCAACTTTATGAGTCTTTAAAGCTAGAACAAGATCAGTAGTTTTGTCCATTCCTTTTATAGTGACATTTGGAATGTATTGTTTTGCCAAATTATACTGAAGGGTTCCAGTTTGAACACCAACATTTTGGCCGGCAAGATTCTTTTGACTCTTAATTTTGTTCACATCACTGGCATTTATTAAGAAGCTTTGCCCACCAGTGTAATAAATCTTTGAAAAATCAACACTTTGCCGTCTTGCAGGGGTTGGGTTAATTCCGCCAATCGCCATATCAGCTTTACCGGTTTCTACCGCAACCAAAACAGAGTCAAAGTTCATACTTTTAATAACTAATTTAACGTGTAAATCTTTGGCGATCTTTTTGGCAACTTCAATATCCATCCCAACAATTTCGTTTTGCCCATTGGCACCACTAGATTGAAATTCATATGGCGGATAGTCGGGGCTAGTTGCCATTATCAACTCTCCTCGTTGTTTTACTTTCTGCAATGAGTTATCCGCCGCACTGGCTGAATTATTCGAACTCCCCATCACGAAGAAAGTGAAAACACTCAGAAATAATAAAATAAATTGAATAATACCTTTGGTTTTAGATTTCTTCATGAAAATTACCTCTCAATTTTTAATACAACCAATAATACACCATTCTTTATTTTTATGCAATATTATTTTTAAATCACCATTTTTTATGCACTTTTAAGCTAAAATCTTGGTAATTTAGACTCGCAACATGACATTGAAGAAAAATTCTGCTATCATTATGACAAATAAGGAGATGAACGCCAATGGCTATCAAAGTTAAACGCCAAGACGATTTGGACGCAATGTTCGGTAAATTTGCCGAAATGGATCCGACAGATAAAAAACGGGATAAGTTTTTAAAACATGATAATGCAAATAAAAAGAGTACTGCCAAAAACGAAAAACGACCAAAACGTTGGTTTTCAAGAGGTTCTAAGAAATAATTCTTAGTTCTTTTTTTGTAAAAAAAGCTTTGAGGAAAGTGGATTTTTGTCCACCACACCTCAAAGCTTTTTGTTTTCTTGAATTTAATTAATTCCTAATTCTTTTTTTGCATCGGCAATTTGTTTTTTAACTTGATCAAAACCAGTGCCACCAAGTGAATGACGTCTTTCAACCGCAACTTCTGATTTTAAGTCATGATAAACATCCTTTTCAATCAGTGGTGAAGCCTTTTTAAGGTCTTCAAGTGACATATCTTGAAGATTCTGATGCGTTTGAATTCCTTTTAAAACTAGCTGACCAACAATGCCATGAGCTTGTCTGAATGGAACTCCTTTTGCAGCTAAATAATCAGCAAGTTCAGTAGCGTTAGAAAAGTCATTCTCGGTTGCTTCCTTCATCCTGTCAATATTGGGTTTAGCTGTCGCCAACATTCCATTGAATACTCTCAAAGAAGGCAACAGCGTTTTAACAGTGTCAAATACGCCTTCCTTGTCTTCTTGAAGATCTTTATTATAAGCTAACGGCAAAGACTTCATCGTTGCTAATAAGCCCATTAAATGTCCATAAACACGACCGCTTTTTCCTCGAATCAACTCAGCCATATCAGGATTCTTCTTTTGTGGCATGATGGAACTTCCGGTTGTATAACCATCACTAAGTTCAAGATACTTAAATTCGTGGCTTACCCATAAACTTATTTCTTCACAGAATCTTGACAGATGCATCATTAGAATTGACGAATTACTCAAAAATTCTAAAGCAAAGTCACGGTCTGAAACTGCATCAAGAGAATTAGCATAAACTTGACTAAAACCAAGCTCCTTGGCCGTATATTCACGATCAATTGGAAAAGTTGTCCCAGCTAGAGCCGCTGCCCCTAAAGGCAGAATATCAGTATGCTTCATATTAAATTCAAAGCGTTCTTTATCACGCTTAAACATCTGATAATAAGCCATTAGATAATGGCCATAAGATATAGGTTGAGCATGTTGTAAATGCGTATAACCAGGCATTATCGTTTCGACATTTTTTTCAGCTAAGGATATCAACGTTTTTTGAAGAGTGGTTATTTCATCATTTATTTTAGGGAGCCGATTCTTCAAATAAAGATGAAAATCAGTTGCCACTTGATCGTTTCTGGAGCGGGCAGTATGCAATTTGCCCGCAACCGGACCAATTTTCTGAGTTAATAAACTCTCGATATTCATATGAATATCTTCATTTTCGACTGTAAAATGCAGCTTCCCTTCATGAAGCTCTGTTTGAAGATCTTCAAGCCCTTTTACAATCTTATCTACATCAGCCCCATTTAAAATACCAGTATGTTTAAGCATTTTAACGTGAGCCAATGATCCTTCAATATCTTCATCGGCCATTAACTGGTCAAAAGAAATGGATGCGCCAAACTGGTCCACCCATTCTGAGGCTTGCTGTTGAAATCGGCCGCCCCACAACTTTTTAGTGCTCATGCTTTGTTTCTCCCGATTTTTCTCCGTGTTTACCTTTTTCAACTTTTACTTTGTTTTCTGCAGTATTCTTGGCAACTGCTTTAACAAAAGCTGATTGCTTATTCTTCAGTTTAACCTGAGAATAAACTTCTGTTGGCAATCCCCATAACTTAATAAAACCAACTGCGGCCTCCTGGTCAAATGAATCAGATGAAGTATAAGTTGCCAAGTCTTTGTCATAAAGAGAGCTGCTGGACTTTCTGCCTAAGATTGAAACGTTTCCCTTAAACAATTTAACCTTAATGACTCCATTAACAACTTCTTGAGTTTTATCAATAAAGGCCATGCAAGATTCCATTAATGGTGAGAACCAAAGAGCATTATAGATTAACTCACTAAGTTGTTTTTCAATAATTGGCTTGAAGTGAGCCAAATCTCTTTCAAAAGTTAAATCTTCGAGTTCCTTATGAGCCATCATTAAAACGGCTGCAGCTGGGGATTCGTAAACCTCTCGAGATTTAATACCAACTAATCTATTTTCGATATGATCAATCCGGCCAATCCCATGTTTGCCGGCCAGCTTATTCAAGGAAGCAATAATATCAACAAATTTCATAGGAGTTCCATCCAAAGCCGTTGGAATACCCTTTTCAAAGGTAATTTCAACTTCAGAAGGAGTATCAGGAGCTTTTTCGATTGGGTTTGTGATCCCAAAAGCATCCTCTGGAGCAGGTTGCCAAGGATCTTCAAGAATTCCGGCTTCATTGGCTCTTCCCCAAATATTAGCATCAATAGAATAAGGAGAATCTAACTTGGCAGGAACTGGGATATTGTGATCCTTAGCATATTCGATTTCCTTTTCCCGTGACCAATGCCAATCTCTTACAGGAGCTAGAACTTGAATATTTGGATCCAAAGCGTGAATAGCTACTTCAAAACGAACCTGGTCGTTTCCTTTGCCAGTACACCCATGAGCAATGGCGATTGCATCCTCTTTATGAGCAATATCAACCAGAGTTTTAGAAATCAAAGGACGGGAAAGAGCAGAAATCAATGGATAAGATCCTTCATACAAAGTGTTGCCCTTTAAAGCAACAGAAACGTAATTATTCGCAAATTCATCCAAAGCGTCCACATTATAGGCGTTAACAGCACCGACTTGAATTGCCTTTTTTTGAATAAAGTTTAAGTCTTTGCCTTCTCCAACGTTAATACAGCATGCAATAACGTCATAGCCTCTTTCTTTAAGCCATGGAATGGCAACGGATGTATCTAGACCACCTGAATATGCAAGAATTACTTTTTTATTATCAGCCATAATAAATCCCTCGATTTCGTTTATTTCTAATTCAATAGTTTAAAGATTAACATTATTATTCAGAAAAATCAAGCTTTTTTATATTTTATACATATTTTGACTATTTTTTAGTGAATATATTCATTAAAAATAATTAGCAATAAAAAAAGCCACCAAGTAGGCGGCTAAAAATTTAAATATTTACCTGGTTTACAGAATTTTTATCATTGGGATAACGCTTAGTAAGCCGATCAATGTTGTCTTTGGCGACATCTTCAAAAGAAATGTCAGACCATTCAGCAATTTGTGAAAGGTACCAAAGAGCATCGCCCATCTCTTTTTTTAAAGTATTCTTATCCAAATTGGCACCTTGAAAAGTATATTTACGAACAAGATCAGCGATTTCCCCCGATTCACCAGTCAGTCCCAAGGCACAATTGGTTAATACTTGTTCCTCTCCCATAAGTGTCCGATTAGCAGCCCTTTGATACTCATTAAAATCCATATTACCCAATTCCCCTTTCAATCCATTTCCATACTTCGTTTTTTCCTTGCTTAGTTTTAGCTGAAAATAAAACCAATGAATCATCGTTTTTAAGACCCAGTGCATGCCTAATCAATGATTCTTGTTTATTCCATTTACCTTTGACGATTTTATCCATTTTGGTAGCAACCGTTAAAGTTGGGATATTATAGTACGCCAACCATTGATGCATGGAAATATCATCATCCGTGGGGGCATGGCGACCATCAACTAAAGCAATAACACCTTTTAGCTGTTTTCTTGAAGTCAAATAATGCTCAATCATTTGACCCCATTTTTCCCGATTCTGTTTAGAAGCTTTAGCATATCCATACCCAGGAACATCAACAAAGTATAATTTATCATCAATATTGTAAAAATTAAGGGTCTGAGTTTTCCCTGGCTGGCTTGAAGTTCTAGCATAACCGTTTCGATTAATTAAAACATTAGTAAGTGAAGATTTACCAACGTTGGAACGACCAACAAAAGCAATTTCTGGATGAGCTGTGTTGGGATATTGTTTTTCCTCTACGGCACTTATTGTCAAATCAACGTTTTGGACATCCAAAAAGATTACCTCCAAAGTATTTAAGAATAAAAAAGAACTGACGCAAACAATCTAAAGTCTACATCAGTTCATTAGAAATTACGATGCTTTTTTCAATACAATTTCTGGTTCCTTGTGCTGCGTGACTGTTTCAGGAGTAATAATAACCTTCGCCACGTCATTTCGACTTGGAAGATCAAACATGATATCTCTCATTACCCCCTCAATAATGGATCGAAGCCCACGGGCACCAGTATTCCTTGCAATAGCAAGTTTAGCCATTTCTTTTAGCGCTTCTGGATCAAACTCTAAATCAACGCCATCAAGGCTAATCAACTTTTGATACTGTTTAACAAGCGCATTTTTTGGCTCAGTTAAAATTCTAACTAAATCATGAGCATCAAGCTTGCTAAGAGCAGTTAAAATTGGTAAACGGCCAATAAATTCTGGAATCAAACCAAACTTGAGGAGGTCTTCAGGAATAACAGACTTCATAATGTTTTTAGGATCCAATTTTTCTTCTTCTTCCGAATCAGTCCCGAATCCAATTGTCTTATCACCTAAACGATTCTTAACAATATTTTCAATGCCATCAAATGCTCCGCCAACAATGAAAAGAATGTTAGTAGTATCGATTTGGATAAATTCCTGTTGAGGATGCTTTCTGCCACCCTGAGGTGGAACATTAGCAATCGTTCCTTCAAGAATCTTTAACAGGGCTTGTTGAACTCCCTCACCGGAAACATCACGAGTAATTGAAACATTTTCCGACTTTTTAGCAATCTTATCAATTTCGTCGATATAAATAATTCCTTTTTGAGCTTTTTCAACATCGTAATTTGCATTCTGAAGAAGCTTCAAAAGAATATTTTCTACATCTTCACCCACGTATCCTGCTTCAGTTAAAGTAGTAGCATCAGCAATGGCAAAAGGGACGTTCAAAATATGTGCCAATGTCTGCGCAAGATAAGTCTTACCTGACCCAGTAGGTCCAATTACACAGATATTACTTTTTTGTAATTCCAAATCATCGCCGTCATCCTTAGCCATTTCGTTTACTCGCATGTAATGGTTATAAACAGCAACTGAAAGGGTTCGTTTAGCATCTTCTTGACCAATAACATATTCATCAAGCTTTTTTAAAATTTGAGCTGGAGTCAATACTTTAAAAGTATCAGAAGCTTTCTTCTCTGGTGCCAATTCTTCATCTATAATTTCTTTGCATAAATCAATACATTCATTACAGATGTATACGCCAGGACCGGCAACTATCTTTTTAACCTGATCTTGGGTTTTACCACAAAAAGAACAGGTGATAGTTCCGTTTGACTCATTATCATCAAACAATTTATTCACTCCTCAAAAAGTCCATAAAGACTTATTACTAATACTAAATACTAAATGATACTCTATCATATTAGCATAAAAATTTAAATCAGAAGGCTTACTAGAAAAAAAGATCCGTTATAAAATAACGGACCTTTAAAATCTCTACATTTAGGAATTAACTATTACTTCTTGTCGGTTGATTTCTTAGAAGTAGATTTCTTTGTGGTTGATTTCTTTTCACTTGTCTTTTTTGCACTTGCTTTGGAAGTAGTGGATTTCTTTGAAGTGGATTCAGACTTAGAAGAAGTTGACTTAGCTTCTTTAGAAGAATCAACAATTAAATCAATGGCCTTCTTGATACCAATATCATGTTTTAACATGTCATCAGTCAAGGCACTTTTAACAGCGTCTTCCTTCATTCCATATTGTTTTGCCAAGTTAGCAACTTCAGCCTTAACATCATCTTCTGATGGTTTAATATCTTCAGCTTTAACAATTGCTTCAAGAACAAGGTTTGTCTTAACTCGCTTTTCAGCTCCGTCAGCAAACTGCTTCTTCAAATCATCAGGTTTTGTCCCTGTTAACTGGAAGTACATTTGTTGATTAATTCCTTGTTGTTGCATGCCAGCAAGATATTGATCCATTTGACGTTGAATATCTTCGTCAAGCATAGCTTGAGGAATGGCCTTAACTTCAGAATTATCAACAGCTTCACTGATTGCTGCATCTTCAACAGCATCACGGGCAGCTTGTTCTTTCTTATCTTTAAGTTCTTTTTTGATTTTATCTGTTAATTCGTCAAGACTGTCAACATCTTCATCAACATCTTTAGCAAAATCATCATCAAGTTTTGGTAACTGCTTTTCCTTAACTTCGTGAATCTTTGTCTTAAAGATAGCATCTTTTCCTTGGAGATCCTTAGCTTGATAATCCTTTGGGAAGGTAACCTTAACGTCAACGTCATCGCCAGCTTTGTGACCAACTAATTGATCTTCAAAACCAGGAATAAATGAATTTGAACCTAATTCAAGAGAATAGTTATCTGCTTTACCGCCATCAAATGGTTTACCATCAACAGTTCCGTTAAAGTCAATAACTACAGTATCACCCTTTGCAGCAGCTTTACCCTCTTTAAGGACTAATTCTGCTTGGTTTTGACGACGCTTTTCAAGTTCAGCATCAACATCTTTTTTGTAGACTCGAGTGCTTTCTTTAGGAACACTCAAACCTTTGTATTTTCCAAGTTTTACATCTGGCTTAACACTAACTGTAGCCTTAATAACCCAAGGCTTGCCTTTTTCCATTGATTCAACACCAATCTTAGGCTGATCAACTGGGTCAATTTTGGCTTCTTTTACAGCGTTTGAATAAGCTTCCGGAAGTAAAATGTTTAAGGCATCTTCATACAAGGCTTCTTCGCCATACATTTCGTTAAAGATCTGACGAGGAACTTTGCCCTTACGAAATCCAGGGACACTAATACTCTTCTTATTTTTCTTGAATGCACGGTCAAGGCCGCTCTTGATTAAATCGGTACCAATTTCGAAAGTTAATTCGCCATCGTTAGTACCTTTCTTTTCCCATTTTGCAGACATCTTGTTTCCTCCGAGATGAAAAGATTATTTATTGACACAATTCACAATTGCATAACATTGTTATTTTAACTTATTAGGCAAAAAAAGTAAAATCTAAATCAATTAGTTCTCTTTTATATTTACCCAAAATAAAAAGTTGTGAGAATAAACTCACAACTTCTAAAGTTAGTTTATTAGTCTAATTGAAATAATTTCTAATTAAAGAAATTAGTCATCGATATCACTAACAATACCGGCACCAACAGTATGGCCACCTTCACGGATGGTGAACTTAGTACCTTTTTCAATGGCAACTGGCTTAGTTAATTCAACAGTGAATTTAACGTTATCACCAGGCATAACCATTTCGACACCCTTTTCCAATTCGATAACACCGGTAACATCGGTAGTATGGAAGTAGAATTGAGGACGATAGTTTGAGAAGAATGGAGTATGACGTCCACCTTCTTCTTTAGTCAAGATATAAACTTGGCCTTCAAACTTAGTATGGGTTTGAATTGAACCTGGAGCAGCAAGAACTTGACCACGAACAACTTGGTCTCTGTCGATACCACGAAGAAGGATACCAACGTTATCGCCGGCTTCACCAACATCCAGAGTCTTTCTGAACATTTCCAAACCAGTAACAGTTGACTTCAAAACTTCAGGAGCTAAACCAACGATTTCAACTTCGTCACCAATCTTGATAGTACCACGATCAATACGACCAGAAGCAACAGTACCACGACCGGTAATAGTGAACACGTCTTCAACTGGCATTAAGAATGGTTTAGTATCATCACGTTCTGGAGTTGGGATATATTCATCGACAACATCCATTAAGTGAAGAATAACCTGTTCTTGTTCCTTGTCGCCTTCAAGAGCCTTAAGAGCTGAACCACGGACAACAGGAACATCATCACCAGGATAATCGTACTCAGAAAGTAATTCTCTTACTTCCATTTCAACCAAGTCAATCAATTCGTCATCATCAACAAGATCAGTCTTGTTTAAGAAGACAACGATGTAATTAACACCAACCTGATGGGCAAGCAAGATATGCTCACGAGTTTGTGGCATTGGGCCATCAGTTGCGGCAACAACCAAAATCGCACCATCCATTTGAGCGGCACCAGTGATCATGTTCTTAATGTAATCAGCATGTCCTGGGGCATCAATATGAGCATAGTGACGTCTTTCAGTTTCGTATTCAACGTGCGCAGTGTTGATGGTGATACCACGTTCACGTTCCTCTGGAGCTGCATCGATATCAGCGTAGTCTTCCTCTTTTGCAAGGCCTTTGGCAGCTAATACCTTCGTAATAGCTGCAGTTAATGTAGTTTTCCCATGATCAATATGGCCAATAGTACCAATATTTACATGGGGTTTTGTTCTTTCATAATGTTCTTTAGCCATTAATGAAACCTCCTGTTGTTTTCAAGAATTACATTACTTGTCGTAAATGCATTCCTAATAAAGTATTATACTACATCTTCTCGAAAAGACAAAACAGTCGTTTGTAGAAGAATCCTTAAATAGTATATCTATTGTCAAAAACTTTGTAAACCAGTTATACCTAATTTTTCAAAATAAATTTATTCATTCCAGCTGACTTTTCATTTCTTCTCGCTGAATTAACTTAATCCAACTCAGCATTTTTGCCTGTAACTCGTTATTAACTGCCAACTCGTTTCCGAACAGAGAGCTTTCAGTTGCCCCAAGCCAAAAATTTGGGTCGGAAATAACTTGATCCGCATAAGGAAATAAATAATCATCTTGAACAGAAAGCTGCTTATGCAAAAAGTTCTGTTTGGTAGGATCATCTTGGCCATATAGCTCATCAACCAAAGAATGAAGATTCGAAATTACTTGGAAATTTTCCTGAATAAGATCAAACAAATCTAATTTAATCACTTTTTTGTTCAACCAATTTAGTTCTATTGAGCTTTGTTCCCCAGCAGACAAAAGTAGTTTAAGGATTTTAGTTTTTGTGGGTTCCCATACAAAAGGATCTCTTAAAACAAGTTTGGCGGCAAACAAAAAATCCTTAAGAGGTAAAAACCTTTTGGACTGGATAATCACCTTATTTTGCCAAGCTGGTGAATTTACTGATATGTGAGCAAGCCTTTTTTGATAAATTAAAATCTGATTACCATGAGTTTTTCTAAACTGATTTTCTAACTTTAAAATACGACTTTGATTGATATTTTTCGCCGGATTTTCCATTTTTAAAGCAATAGTTCTTGCATCAATGAATCTTTTATCAGCTAAAAACGTCTCAAACAATTCTTGAAAATTTTTTGGATCACGAACTAAATCAGAATAATATTCAAATGTTAAATTAATTGCTTGATCAATATTTTTAGACAAATTAAAAGCTTTAATTAGCGCTAAAATAATTTTAATTTGGTTTGGATATTTAGAATCCAGGCTTTGGAGTTTAATTAAGGCAGCATTACTATTTTTATTTTTTATATCTTCCAAAGCACTATTAAAAATAACTTGGTCTTTTTCTTTCAATCCAATACTCCTTATCAAATAACAAAAGGTTACGACACGAGACGCAACCTCCACAAAACTTTTGACAAAAGATTTAAAAATTATTTTTGATTTTCTTGAACTTTAGTGTCTTTTTTGCTTTTCTTTTTTGCTGAACGCTTATGATGCTGATTAACTTCCATAATCACCGGTAGGATAACTGGTCTTCTCTTGGTTTGTTTATAAAGATAGTCGCTTAGACTATCTCTGACATCTTGTTTTAAACCGCTCCAATCAAATTCCTTATTCTCTAAATTGTTGATAACAGCTTTTTCAATTATTCCAGAAGCTTCCTGCATCAAATCCTTGTTAGCTTTAACGTAAACAAAACCTCGTGAGGTAAGTTTGGGAGCAGCAACAATCTTTTTCTTTTTTCGATCAATGGTGACAACAGCAACAAAAATTCCGTCCTCGGAAAGAACTTTACGATCTCGTAAAACAATATTGCCAATATCGCCGATTCCAATTCCATCAATCATAGTGTCAGCAATATCCAAACTGCCACTGACCCACATTTCTTCCTTATTAATAGAAATAATATCGCCCTTGTTAGGAATAAAAATGTGTTTGTCATCATAGCCAATTTGTTTTGCCAACTGTCTATGAGCTTCAAGCAGACGATATTCGCCCTGAACAGGAATAAAGAACTCAGGATGAAGAATATTTAACATAAGCTGGAGTCCAGTTTGGCCAGCATCTCCAGAAGAATTCATTTCATCTGAAATCATTTTAGCTTCACCATCAGCTCGGTAAACCATATCACGAGTTTTGGCAACAGTAGTTTCCATTGCGGTCGATGGGGTAGTAGTGATGAAAACCAAATCCTTTGGTTCAATATTAATATCACTTTGTTCCTTATTAGCCATTCTTTGGATAGCCTTAATTGGTTCGCCCATTCTCCCAGTCACAATTACAACGACTTTTTCGGGAGCCATTTTTTTAAACTCATCTAGTGAGTTAATCAACAGATTTTCATCTGGGAGAGTTAAATTACCCAGACGAAGAGCTGTTTTTACAATTTTTTCCAAATCATGGCCTGTCAAAAAGACTCTTCTGCCACAACGTGAAGCGGCATCAAAAACCTGCTGCATCCTTAAAATATTGGATGCGACCGTCGCAACAATTATTCTGCTATTTTGGTATTTAAAAGTATCATAAATATATTCACTTATTTTTCTTTCAGAAACTGTAGGTAGTGGATTTTCAGCATTTCCTGAGTCACTTAAAAGCGCCAAAACTCCCTCGTCGCCCATCTGGGTTAGAGCAGAATAATTAGTTTGATAAGTTTTGGAAACCGTCTGATCAAATTTAAAATCACCAGTATAAGCTACAATACCGTCAGAGGTGTGCAATGCGATTCCCAAAGACCCCGGAATAGAATGTGTAGTCTTAAAGAAAGTAATCTTTACGTCATCAAAATCTATTTCACTATTTTCACTGACAACATGAAAGTCGTCAAAATCATCAATCTCTTCAGAATCAGCAACATCAATTTTGGCTAACTCAACGGTCATTTCCGAACCAAATACCGGGACATCAAACTCACTAAGAAAGTATGGTAAAGCTCCAATTGCATCAGCGTGCCCATGAGTTAAAAACACCCCAACAATTTTATCCTTGTTTTCTTCTAGATAACTAAAATCCGGAATAACAACATCAATACCTAAAAGTTCATTTTCCGGATATCTTAATCCACAATCTAAAATATAAATAGAATCATTAATTTCAACTGCATACATATTCTTCCCATTTTCACGTACTCCACCTAATGGGATTAATTTTACTGTGCTTTTCATAATTCACCTCAAAAACTAAATTTATCTTTTTTTCCGTTCGTAATTAGCTTCCTTTAGTTTACCATACTTTACAAAAAGAAAAAATTTGTTCATTTCCAAATTCTTGGGATAATAAAAAAGGCTAAAACACGTTAAGTGTTCTAGCCTCAAAAGTATTAACGACGAAGACCTAATGATTGAATTAAAGTTCTGTATCTGTCCAAGTCAGTTTTTCTGAGATAAGCTAACAAGTTACGACGATGGCCAATTTTCTTCATTAATCCACGTTGTGAATGATAATCTTTTCTATGAGTCTTCATATGTTGGTTGATATTGTTAATATCTGCAGTTAAAACAGCAATTTGAACTTCAGCAGATCCAGTATCACCATCTTTACGAGCATACTGCTTAATGATTTCGTTTTTCTTTGTTTGTGTTAATGCCATAATTAATAACCACCTTTTTTTAAAATTACCCTCTAGCTGAGTGAGCGGCAGTGGTTAACCAACAAACTAAGCCAAGGGACACAACACAAAAATTAGTATAACTGAATTACCCTTATAATACAATAGAATATCTCAGACTTTTTATAATCTTTTGCTAGAGCTTCTTGCATTGAGGTCATGATTTTTGTATAATGGTGCTTGTTGAAATTTATTTATTTTGCCATATCGGAGGTGAACCAAATGCCAGTTATTAAATCCGCAATTGAAAGAGTTAAGACTAATCGCAAGGCTGAAGCACGTAATGCTGCTCAGTTAAGTAAATACCGAACTGCTGTTAAGAAGTTTGAAAAAGCAAATCTTGACGGTTCAAAGGATGCAAAAGATTTATACATCCAAGCTATCAGTGCAATTGATCATGCTAAATCAAAGGGATTAATCAAAGCTAACAAAGCTGCTCGTGACAAATCACGTTTGACTTTAAAATTAGCTAACAAATAGCTTTAGCATCGTTGTTAGTTAACTCTAACAACTTTACATAAAAAATCATTTTCTAAATCTATGATTATAAAAATATCGCCAATCAAAATTCTAATTTGATTGGCGATATTTTTTTTAAAATCATTTCTATATGGAGTTAAAAAGTCCTAATTATTAACTGGTTGAAACCTAGCAAATTTAAGGACAAAAACTTCAAATAATAACTCAGGATCCCGATTAGTGGACTTTAAATCCCGTTCAATTTCAACAAGTCCCAAAAAGGCTCGTTTTAGTTCTTCATAATTAAATCTATTTACTGACTGAAGAGCCATTTTGACTCGATAAGGATGAACCTTTAAAGCTGAGGACAAATCACCTTGACTGTAACCGTGTCTATTCAAAATCTTCACCTGAAGCAATAATCTAAACTGTTGAACTAAAACCGCATTTATTCGCAGCGGCTCTTCATTATCCATAATTAGTTGGTGATAAATTTCCATTGCTTTACGGGTATTTTTTGCCAGAACTTGGTTAACTAAATCAAAAACGTTCTGTTCCATCGACCTGCTTACTAACCCAGAAACAGCAGTCAAAGAAATTTTTTTTGACGTATTACTGTAAATCATTAGCTTAGGTAGTTCGTTCATCATGGTGGTTAAGTCGCCCGCGGTAAGCTGAATTAAGCGATCTAATGCGTCCTCATCGATAGAAAATCCCTTAGATTTCAAGGTGCTTTGAACAGTACTTCTAATTGTCGCCTCAGAGATTCGACCAATTTCTACCACAGAGGCTACCTTTTTTAGTGCCTTAGTAACCTTTTTCCGGGAATCCAGTTTTTCATAAGGAGCAAAAATAACGAGGATAGTTGATTTTTCTGGATGATTTAAATAGTTCAAAAAGTCATCTAAGTTATGCTCAATTTTACTTTTGGATTTAATACCAGTTAAAAAGTATGGATTGTTAATGATTACTAATCTTTGATCACCAAAAAAAGGTAACGAAATGGCGTCTTCTACTGCAGAAGAAATCGGAGTATCTTCCATATCGTAAATTCCAATGTTCATGGAACGTTGATCTTCTGGAATAATATTTACAAAGGCCCTTTTGATTTGGTCGGCCAAATAATTTTGATTTCCTAAAATTAAATAAACTGGTTTTGTTTTTCCGCTTTGAATTTCGTTTAAAACTTTTTTAAAATCCATTTATTCGACCTAATCTTTCTCTTGAAGTTTCCAAGCAAAGTTTCCATTTTGATTATTTCGATAATCATATTTAACCATTCCCAAAGTCTGCGTATTAAAAACCTTAACTTGATTTCCCCTAAATGTTTTTAGCGTTTCCTCGTTTGGATGATGATAACGATTATTACGACCCGCTGAAATCCATGCCATTTTGGGATCAATTTCTTTTATGAAAGTTGGATCAGATGCGGTTTTACTACCATGATGCCCAGCCTTTAATAAATCAACCTTTAAACTCCGATATTTATCTAAAACAGATAATTCACCGTTTCGATCCAAATCCCCTGTAAAAAGCCAGCGAATCCCGCCTTATTTAGTATACAACACCATTGAATCTTTATTTTCACCTTTTCCGGAAACAAAAGGATGCAAAATTTGTAAAGGCAACCCATTTACTTGAGTATTGTCAGTTACAGGAATCAATTGCGTCTGTTGCCCCCTATTTTCAACTTTCTTCATAAAACTGGAATTAAACTGCATTCCTTCAGGGAAAATAACTTTTTTCACATTTAATTCTTTAAGAAAAGCCGGAATATCACCACAATGATCAGCGTCTTGATGGGAAACACAAAGGTAATCTATTTTGGAAATTCCAATACTTTTAAGATAATTTATCGATGTCCTAACGGAAAAATACTTTGGCTGTCTTTTAACCCATTTTTGGCCAAATGCTAAATGGCCACCCGTATCAATTATGGTTACTTTACGATTAAAAGGTTCTCGTAAAAGAAAGCTGTCACCCTGACCGATATCAAACATTGTTACCTCTCCATGAGCTGGAAAATGAATAACCAAGAATGTTCCAAAGAAAACGCTCATCCAAATCAAACTGATTTTAAAGTTTCCAACTGGCTTGGACTTTTTTTCAATCATAACAAAAATTGACAAGCAAATTAAAATTGTGACAATCCAAATATTGGGCCGTCCGAAGGTTATCATCCCCGGAAGATTTCCCAACCAGTTTAATAAATTATTAAAATAAGTTAATCCTAATTCCACCATTGGTAAAAAAATTCTAAACAAGGAGCTATCAATAAGTCCGACAATAATTATCGGAAATATTACAGCAGGAAAAATTGGCAGAAAAATAATATTAATCAGTAAACTCAGTGGATGCCATTCAAAAACATGATAAATCAAAAACGGGATCGTAAAAATATTTAATAGCAATGTTTGCCGCCAATATGAATAATTGCGACATAAAATCAACCCAAGTGCCAACCCATAGCTTAATTGCACTCCCAGCATAAACAAAGCTTCTGGGTACAAAAATAGATTGGCAATTAAAACCGCACTCCAAATATCTATCCCAGACAAACTCAGTTGGTATTCTTTAGAAATTAAACCAATGGCACCACTAATCATTGACCTAAACAAAGAGATTGCTCCACCGGAAAAAATATAGTAACAGCCTAGCAAATGAAGTTTAAGCCAAAGTTTCAACTTAGAAGGCAAACCTAATATTGAAAATATCTTTTCAATCAGCCCTAAAAAATACACGACGTGCATGCCCGAAATACTGAAAACATGAAGTAAGCCTAAATCAGTAACCCCAGTCATTGCAGTATAGAAATCATTTTCTCGAACCCCACTTACCAAACTCTCCGCATATAACCGAAAAAGTTTAGGCAATGTAGCACAATGTTGATTAAATCTACTTCGAATTTGGTGAACAAATCCATTTATCGACAAGTCTTTCTGTCTTTTTATTGCTAAAATCTCTTTGACTTTATACTGTCGGACGATCTTTTGATGATGGTAAAATTTTTTCGCATCAAACTGATTAAAATTTGTCGTAGAATTAATTTGACTATATTCTCCAGAAAATTTAAACAAGAGTGGCTGAGTGCTTTTTTGAACAAATCTCAGTTCTTCAACAGAATTAAAATATCCGTAATAAACCGATCTTTGAGACTCGTGATTATTTTTTGAGACGAAATTAAATTGATCTCCATCAATCTTAATCTCATCAGGATAAACTAAGACAATGTCTTTTTGATCACCAATATGCCTTGCTTGGTTTGCCAACCTGGCGTTATTCACTAAACAAACAGCGCTAAAAATCAAGGCAATTAAAACCGTACAGACCATAACTCGTAAGTTCTTCAAAAAAACCAAGCGGACAAAAATCAGTGCAATTAAAACTATTCCCAACATGTGGTCACCAAAGAAAAAAATGCTAACAAACAGTGAGGCCAATGCTGGGAAGATAAGAATATTTTTTATAATTATTTTGTTAAATAGGAATCAAATGGGATACGATCAATGTCGTCTTTTGACAAATCAATTTGTTTTAATGCAATATGCTTTAGTTTGATTAACTTCTGAGCATATGGATCATTATGATAATTACGCAAATAATTTATCTTTTTAATTCCCGCTTGTAAAAGCATCTTTGTGCATTGAAGACAAGGAAAATCTGTTACATATATTTCAGCTCCATCAGTTGATTCACCAAACTTTGCACATTGTAAGACAGCATTCATTTCTGCATGAATCGTCCTTAGGCAATGCCCATCAACTAAATAACAGCCAACATCAAGACAATGGTCATCGCCTGCAACCGACCCATTATAACCACCAGCAATAATTCGGTTATCTCGGACAATGACAGCGCCTACTGACAACCTTTTACAAGTACTTCTTGAGGAAAGAAGTACAGCCTGAATCATAAAATACTGATCCCATTTTATTCGATCATCCATAATTTCACCTTCAATGAAATTAATGATATCCCATTTATCAAATTTGAGCTACACACAAATTGAAGATTTTAAATTTGCAAAAGTTTTATCGCCAAAACCCGGAACGTTTTTTAGTTCTTCAATGCTTTTAAACTTGCCATGGGACTGGCGGTAAGAAATGATTTGAGCGGCTTTCTTTTCCCCAATTCCTGATAACTGCTGAAGTTGGTTTTTATCAGCACTGTTTAAATTTATTCCTTGTTTGCTAGAATTATTGGCATTGCCTGACTGCTCCTGTGAACTTGCATCAGAATGACTTTGATTACTGCCTGATTGTTGAGGAACTGAACCAATTATTTTGCTTTTGATTTCCCCGCGCAAAGGAACATAAAGAACCTGTTGATCAGAAAGTTTTGCGGCTAAGTCAACGTGCTTTTTGTCCGCAGAATTGGTAAATCCACCAGCTAAGTCAACAGCATCACAAACCCTCATATTAGATGTCACCTGATAAACGCCAGGGTTTTTAACCGCCCCTTTGACGTCAACAAAGATCTGCTGATCTGTCCCATTGGTATTTTGAGTTGAAGAATTATTTGATCCACTTCCCGAAGATGCTAGACTAGTTGTTTCAGAAGTTTTGCCTTGAAGAGTTGACCCTTGATGAAAATCATCTTGATTTGAAACAGTTTTTTTCTGGCCAAATACCAAACTTGCAGAAATCAAAAGAAGTAAAACTATGGCAACTGCCAACCCAATTAAGACTTTAAAAACATTATCTTCAATAAATTCCTGAATCCTATTCACATCGCACCTCCTTTCATACTTTTAAGTACGAAAAAAGAAGCCGCAACCTTGGCTTCTTAAGTTTTAATCATTTAGTTTTTGTAATTTTGAAATTGCCTGTGAAAAACTAGTAACTGGAATCACTTTCATATTGGGAGCATATTTTTTAGCAGTCTTTTTAGCTAATTCATAATTGGTTTCATGATCTTCTTCGTACTTCAAAATCAGTTTTGTGGGTTTAATGTAAGGAGCTAAGAATACTGTGGCTCCCTTTCTTTTGGCAGCAATTACCTTTTTATCAATTCCACCAATTTCACCAACATCCCCTTGAGAATCAATCATTCCCGTGCCAGCAACCTTTTTGCCATGGCGTAAATTTTGATTAATTAATTGGCTGTAAATTTGAAGTGAAAACATTAATCCTCCTGAAGGTCCACCAACATCTCCAGGATTTACATTAATTGGAATTTCTGGTTTTACCTGCATATCATCTGCCAAAGTAATCCCAATTCCAGCCCGATTATTTGCTATTTTAACTAATGGAGCAGAAACGGTATGTAAATGACCATTTCGTTTAAATTCGACACTTAAGGTTTGCCCCAGCTTTTTACCTTTTACATAATTAACAAACCCATTAGCATTGGAAAAATGATGACCATCAATTTTAACGACAACATCGCCAACTTTCAACTTTCCACGAAACTTAGAGTTATTGGTTATTGCCAGAACATATATGCCGTTATAAGTTCGTTTAACTTGCTTGCCAGCCTTTTTATAAGCAGCATAAATTGCTTCGTTAATTGAACTTTCCATGTAAAAATTTTGGACTTTGTCGTACTCACTGACGTTTTGGCCCCCAGTAACAGAATCCGCGGAGACAATTGAATAATAGGGATTAACTTTAGCCCATGCATAAGTGAATGGATGAGCTTGAGCTATTCCAACTGAAGTGAGCATAAACTGCCCTTTTTGTCGGTCAGGATGGTTCTTAATGTTAACAATTTGGCTTAAATCAGCAGCGTCCCCTGGCCCTTCTATGTAATTAGACATTGGCCAAAAGAAGCCCCAAACTAAAAATAAGAAAACAATTATTGGGACTAAATATTTGCGAACTTTATTTTTTTTCATTTTGTATCACACTTTAAGAAAATTTTGTTTCCAAAGCTTCAGCAGCTTTTTTTGGCACAAACTTAGAGATATCGCCACCAAAACGAGCAATTTCTTTAATCATACTAGAAGATAGACTATGAAATTCAGGCGAAGTAGGGATAAATATTGTCTGGATTGTTGAGTCTAAACTCTGATTTAAATCAGCGATAGATATTTCTGAATCGATATCAGAACTACCTCGAACTCCTCTAATCAAGATTTTTATTCCAAGATTTTTAGCCAAATCGACGGTTAACTCCTTAGAAACCACAACTTCAACGTTATTCAAGTCCTCCAAAGCACTTTTGGCAAACACAAGTCTTTGCTCGGAAGAAAAAGTTGGTTGCTTGGAGGTGTTTTGACTAATTGCTACGTAAACTTTGTCAAACATTCGACTTGCTTTTTTTATTATATCAACATGTCCAAACGTGATCGGATCAAAACTTCCTGCATACAGACCTTTTTCCATTGTCCTAACCTCATTTTAATTGATAAATCAAAAGATTCGTAAGTCCATAATTTTTCTTCTTTATCGACTCTAAATTGCCAATATTATCCGGCAAAACGGTATTATTATCAACCTCACAAATAATTAAACCATCAGTTTTTAACAAGTTCAATTTGACGATTTGTTTGATATTTTCAACAATTTTTTGTTCCTTATAAGGAGGATCCAAAAAAACCATTTGAAAATTATATTGTTGAGCTGACAATCGGTCCAAAACCTGGCTAGCAGTTCCTTTAATCACTTTAAAAGCATCAGGAGTTTTGATCTTCAAAATATTATCTTTAATTGCCTTAATCGCTTTTGAAGAGCGGTCTACTAATACCGCTTCATCCATTCCCCTAGAAACGGATTCCAACCCGACTGCCCCGGAACCAGCAAAAAGATCTAAAAAAACACCACCAGAAAAATAAGGCCCAACCATACTAAAAATTGCTTCTTTGACTTTATCAGTGGTTGGCCTAGTTTGATCACCCTTTACAGGATTTAAACGAATTCCACCATATTTTCCAGCAATAATTCTCATTTTTTTCTCCAATTTTAGAAATTATTCGTCCGTATCGTCAAAATCCTGATCTACAAAAACCTTTTTGCCGGTAACATCTTTCAGGAGCTCGCCAAAGTGTGATTCAATTACTTCCTTAACAAATTTTTCTGAATTCAATTTGGCAATGATTTGGTCTTTTTTATCTTCATCAACGTACAAAACCACATAACGCAACTTTTTAGAAACAAACTGAATCTGGCCAAACTCGTTTAAAGCGCGTAAATGACGCAGAGAATGTAAATATACTATTATCCCGGTTGTTTTCTTAAAATCCATCGTTACTTCACCTCTTCAGAGGCCGCTGAGTTCAACAAGGGAATCTCACTGTGCCGACGACTAATATTGAGTACCAAACCAATGCAAAGAGCCAGAGCAAACATGCTTGACCCTCCATAACTAATAAAAGGAAAAGTTACTCCCGTAATAGGTAATAATCCAACAACTCCACCAAAATTGAAAAGAGCTTGAATTGTCAAATATGTTGCTACGCCATAGCAAATTAAGCTTTGATATGGATCATCGACTTTTACTCCCAATTGAATCGTCCGCAAAATAATAATCGCCAAAAGGACAATAACACAAAAAGTACCAATTGCGCCCAATTCCTCAGTAAGCACAGCCATTATAAAATCAGTATTTGGTTCAGGTAGATACCCAGTTTTTTGAACACTATTGCCAAGGCCAACCCCAAATAGGCCGCCATTACTTATCGCATAATATGAGTTAACTAACTGCGTCCCAGACGTTTTCGCATGGGAGAACGGTTGAGTAAAAGCAATGATTCGCTGAAACTGATAAGAATTAGCAAATCGTTTGATTCCAGAAAGAAGTGGTAAAACTTTATAAATCAAAAATATCATAGCCACAAAAAAGGCCGATATTCCCGCCAAAGCTTTCTTTGAAGAGAAACCACTTGCCATTAACATAATAAAAACAATCATGAAATTAATTGCTGCTCCACCAGTATCAGGCTGAAGGAAAATAAGGCCAATTATAACGATGGTTATAATTAAAGGCTTTTCCATTTCCTTCCACCAACTCTTTGGAGAATCCAACAAAGTAGACTGGTTTTTAGTAATTGCATCAGCCAATAAAATAATCAAATAAAATTTTGTAAATTCAGAAGGCTGAATGCTAAGTCCACCAACGTGAACCCAACCGGCAGCTCCATTAATTTTGCTACCAAAAAACAACAGATACAACAAAATGATTCCCAGAATAATTCCAAAAACTTTTAAAAGCATGGGACTTCGCAACTTCTTTATATTGAGCGAAGTAACAATCATAACCAGGATAAAACCAATTAGCGCAAATGATAATTGTTTAATGAAATATCCGAACGGACTGCCGCCATTTTGTGCATTAATATTCGCGCTAGCTGAATAAACCATGATTACTCCAATTACACATAAGATTATGTATGGAATGAAAATGAAATAATC
>DIDF01000028.1 GCA_002418005.1 Lactobacillaceae bacterium UBA5807
CACTTGCCTCCAAGAGACCTATGAAAATCAAAAAGAGGAATCTCACTCAGCTCTATCGTTTCTTTACGGCTGAGAATTTGTTAAACAAAGAAATTTTCACTGATTCAAATAAGCTCAACAAGACCTTCTATGACGAGCTCCTTTACATCATGGGTTTAGAAGAAAACAAAAATGGAACTTCAAAAGTCATTAAACGGTTAAAACCAGAAAAACGAGAGTATGCTTCACTGGTGGAGGCTATTATAACAAGGCTCAATCAAAATGATGTCCCTGTTGAAAAACAATATGATAATGCCATTCAACTGGCAGTTGTTTGGATTAATCGAATTTTGTTCTTGAAGCTCTTAGAATCCCAACTTGTCACTTTCAATAACGATGAGAAGTTCAAATTCATGACTTATGAAAAAATCCAAGGATACGGTGATTTAAGCGACTTATTTTTTGGAATACTTGCTAAACGAAAAGAACAACGAGACCCCCGCCTAGAGGCAAAGTTTGGAGGCATTCCCTATCTAAACAGCTCACTTTTTGAGGAAACTGACCTTGAACGTTCGCCAGAAGGAATTACTATTGACCGCCTGCGTGAAGAAGATATTCAAATTTACAGCAAGACGGTGCTCAAAAGCCCCAGTGGAAAACGGAGGACCGGCAAAATGGACTTTCATCAATACCTATTTGAATTCCTAAATGCCTATGATTTTTCAACCACTGTCACGCATAAAGTAAATTCGAAAAACGAACTCATCAATGCATCAGTTCTCGGCTTGATTTTTGAAAAAATCAACGGCTACGCAGACGGATCTTTCTTCACGCCTGGAAAGATTACCATGTATATGTCCCGCCGTGCGCTTCGTTCTGCTGCCGTGGACAAGGTTAATCAAGCTTTGGGCTGGAACGCTAAAACTATTGAAGACTTAAAATTCAAGATACGTGATATTGAAATTGCTCGCAAAGTTGGACAGGCGATTGATCACTTAAAAATCTGTGATCCAGCGGTAGGATCCGGGCACTTTCTTGTTTCAATCCTTAATGAAATTATCGCTTTGAAAAGTGAATTAAATTGTTTATTCGACGCTGATGGAAAGATTCTCAATGACATTCATTGCTATGTAGCAAATGATGAACTACTTATTCAGAACTTTTCAGGCAACAACTTCACCTATCATGTGGGCAACATAAACTCAACTAGAATACAAAAGGCAATTTTTATTCAAAAGCAAACCATTATTGAAAATTCCTTGTTTGGTGTTGATATTAACCCTAACTCAGCTAATATCTGCCGCTTACGTCTTTGGATTGAACTTTTAAAAAACTCCTACTATAACGAAACGGGCGATCTCGTCACGCTTCCAAACATTGACATAAACATTAAAGTCGGGGATAGCCTGCTTCATAAGTACGATTTCGACTTCAGCTTTGACTTGCGTAAAACCGATTTTAAAGAGTACTTGCAGCTGGTCAAAGAATATAAAAACACCAATAATAAAAGCATCAAATCTGAAATCTTTTTAAAAATCAGCAAAATCAAATCATCTTTTGATGATACAGTTACCAGTCCAGAACTAAAGCGGCTTAGAAAACTCAGTAAAAAGCTTGAAGACGCAGCAAAGATTAACCTCTTTAACAATGCAAAAGATGAGCAAAATCACTTTGAGGAGATCAATAAGCAGTTTTTAGCAGCTCAAAAAGAATTTGATAAATCAATGCAAAATCCAATGTTTGCAAAAGGCTTAGAATGGCGCATGGAGTTTCCTGAAGTCTTGGATGAAGATGGAAACTTTGTCGGATTTGACCTAATGATTGGCAATCCACCCTACATTTTTGCGCGGAATCAGTCATTTAGTGATGATATGAAGAAATATTATCTCAACACCTATAAAGTTAGTGAATACCAAGCTAATACTTATCCACTTTTTATTGAGTTGGCATACAAACTCATGCGTGCAGGTGGAACCTTTAGTTTTATTATTCCAAACAATTTCTTGACAATCCAAACTAACACTAAGATTCGTGAGTTTATCGTTAAAAAAACTAGCGATGTTATCCTGATTAACTCACTTGATAAGATTTTTTCAGACGCAAACGTTGATAATTGTATTATTTTCTTTAAAAAAAATACCCCAAATTGGATCCAAGTTTCAGAGTTAAAAAGTGATGAGTTCACCACCTTCGGGAGGGTAAAACCTAACTTTTTTGGAAAAGATCCAATGTTTAGTTTATCGATGGTCAAGTATGACTCAGCGATTAAAGCCTTTTGGAAAGTAAGTAATTTTCCAAAATTGAACAGAGAAGACGTTGCGACTGTAAAATCAGGAATCAAAGCCTATGAAACTGGAAAAGGGAATCCCAAAATGTCAGCACAAGATAAAAAAGATCGTATTTATCACTCTACTGTTCAAACCGATGAAACGTATAGGAAATACCTCAGTGGTGAAAATGTGAGTCGTTATGAATTGACTTGGGATGGGGAATATATCAAATATGGAGAAAATCTTGCCGCACCTCGTGCAGCTGAACTTTTTGATAAGCCAAGAATTTTGGTACGTCAAATTCCGAGTTACAAAACTCATGCAATTGAAGCGGTTTATACAAATGATGACGTCATAAACGACTTAAATTCAATTATTATTACCGATATCAAGGTCAATCCAATGTACTTGCTGGGCATCATCAACTCCAAAACGTTAACTCTTTGGTTTATGATGAAGTTTGATAAATTTCAACGTCGAATTTTTCCGCAATTCAAGGTTAATGAACTGGGGGAATTTCCAATACCCGACGCGAGTGAAGGTTGGCAAAATAAAATAGCTCAACCCGTTCGGCAACTGATGGACGAGATGAAAAGGAAACCTAGAGATGAAGCTTTGATTTCTAGTCTGAACACCCAAATCGATGAGCGCGTCATGGCTTTGTTCCAGCTCACGGACGAAGAAAAAAGGAGTATCCGAGATTTTGAGGTATAGCAATGCTTCAAAACATTATTTTAATTTTGTTAAAAAGTGATTATCATATTTTTAGGATCAAATCAGGGGCTATAAGTTCCAAATCGCCCCTC
>DIDF01000029.1 GCA_002418005.1 Lactobacillaceae bacterium UBA5807
ATATATATAAATGTTAGTTTATATGCAAATTAATTTTTAATAAGAAAAGCCAGACAATTACTTGTCTGACTTCAAATATTTACTAAAGTTTACTTATTTTTACCTTACTTATTAGTTATGATTTGGCGTAATATTTTGCCTCGATATTAATCTAAAATTCAACTAAAACCATGAAATTATTTTTTGAATAATCTGCTGGATAAATTCAGCAAAGGAGTTTTGGCTTGATTGATTGGCATTAGCCGGATTACTTGCACTTGAAGTAGTCGCATTATTACTGGATGGAGCTGATGGAGAATCAGCTTTAGGTGATGATTGGTTAACAATGGGACTCGGCAAACTCTCGGCGTTTGCATTTGTAGCTGAAACACTCGGTTGAGAATTATTTGGCTGATAATTGACAATCTCAGTCCGATTCTGGGGCTCGGTGATTATCATAACAATCGGCCCAAAATCAACTTTATTCCGATCAGGACTATATCCATTTACTAAGGGGCTTGAAACAATGGCATCCTGGTCTAATGGAATATAAGTTGTCTGACCAGTGGTTTTATCAGTATTCTTAATCCAGTGAATTGTTTGTACATTGTCTTTAACGGCTTGGTTAGCTGGTAAACCTTGGTACTTAATCGTTAGTGTGGTGGTTAACTCAGAAACCGTTGCTGGTTTAACCGGTTTCTTAGTGTAGGTAACTGTTTCTACTCTGTCTTTTGGTTCAGTTATTATCGTAACGATTGGCCCAAAGTCAATGCTAGTACGGTCTGGAGTATAACCATCAATAATTGGACTAAAAACTGTTTTATCCTTATCTAACGGAATATATTTAACTTCACCAGTGGTGTTATCGATATTCTTAAGCCATTTGATTGTTTGAACATTATCTTTAATGGCACTGCTATCAGGTAACCCAACATACTTAACCGTTAGTGTAGTGGTTAATTGTGAAGTGCTTGAAGCTGGTTGGTTTTGCGTGAACTGAACCGTCACAGCTTGGTCAGTTGGCTCACTGGTTTGGGTACTTAATTTACCAAATAAAGCACTAGCTTTATCGGCAGTGTATCCCTTAACAGCGGGTGTTTGAATATCTTGGGGCTGATTTGTCGGCGTGTAAGATACTGCCCCAGTATCTGGATTGGTTACCTTATTCCAATGAATCGTTTGCGTGTTGTCAGCAATTGAACTGCCAGCTGGTAAACCAGCATATTTAACTGTTAACTTGGTATCAAAGTTTTCAGATGTTGGTTTAGCCGAAGTTTCCTTGGTGTACAGAACGGTCTTGGTGACATCACTTGGGGCGGTGCTTTGAGTATCCAACTTACCAAAGTCAACTGAGCTTTGATCTGCGGAATACCCTGGAACATTAGGGGTGGTGATTGGCTCTGGCTGAGAAGCTGGCACATAGGAAACATTGCCATTAACTTCATCAGTTTGTTTTGTCCATTTAATTGGCTGAACACTATCGGAAATTGACAGGTTATCAGGTAATCCTGCGTACTTAACTGTGTAGTTAGTTGAAACATCTTCCAAAGTGGTTTCGTGGGCAACTTTAATTTTTAATGGGGTTGCGCTTCCAGTAAATTTAACAGCTGCTTCTTGCCCGTCAGCCAATTTTAATCCTTTTGGAAATTGCGAGGTATCAACATTGTAGGTGTTCTCTTTATCACTGAATGCACTAACCGTTGCTGTTCCAACCACTTTATTATTGTCGCTAGTATCAATAAATTGGACGATTTGCTTAACAACATCAGTTGGCAGCCAAACAATGTTAGCCGTTGTCGGATCTTTGGAAAAGGTTCCACTCAAATGTTCAGAAGGAGCCTTGCCATTGTTTTGCAAAAAATCTGAAACTGAGCCAGTTCCACCCAAAACAACGGTTGGATCGCCTAAAATACTGGTTAGATTGTTTAAGGTGGTGGCAGCCGGAGTGAGTGATCCATCTGGCAGCTTGCTGTTGACAATGTCATAAGTGTCCCCGACATTGCCGGTCAACGTGGTTGGCGAAGCCAAAGTGTTAACCGCTAATTTCAAATCCTTTCCAAGCACAACCTGTTGAAAGCTAATATTAACTTTGCTGGTTTGCTCAGATTGAGCAGCAAATTGATAGGGTTGAAGGATCCAACCAGAAAACAATTTATTAATATCAAACCAAGAAGTGGTCAACAATCCATAATTGGAAGCCGTATCCGGCAAAAACTGAGTCCAATCAACCGATTCAGTCCCATAGTTTCCACCTGTCGCCGTACTCGGGAATCCATCAGCGTACCCACCAGGTTCAGTATTAACGGAGTCATTGGTGTAAGGAGAAACATCAATTGGTTGCCCATTCATTTCCTTGACTGAATAAGTATGTTGATAATTAAAGGTTGGGTAGTATGGATTAGCACTTTCGGCTGGCTTGTTGAGTGTAATTGGATTTTCCAAAACTTTTTGATAACGAGCTTGGACATTCATTGGGTTCAAATTCGAATCAGTTGCCAATGGAGACAAATCAGTAATGGAATCATACATAAAATCGACATCATCCAAATCGGGCTTATTTGCTAAAGGTGAAATGTCGGAAACTGGCATAAACTCAATGTGAACCGATTCCAGGTCTTTCAAATTTGCTAAGGCACTAATATCCCAAAGATTGCCAGTTTGGGCAATATTTCCAGTCACTGCTTGACTAACGTCATCGTTCGGCCAGATTTCAATTGTATCTAAATCGGTAGCATATTGAAGTCCTTCCAAAGAATGCATGCTCATCATGGCCTTATAAATATCAGTTGGGTGATTAACATCATTTTGATACTGAACGTCTTGGGAAGCATCAAGAATTGTGACAGACTTCATATCATTTTTAGTCAGATTTGCTTTAAAATCTTTAAAAGAGTTAAATTCAGACTGCATATCCGGATTAGTATCATAAAGAAATACCTGAAAGTACTGATCTGGCATCCATTCATCAATATTGCCCTTTTCATCAGGGCCGATGCTTTGGGCATGCGCTTCACCCTGCCACTGTGGCCCCAAAGATGGATGAACATAGGTATACGGTAAATTTGCATTTTTGGGAACACTGAAATTATTGGTATATGGAACAACATTAGTAAGTTTTGACGGATCCACAGTATCAGCTTGAGCGTCCATCAAATGAAAACTTTTTGGGTAGTAGGTAGCTATCGACTCTATGGCAAACCCAGCAATTATAATCAGTAGAATTATCAATAAAGTTTGCTTAAAATTCTTTGATAGTTGCATGTCTAATCATCTCGCTTAAAAAAATCTTTCTACCTGTCTCTGCGCAAATATTAACAAGTCTTCTGTGAAAACGCTAACAAAAAGACCTTTAAATTTTTCAACAAAAAAGTTCATTTTTTCAAGGAATATAAAAATCCCCTTCGTACTTAAACTATGACAGCGATGGGTCACCCTATGAATTGTTTCTCCCCGACCAAGAAACCGTATACCCGTGAATACTGTTTTCATCGCTGTCAATCATTTCCCCGGGCACCAACTTCTTTACCCAGAGTTGGTGCCTATTTGTGTGATCAGAGTGCAAATGAGAGCGGTTAGGTCCGGTTGAATTAAGCGGAATAAACAGCAATCCCGGGGTTGGATTGTTGTTTATTTTGCTTAATTCTTGAGGGCCTGCTCTCATTTGCACGTTTAATCTATGTAAAAAACTAAGAGCCGTTCGAATCCATAAGGTAAGTCTCCTCTGGGATAAAACGTCGGTTTTGCGTTTTATTTCAGAGGTGCTTGTCTCTAGGATCCTGCTCTTAGGCTCACGTTTAATCTATGTAAAAATACCAAACAAAAAAGGCTCCAGACAAAATCCCGTTTTGTCTGGGGCCAGTAAACTAAATTAATTTATCCACGTAAAATTGATCCATTATTTATTTAATTTTTTACGTAATTACTTACGGGTATCAAAAATTTCTTGAGTTACAGTGTCAACATATTTGGCAGCAAGCGGTGTGGCGTATGGGTTCACACCGTTACGGTCAAACAACTTAAGGTCAGCGATTGCTTTCATCTGTTGAGTTACGACTTCTTCAGAAAGGTTTTGTGATGCATAACCTAAAGTAAATGTCTTGGTTTTATCATCACTTGATTTGAATACCATCTCTAATTTCTTCATTTTTTAGTTCCTCCTATATTATTAATTACTTGCTAGCAATTAAGTCAGTTTCTGAGATATAAACATCTTTGACAGTTGCGCCGGTTAAAGCTTCAACAATTTTGCCGAACGCCACGATAGTTTCTGGGGTAGCTTCTTTAGACACGTGGGCAAAAGAATGCTTAACACCCTTTTCGTGATCTGCGTCAACCAAAGTAAAAGCAATATTTGACTTCATCCAATCTCTATTCATAATCTGTCCACTCCTATATTTAATTTAGTAAGTGGTTGGCCAACCCTTACATAAGATAGTAACGAAATGAAGGAGGCAAAGTGTAAAGCCAATTATTGAATTTCTTTGAATTTTCTTCTTAAACCCTCTCGCCACAAGTAAATTGTTGGCCGGCTAACTTTATAATATTTGGCTATCTGGGTGATATTCATCCCCAGTTCAAAACTTGCCCGCAAATATTTTCTTTCATTATCAGAGCAAATCTTCATTAGCTGTTCATAGTGAATCTGGTGATGACTATCCTGCCAAACGTCTTTTTCGTGAAGGGATAACAAAATCTCTTCATTAGATTCTTCATTGGCAGTTTCAGGCAAGTAGCCTTGCAATACCCGCTCTTTTCGCAAAAAGTCAGTCATTTTCCAGATCATTGACTGGTAAATGAAAGCCATGCGATCTTCAGGTTTTTCTTGGGGCGCATTTTGATAAGCATCAATGAAGTAAAAAACGCCATCTTGAATCATATCTTCGTAATAAGGACTGGAGGCAAATACGTGAAGCTTTTTTAGCACGCCAAATATCACGCCAACGTGATTATCCTTTAACAAAAAATCAAACGCTTCTTTTTGCTCGCCATCAGTAATATTATTTAAAAATTGTTTGTCCATTCTTCGACCATCCTTAGATTTATTGATCGAAGGGCCCTTGTCACGAGGGCGGACAATGTCAAGTAATTTGCCAAACGGTAAGCGCAGAGAAATAAAATTAGAGTTGTTTTTTACTTGATTTCCATTAATGGTGCTAAGATAAAATCAATTCAAAGGTCCTTTTTGGGGGAATAACTATGAATAGTAAAGCAGTTAAAGTATTTGTCCTAACAGCCTTATCCTTTATCACATTGGGAGCAGTTGCTGTGGCCAATCCACAATCAACTTCTGCGGCCACAACTCCGAGTTATTATCGGGGCAAGTGGCATGATAGCTTTGGCGATATGGTAATCATTCATCCAAGTTATGCATACGTTAATAACCGAGCCATGCATTACAAGTATTTTAAAATCAACGGTTATCATGGTTCGTATTATCATTACATCCTGAGAGCATCAAATGAACAGCCGGTTCCGATTGGATATCACCATGGTCACTTATATGCCCGGATTGGTTTGGGAAACGTTAAATTTTCTAAGTAAACTAAAAGATTGCCTTTTTCGGGGCAATCTTTTTTAGTAATTTACTACGTTCAATTTTGATTAAAGCTTACTTTTTTGCGTATTTAGTACCAAGGTAAAATAAGCCTTTAAAGACTTCAACCCTTAATTTTGTCAGAATTAGGCATTTTGATTTACTTCAAAAATTGCGTACGCTATAATGTACCTGTACATTATAAGGAACGGAGAATCTGCTATGAAAGATATATATACGCCCACTAAAGCAAGACAAAATTTGTTTAAATTAATCAAAAAAACTAATGAAGAAAAAGCTCCAATACGAATTGAACCAACTAAAGAAAACGAGAAGGGTGCAGTTCTCATTGGCGAAGACGATTGGAAAGCTATGCAAGAAACTCTCTTTTTAGTTCAAAACGGTGTCTATGATCAAATCAAATCCCGAGAAAAGGATCCTGAGGAAGACTTTGATAAGGTCTGGAAAGATCTATGAATTACCAAGTAAAGGTTAAATCAGGGGCAAAAAAGGATCTTAAAAAATTAAAGGTAGTTATCTTGAAGAAAGTTTTTTAGCGATAATAAAGACCCTTCGCCAAAATCCTTACTCACCAACACAATCTTTTGAAAAACTAACTCCACCAATCAAGGGATTCTATTCCCGCAGAATTAATGCTCAACATCGAGTGGTTTATCGAGTTGACGATAAAAGTAAAACCGTAATTATTTATTCTGCTTGGACCCATTATGAATAAATTATTTACGGCCAAAATAAAACAACCCACGGATTTATTTGAACAATAAAAACATAATTAGGCAAAAAAGCTCGCCATTTAGTGATGTACCCCATAATCGTTAGACAGAACTCTAATTATTATGGGGTACTTTTTAGTTGAAAAATTTTTTAAAAATTTCTCAATTCGTGTAAACCTTACTTTTTTGCGTATTTAGTAGCACGGGCAACAAAGTCTTTGAAGAGATCAAACTCTTCTGGCATCGTGTCATACAGAAATTCTGGGTGCCACTGAACCCCAAGAACTTGATCATTTTCTTTTGTTTCAATAGCTTCTACTGCGCCATCGGCAGCGCGACCAGAGATAATCATCTTTGAACCAACCTCTTTAACTGCCTGATGGTGATGAGAATTGACGTAGGGATTGCTGCCGACAATTTTGGCTATGTGCGTCCCCTTCTTAGTTTTAACGTGGTGAGTGGGGTAAAAAAGATTGGGGCGTCTTGATGATGCTTAACAAATGCTTTTGGCCCTTGACTCGGCCAATCCTGATACATAGTGCCACCCAAAGCCAGTGAAATAATCTGAATTCCTCGACAAATACCAAACATTGCTTTGCCAGCTTTATAAGCCTGTTTAGCAACTTCAATTTCAAATTTATCCTTGACCATTGAAGTATCGGTCAGCTTTTCAATTGGTTCTTCACCAAATAAGGTTGGATCAATATCCGGTCCACCTAAAAACATTACCGCATCAATTCGTTCAACGTACTTTTTAGCTAATTTAGTTTCGTTAAACGGTGGAATCATTACCGGAATCCCTCCGGCCTTGATAACCGCCTGAGCAACAGCATCATCAATATAATCCTTGAAGCTTCTAAGACTGGGATCACCGTCAGTCGGCATCCCAATTAATGGTTTAGTCATTGGCACATCTCCTTAATAACTAATTGCCCGATTTCCCATTATCAACCAGATACTAAGAAATTCCTTGATTGGCATTTTTGTTTTTTCGCCAGTCCAGCAATCATTATAGTAAACAACATTCTCCGTGAATCCGGTCAACACTAATGCATGAATATGAAAACCATCAAAGTCACCAACCCAGGCAACGATTGGATGATGATTCTTTTCGAAATAACTCTTTAACTCATCTATTGACCGGTTGGTTAAATCAACTGCATTACCAGCATATTTGGTTACCAAATTCATGAGGGCAGGCGGATAAATGGTATTGCCCTCTTCTGAAAATGGATCGCCAACAAATCCCTTGTTAGCATCTGTTTTGTCACGGGGCATTTCCTGGGCCAAATTAATTTTATTCACCTTCGCGCCAGCATATTGCAACATCATCGTAACTGCCGTAATTTCACAGCCAGTCGGTAGTTCAGGCATTTGCTTAATTAACGGAACATTTAATTTAACTTTAACCATCTGCACTTCCAATCTTTTGCCTAACTAAAATTAAACCGATTTTACCCTTAAATTAAAAAGTAATCAATAAAAAAAGGCCCGCTCCCTTTTGGAGCCAAGCCTTCGTTTTGTCAGATTAGATTTTACAAACCATCTTTTTCAAACTTGGTGAACAAACCGCCAATTGTTTTATCAGATAATTCAATTGGTTTACCACTATCGGTTACCTTGGTGATTTGATAATAATCCTCTAGGTCTGGAGTTTCCAGACGTTCATTTGCCATGAAATCAGCGGGACTATTGTAATGAACGGTTTGAATAGTGCTGTCTTGTTTATAGTTTATTTCAAGCATGATCCACACTCTCCTTTGTTTAATTAACCAGTTAGCAATTAAAGTTTCATTCGACTTTAGTATATCTGAAATCCTAACTACTTCAATCATTACGACTTATTAATTAAACTGGGAGAATTGAAGTTAAGAAGCGATTTTCGGATCCACCTCCCAACCATTATCCAAAAGTTGGTGGAACTTTCTGCCAACCGGCAGCCAAATTTTTTCTTCACAGATTTTTTCCATTGTGTCCCAAAAAGTGGGATCAGTAATTTCGTTTTGTGATAAGTTAACCTGAAGATATTGACCTTCCTCAGTTCGGGCGATAATGAAGGGATAAAAAACCTTCGCCAAACGAGCGGCTACTACATTCTTAATCAATTTAGTGTCATCTAGTAACATTCAAAAGACTTCCTTTCCTTTTGATTGTCGTAATAATATCGTCCAAGGATTAAAACAACCTTAAAGTAAAAAAAGAAATTTAGGTCTTTAGAAAAACTAAATATTTAACTAAAAAGCGCACCATATAAGCATTTAAGCTACCTGACGCGAAATCTTGACATATTTATTTCTAATTTTTACCAGAGACCAACCGCTTTGGCTAACTTAGCCCGATCAACATCTCTTTGAGAAAGGGCACCAGTATAATCCAAGGCGTTAGAGCCATTCTCTTTAATTGAGCTCCAACTGTACTTGAAATTGCCACCTGAATAAAGTGAACTGTCTGATATCCCCATAATGTCATTGACATACGGCGTAGGCTGAAGGCCAAGATCATTGCCTAACATTTGCATGCAGACACCAGTCCAGTAATCATAACCTGGATTTTTAGTGATATGTGATGCGTCCCAGTCAAAAGTGTCACTATCTATTTGAGCATATGGGCCAGTGAAAGTGGCGTCATCTCTGCCAGTTATCAAGCCAGCCTTTGAAACCAGATAGAAGGTTAACTGGGCATTTTGATCACTGGTGTAAGTGAAGACTTGGCTTCCTAAAGCTTGATTCCAATTGTTAACTGCCATCTGAACATAAGGGGCAAGTGCCGCATCCCTTGCAGTAACTGTCTGTTGATGGTTGGTGAATGTGCCGGTAGTCCCGCCCACCGGAGTTAAGTTGAAGTTTTTTCTCAAAGTACCATTATAAGTTGAATAATCCGCAGCGTTTAAGTTCAAAAGCTGGCCAGTTGGATCAAGATCAGGACTTGATTGGATCAAAGAATTAAGCTGATCAGCAGTAACAGAAGGCTTTTGCGGAACTACTGGTGTCGTAGATGTTGAAGAAGTTGATCCACCAACTTCTTTTAAGCCTTTAACATTCAACCAGCCCTTTTGCTTAGAACTGGTGACATAAGCGGCCGTGTATTCTTTACTGCCAGTTTTAACCAAAGCCCGTTTGGAACTTTCAAAAGTAGTTGAATGCTTAGCCTTGAAATCTTTGGTTTTTAAATCAGGTTTTGAATACAAATAATAGTAATTACCGGTTAGCTTGTAATTATGATTCTTAACCGAATAATATGTAATTTTTGTCTTTGAAGCAGCATGTGATTGGCTAGGTTGACCAAATGCAAATAAGGCCAAGAAAGCTAAAACAGCAACGAGTACTAATTTAAATTTCTTCATTTTCCCTATCTCCCCGTTTACCCAGTGAATACAATTTTTACTAACCAAATTATAGCATGAAGTAACAATTTCAGAAGTTTATTTGGGATGATGGCCGAACTGATAACTTTTAAAATTACAGCTAAAAATAGCTGAGTACCGAAAATTAAAAGTACCCAGCTATTAATGTTGAATAAATCAGTATTTAGTTATTCACTTTGCCATATTCGCCATATCTTTTTTCGTCATCAATCCTGAATCCCCACCATCTACAGCAATGTCAGTCGCGGTAAGGTAAACTGGTGACTTTTCAGCAAGGTAGGCCAGCACTGAAGCAATTTCTTCCGGTCGGCCAAAACGTTTAATGGCGCCAAGCTGAGTTAAAGCTGCCGCGCCATTATCGCTTTCCTTTTCACCCATCGGCGTACTAAACGAACCAGGTGAAACGGACACAATATGGGCTTCTCTTGTTCCTAATTCGGCAGCAATATGCTTAGAATACCAGATAACAAAAGTTTTACTTACCGGATAAGCAATGTTGGATCGTTGTTTCTTTGGAAAGTGGTGAACGTAACTTTTAAGCTTATCACTCATTGCTTTTGGACTAATCTCGACTTTTTTAAAGACATGCCTAGGTACTAAAACTTTTGGCAGGACGTGGCCGGCAAATGAAGAAACATTGACAATACAAAATCCTCTGCTTGAATAAGGCATAAATTACTGATCAACATTAACCGTGCCTAAAGCGTTAATATCAATGATGTTTTTGTAGTTAGTCATGGTTGGGCTTACCCCGGCGGTATGAATCAAACTCTTAATATGACCGAAGCCAGCCGAGAATTTAGCTAATTTATCAGTGTCTTCTTTTTTCGAAATATCACGAAATATCACATAGAAATGTTTCAATTTGAGCACCATTATCGGCAAATTTTTCTTTTGCAGAATCCAAAGTTTCTTTCCTGACATCTGCTAAAACAATGACATTGTTGACATCGTGGCTCAGAATCTCGGCAGTGGCAAGCCCCATACCGCCTGTTCCACCAGTAATTACAAATACTTGTTTCATATGCAGTTACCTCCTAAAAAACAAAAGCTGAGAAACTTGATTAATGTTTCCCAGCCTATTACAAATTATCAATCAACTCGTAAATCAATTAACCGCAGAGATTGGTTGATTCTTGCTTACTTTAATAATATTGTCAGCACAAATCTTAGCCATCGCATCCCGGGCTTCAACCGTGGCATTGCCAATATGTGGTTCCAAAATAACATTTTCCATGGTCTTTAATTCAGGTTCAACTTCTGGTTCATGCTCGTAAACATCAAGAGCAGCCCCGGCAATTTCGTTGTCCTGCAAAGCTCTTACCAAAGCTTGTTCATCAATGATTGGACCGCGGCCAGCGTTAAGCAAAAAGGCGGTCTTTTTCATTTCAACAAACTTGGAAGAATCAATTTGATGATGATTTTCTGGAGTTGCTGGGGCATGAATGGTGACAAAGTCACTTTGTTGAAGCAATTCATCTAGGCCAACAAACTTGGCCCCAGTTTGGCTTTCAACGGCAAAGTCAGCTTGATGACGCTGATAATACAAAATCTTCATTCCCAAAGCGTGGGCCTTTTGAGCAACAGCTTGGCCAATGCTACCAAAGCCAATAATTCCCAACGTCTTGCCGGAAATTTCATGGCCCAAGAAGAACAGTGGGGCCCAGCCTGAAAAGCCTTTGCTCCTCATTAAGCGTTCGCCTTCACCCATTCTGTGAGCTAATCCAAGAATCATGCCAATGGTAACTTCAGCAACGGAATTAGTTGATACTTTAGGGGTATTAGTTACGTCAATATTTTTAGAACGAGCATAGTCGATATCAATGTTATTAAATCCAGCACCATAATTAGCAATTAATTTAAGATTGGGAGCGGCATCAATGATGTCTTTGTCGACTTGAGTAGACAAGGAAGTAATCAAATAATCGGCATCCTTGACGCCCTCTTTTAATTGTTTGTGGTCGATCAATTTGCCGTTTCCTTCGAAGACATCAACATTGAAGCCTTGATCAGTTAATTCATTTTTGGCGACATCCGGAATTCTATCAGCAACAAATACTTTACTCATAACGTATCCTCCTTATCATTTAATACACCACTAGTCTAACTCAAATGTGCCGCAAACGCTTACATTAAATTGAGAAATTTGTGAAAATAATCTTTTATTACAAAGCTCTTAAATCAATTCAAAAAAAATCAGCTGAAATTCAAAAATCAGCTGACCTAAAAACTAACTTTCGGCAATACCTAGGTTAGCGAGCAACATTGTCACTCTTTCCTTGCTTAATATGATACTAGTACTACTCAATGTATTCACACTATCCGAATGAATGTATTAATTTTAAGCGATACGTAAGAAATATGTCAATGCCAAATGAACTGGAACAAATTGTTGGAAAAATCTATGAGATGTTTTTTAATCGGTCTGCGAATCTTTTAAAAGCTTCAAATATTTTGCCGGCACAAAGTCCACCAGCCAAATATTACTCCTAGTCGGATAAAACAATAGGCCATCTTCACTTGCCTGTTTGGCAGCAACCTCAAAAATCACTGGCTGAGGATCTCGTCTCTTCCCCACCTGAACTGCCATCTCAACGGTTGCCGATAAGTGGACAAAGTCGCGATCCATTTTTTTGATCCCTTCAGTTTTGATCAATTCGGCGGCAACATGAGTCGTGCCATGATATAGAATTCCTGGCGGCGTGCTTGGGGCGGTCAGTGGTTTAACTGGAACACTATGGCCATACAAAGCCCGAATGGTGTCACCTTCAATGGCATATCTTTGTTTATCGCTTTGGGCCATAATTTTTTCGATTAACGCGCGGTCAATATGAATCCGCCCATAATGATTATTGAATTTTTCAATAAATTCACTGAGATTAACCCGGCCATATTGATCAAGTTTTATCCCAATCTTTTCTGGATGATGGCGCAGCAAAAATGAAATTTTTTTACTTGTTCTGGTCAATTCATGATCCAACCCTACTCAACTTCCTTTCCGGTTTCAATATCAATTGCTCGCTGAGATTTCTTTACAAACTCCGCACCGTACGTTTGGCACAATACTGGCCGCCAATCCAGCAGGTTTGGGAACTGAGCAAATATTGGTTTCATCCACTGATTGGTTGGTAATAATTTCATGAAATTATGAACAGTAAATTGCGAAAACAAAAAGTTTTCGCCATAAAATTTGGCAATCGCCTGATGAAATTTTGGCAAATCAATTTTGTTTCTAAACTTATTAACGTTGTTGCGATCACCAAGCATTAATGGCAGTTTCAAAAATTCGTCATTTAGATCCAATAGTATTTCTTTATGGCCCCTAGCAATTTTCTCAGTTAATTTTAATAAAATCACGAGGTTGTGGCGTTCGAACTGCGTAAGTAATAATAGGGTGGCAGCTTGGCTTTCATCAATTATAAATTCATGTTTTGCAATATTTTCGGGAATTAGTTTTGCAGTAAGTAGTTGTCTGAGAGCTTCAAAATCGGCGCTATCTTCATCCCAGGCAACTTCTAGCTGGTTGGCATTTTGCAGCCAGAGGGGATGAAAGGCAATTCGCAAGGTCAACCACTTTGTGTTCTTACCTTCACCATTTTGAATCAGCCAATAAGTACTGTGAGTTGTTTTCGAAAAGTTCACAGCCACCATTTCCATTTCCGGATCCAAACAGGCTTGAACTGTCTTAACTAATTGATTTTGAAACGGATTTTTGCCGTTATATATTGGTTCCATGGAAGTCATTCTGCCACCTCCTACATAGTCTCATCGCCTTAATTATAGTCCAGTCATTTACTGATGATTTACGTTCAGCAAGCGTTTTCAATGCTATACTTGCCCTGAACGAGCCAACTTATTTGAAAGAAGGGATTTATTATCGAATACGTTGATTTAGACAGCAGTGGAATTGATTTTGGTAATCCCATTCCTTATGAAAGTATCGCAACAATGTTATTGAAAGAACCAAAGTTCAAGGACAAGTATTTTCTATTCTCGCACCCAAAGGTTCCATTGGTAATTTTTGGCGTGAACCAGAACGTTTATTCCGAAGTTAATCTCGATTACATTAAGAAAAATAAGATTCAAATATTTAGAAGAGCTGGCGGGGGCGGGGGCGGTGCCGTCTATGTCGATCCCGGCAACTTAACATACTCATTCTTTGATACTGATGATGGCACCAACTACCTCAACTTCAAGAAATACGCTCAACCGATTATTAATGTTTTAAAGAAACTGGGAGTTGATGCGCAAATGTCTGGCCGAAACGACCTAACTGTTGATGGGAAGAAGTTTTCCGGCATGGCTGCCCTCAAAATTGGCGACAGATTTTACTGCGGCGGCACTTTAATGGTGGACGTTGATTTGGATGCCGCAAATAAAGCTTTGAACCCACCAAAATCTAAGCTTGCTTCCAAGGGAATTTCATCAGTTCACAGCCGGGTTACTAATCTAAGAAGTTACTTCAAGCCACAATATAAAGACATCACCATTGATCAGATTCGCGAAATGATTCTACAAGAAGTCTTTGATACTAATGATGTTTCCACCATCCCGACTTACAAATTAACCCAAGAAGATATCGATGCAGTGAACGCCCAAGTCAAGAAATCCTTTGGCGGCCCTGATTGGGTTATGGGCAAACAATATCATGATGATTATTTCCACTCCAACCACTATGATGGGGTTGGCAACATTGAATTCAGTTTCTCTGTTGATAAGGGCATAATTACTCACGCCAAGATCTTCGGTGACTTCAACCGGGCTGGTGGCAATTTGAAAGAAATTGAAGATAAATTAACTGGCACCCCGTATAAAAAAGATAACTTGGTGGAAGCCTTTCGCACCAGCAGTCTGGAACATAATATCGGTAAAGTGACTCCTGAACAAATGACTGATTTGTTGTTGGACGCTAAGTATCAAGAAGGGTAAAATATAACTTATAACAAGGAAAGGAAGAACTTATTATGGCTGATAAAGCAGACGATTCAAAGTACTTATGGCAGGAAAAGACCAGCGATGGTCACACTAGATTTGGTTTAAACGATGTTGCTAGAGAAGAAATTGGTGAAGTTTCATTTGCATCATTCCCTGACAACTTGACCGAAGTGCAAAAAGGCGATCCTGTATTTTCATTTGAAGGCCAAAAAGCTGTTACTGAAGTTCATACTCCAGTTGCCGGCAAAGTTGCTAAGTTAAACACTAACTTGACCGACCGTCCTAGTTTAGTTGGTGATCCAGACAAGAGTAAAAACTGGATTGCAGAAATTTATTAAAATAATTAATTAAACATAAAAAAGTCTAGGCTTTAGTTCTATTAAAAACGAACTAACACCTAGACTTTTTTCGTCAAAAATCTTTTTAATCAACATTTTTTGATTCTTCAGAATAATTAAAGCTTTTAGATGAAAAACAATTGCCTAACTGGCGAAAATAGAAAAATGATCCATTCTCCCCTTTCATCGCAACGACCTCGTCGCCCTCTTTGAAGCCGAACTTCTCTGGAACTTGAACAAATAAAGCATTTCCTAATCTTTGAATTTTCAAAGCGGTTCCCTTCTTCTTTGTGGTTTTGAGATACCTTGTTTATATTTTAATGAGTCAACCCACTTCTGACCAATAAAAAAGAAGGAGTAAAAACTCCTTCTATAATTACAATTTACTTATTCATAACTAAGACTTTCAATTGGATCCAATCGAGCCGCAGAACTTGCTGGCGCCAAAGCTGCCAGCAAACTAATTACCAATGAAACAATTACGCCAAACCAAAGGTTACCGCCGCTGATTTGGATGATCTGATAATGAATTGCCCCATTAGCGATATTGTTGGCGACGACTTGCAGAATTTCAGCAATGACAATCGCAAATACCGATGAGAACAACCCAATGAAAAATGCTTCAGAGAAGAACAGATTCCTGATACTTCCCTTTGAAGCTCCCAAAGCTCGCAAAATCCCAATTTCCTTGGTTCTTTCTGAAACACTGATGTACAAGACAACAATGATCATAATTGCGGAAACCAACAAGGAAATTCCGGCAATGGTAGCCAAAACGTTAACCGCCAAGTCAATCCAAGTGTTCAAAGTATTAACAAAGGCCCCGACGCCGGTAATTTGATAAGCATTCTTCTTGCCGTTCTTGTAGCTGTTAATCTTATTTTCAACGGGTTTGACGTTTTTCACGCTGCCCTTGATGGTAATGGTCATAAAGTTGGGCTGAATTGAAAGCTTATTATTTTTATATACCTGCTTCAAAGTATTATAAGTCATTGAAGTAGATCCAGAATTAGCACTGGAAATCCCACTTACCGTCAAAGACTTTTTCAACATGACTGGCATCTTTTGTTTGTTCAAAGTTGTCTGGAAAAAAGTGACTTTCTTGCCAATCATGGCGTAAGGATGACTCTTATTAAATTTCTGGGCATTATCCTTAGTTAACAGGATTTGACCATCTTTAGGGGCACTACCCTTGGTAATGCTCTTAGGCAAAATCGTTGGGTTAAACGTCTGCATAAAGCTCAGCTGAGAAGTTTTCTTCCCGTACTTTAGCTGTAGTCCACCCTGAATATAATAAGCATCTTCGACTTTTTGAACGTTTTTGATCTTGGTAAATCGATTTCGATCAGTTGAACCCATGTCCATATTTTTGGGATTGGTATTGTTTTGCCCAACATTTTTGGCCACCTGAATCGCATTTGGATTGACCTGCGAATAAATTTCGTGGTTAATGTATCCCTTGACCCCATTACCAAGCCCGAGCATGACAATCACCGAAAAAATTCCGATTGCCGCGCCAAAAACAATTAACAGGTTTCTTTTCAGATTGTATCTCATGTTGGCCAGAGCCATTGTTGACGTGGATCTAAATTTCAAAGTGTGGGTTTTAAGTTCGTTGATTCCCGAAGCGTTATAGCCTTTTTTAACCTCAGTGTCTTCACTGATGACCCCATCGGCCAAACGAACAATTCGGGTTCCGGAATTGGCAACTGTTTCTGAGTGGGTTACCGTGATAACTAACTTACCGCTTGCCGCAATTTGATCCAGTAACTGGAGAATTTCTTTGGTGTTTTGACTGTCCAAAGCCCCAGTCGGCTCATCAGCAATGATGATTTCCGGATTAGAAGCTAATGCCCTGGCAATGGCAACTCTTTGTTTTTGCCCACCGGAAATTTGGTTAGGAAACTTTTTCATGTGTTCCTGCAGACCAACTTGGGTAAGCAGTTCTTTTGCCCGCTCTTCTTGCTGATGATGACTAAGATTAGTCATTTCAAGGGAAACCATGACGTTTTGCAAAATATTTAAATGACTAATTAAATTAAAGTTCTGGAAGATAAAGCCAATCGTTTGGCGTCGATAAGCATCGAGCTGTCTGGTTGTGTCATGACGCAAAGATTTACCATTTAAGATAACATCACCGTCATAATTACTATCCAAGCCGCCAATAATGTTCATCAAAGTGGTTTTACCACCGCCGGATTCGCCGACGATTGACACAAATTCACCCTGTTCAAATGAAAGGTTAATTCCCTTTAAGACCGGGAATTCTTCATTGCCAAGGTAATATGATTTTTTAATGTTTTTAAGTTCTAAGTAGCTCATCAAAAGCCTCCATCTATTGTGGATTACACATGCAAGTACTATACCACAAACCATCTAAAATCGGCACCAAATCACTCATTAATTCAATGGATAACAAAATAAGCGACTGCGACAAAAGATATTTTGTCGCAACCGCTTATTTTATTAAAATGTTTAACTAGCCTTATTTAACAGGTGTAAATTGAACATAATCAAAATCAAATGGTCCATTGGTTCCGGCAACTTTCAAAGTGTTGGTACCCTTCTTCAAAGTTACTTTGCCAAACTGAACAATTTTTCTAGTGCCATGAACATTAGGAATAGCATCAATCAATCCGGTAGTATTTGGCAGATTCAGGTTAGCTAACTTCTTCTTATTCAAGGTTAACTGAGCTTGAGTAGCTGAAGCTCCATTACCATAACCAAATTGAAGCTGATACTTACCGGCCTTAGCAGCCTTGAATGTTAAGGTATCAAATTCACTACTGTCTTTAAATCCTCTAACAAACATGTTGGCAGAAGCATAACTTCCTTGTTTAACTTCTAGAGCAGAACTTGAAAGCTTGCCATTTTCGGCTTCAACTCTAATTGGAGCTTTGACTGACTTCTTAGCATAAGTAATCTTAGCTTTTTTAGCCTTGGATTTTGAAGGAGTAACAATTAATTGATATCCGGAACTTGGCTGCATGTTCTTGACCAGCACGTTAACGGTTCCTTTTTTAACTGGGACAGTACCACTTTCAACTTTGCTTTGGTTTACTGGAGTATCAACCCCGTACCATGGAGCAGTATTAACTTGAACTGATGCATTCTTGCCAAATTTAGCAGAACTCAAACCGGTAACTTTGAGATTAACATTACCATTGCCACCGCCAAAGACAACCGTGGTTTTAGCCTTGTTATAAGTCGTGTTAGCAACACTTGCCAACTGGTTATCCGAATTAGGGGTGCTTGTCTTATCCATTTGGCCAGTCATGCTGCCATACCACTTGTATAGTTGATAACCACCATTTGGCTGCTGTTTATCGGTTAACAAGTTGTCCATTCGGCCATAGTTATACCAGAAGGCAAGGTCAGCACCGTCAACCTGGGGTACATTTTCAAAGGCCTGAATGTATCTGATACAATCACCAGGGACGGCAGTTTCTTGTTGAGCAGTGTATTCGTTAATGACAATCTTGGTGTCTTGAGGAATGCCATACTTGGCTTCAATTTCGTGCATTTCTTTAACATTTTCGTTAAATCCTGACGGAACCCAGTCAGGGCCGCCGCCAAGCAAATGCCAGCAAATAACATCTGGCATTGTGTGAGCTGCAGTTACATGAGCAAAGAAGGCATCCATCCATTGTTCATTCCAGCCACTTTCACTTGGTCCAACAATTTTAGCATTTGGATCCAATTGACGAACTTCTTTATAAGTGGCATCCCAAAGCTGGAAGTAATCCTGTTCGGTTCTGCCTTTTTGGCCTTCATAAGTCCAATTAGGTTCATTCCAAAGTTCATAGCCATAAATGGCTCCTTCTTGCTTCTTAGCTTCAGTTACCATAGTTTTAACTTGGGCTAACCAGTTATCCATGGTAGTAAAGCCGTAAGGGAATGTTGGTGAAAGGTCTGGGAGTCGAATGATGATCTTGGCACCAATCTTTTCAGCAGTTGGGGCAACTTTATCAAAATCACCACCGGGAACCGGTAGACCATTAGGCAGCTGACCAGCATTTACTGGCGGCTGGGTGAAAGTCTTTGGGTGCAAAGGTGCCAGAATCTTTGCACTTGGAGTTGTCTGGTTTTCCAATCCGTACAACCCACCAGTAGCAACGTGTTCTGCTTTACTTCTGATTGCCTTGGTAGTAGTTACAGTGATTTGTTGAGAACTTGAGGCCTTGGCGGAATTAGCATTTGCACCTAACCCCAAAGCTCCCAAAACTGCTGCAGCCATAAAAAATTTAAGTATTTTATGTTGCATTTAAATAACCCTCGATTTCAATTAAATTTATTTAATCAAAGTAAATTGAACATAATCAAGATCAATTGAATTAGTAGCATTTGATACTGTCAAAGTATTAGTGCCCTTCTTCAAGTGAACGGTCTTAAGCTGAACAACTTTTCTAGTTCCGTGAACGTTTGGAACGGCATCCATTAACCCTGTAGTATTAGGCAATGAAGCAGTCCCTAATGACTTATTGTTCAACGCAAGGTGAATCACAGAAGTATCATTGTTGTTGGCGTAGCCCAGCTCTAATTGATACTTGCCAGCTTTTAATGCCTTAACTGACATGCTATCGGCGGCACCTTGAGCAGTAAATCCACGAACAAATTCACCTGCTGATGCATAGCTGCTTTGTTGAACCGTCAAGTTTGACTTGGAGAACTTACCAAATTCAGCTTCGGCTCTCAAAGGATTCTTGCTTGAAGCCTTGGTGTACTTGTAAACAGCTTTCTTCACATTTTTCTTGGATGATTTAACAACAATCTGGTATCCAGTAGTAAATGCAGTGTGCTTTACCGGAACCGAAATTTTACCATTCTTAACTGGAACTAATCCAGTGGCAACTTTCTTTGGGGTAACAGCAGTATCAACACCGTACCAAGGAGTTTCGTTAATTTGAACAGATGCAGTCTTGCCTAACTTCAGTCCCGCAATGTGAACATTGACGCTGCCAGAAGCTCCGCCAAAGATAACTGAAGTGCCGTTACTGTTAGTATTGGCTAAACTTGCTAAAGATTTATTGGCAGCAAATGTGCTGGTCTTATCCATTTGACCAGACATATCACCATACCACTTGAAGAACCAGTAGCCGCCATTGGGCTTTTGTTGATCGGTCAGCAGGTTATCCATTCGACCGTAGTTAAACCAGAATGCTAAATCAGCACTGTCAGTATCAGTAACATTTTCGAAGTTCTGCATGTAATGGATCATATAACCAGGAACCCCAAGTTCTTGTTTCCAAGCATATTCATTAATACTGATTGGAAAATGTTTGATTCCCATCGAATCTTCTAGTTGATGGAGTTGATTGACATCGTCAACGTAAGAAGCTGGATCCCACTGGTGCCAAGAAATGTAATCAGGCATTGTGTTATTCTTTTGCGCATTTTCAAAGAACTTCTGCATCCAAGTTGTATTCCAACCAGCTAAACTTGGACCAACGATCTTGGCATCAGGAAGAATCTGCTTAATTTCAGCGTAACTTTGATTCCAGAGGTCATCATAAGTAACGTTGACATAGTTGCCTTGGTTAACCTTTTGACTTGGATCTGGCCAGTAACCTGATGGTTCATTCCAAATTTCAAAGCCATAAACCTGATCGGCATAACCTGAATTCTTGACTGCAGTAACCATGGTCTGAACTCTTTGAAGCCAATCCTTCTCGTTACTAAAGTTATATGGAAATTGAGGATAAATATCTGGCAGTCGAACAATAATTTTGGCGCCAATAGCTTTAGCAGTTGGGGCAACTTTATCGAATTGCCCACCAGGAACAGTTAATCCATTTGGTAATTGACCAGCATTTACAGGTGGTTGAGTAAATGTTTTTGGATGAAGCGGCTCCAAAAGCGAGGCATTTGGAGTAGTTGAATTCTGAAGGCCATACAATCCTCCAGTAGCTACATGCGAAGCCTGACTTCGAATTGATGAGTTAGTGTCAACGGTAATGCTTTGATCAGCGCTTGCCATTTGAGCGGCACCAAGAGTCAGTCCAAAAATGCCAGCAGTAACTATCAATCGCGAAAATAGTTTGCTTTTTTTGAACATATAATAATTTCCTCCTAAAATTTTTCTACTTATGGACTTCAATAACCCCATTGATTGAGCCCTACTGTTTCAGTGTAAGCGTCTTCATTAATAAATAAAATCCATAAATCCGAAATTTAGTTGCATTTTTCTACAATCTTGTTTACTTTTTATGTATAAAAATACGGCTCACCATTTTTAATGGTGAACCGTATTTACGCGAATTATATTTCCAGAAGTGACCAGCAAATCACTTCTTTGTCGAATAGCTTAGGGGGTTCTAAGTTAAAGAGGATACATAAGTTTGGATAAGGAATTAGTCCTTATTCAACCATACACTCATTTGGCCATCTTTTTGGTTAGCCCATGCGTAGTATGGAACCAACTTCATGTTGACTTCTTGAGTAGCAGGCTTGTCAATCAATGGCTTGTAAAGTTGATCATCAACTGAATCAAGTTCAGGTTTTTCAGCCTTAACTGAGACAGTGCCAACACCGTCAAGCAAGTTCTCATCATATTCGTATGAAATTGGTTTGTCAGTTTCAACTTTGTATGATGCAAGAGGTTTCTCGTTGTCTGCTTCTTCGGCAGCATATACGATTGGTCCTCTTTGAACAGCAACTTTGTTTTGATCAGCAACTACACGGTCTGAAGCTCTCATGAACTTAGGAGCCATGTCGAGTGAAAGATCGATGTTGGTAGTGGCTTCATCAATATCGATATATACAAACCCATCTTCGTTAGGAATATCAACAGCTGAATCGTTGACCTTCAAATCGAATTTAGGAGACCAGCCTGGGATTCTAATACCTAACTTGAATGAAGCTTGGTTAGGGTTAGAAATAGCATAATGAATGTCGCCCTTCCATGGGAAGTTGTTAGTTTGAACAATCTTAACATCATTTTCAAATGTTGCTTCGTTTGAAATGAATTGAGTTGAAAGAATTGCATCGTCAGTAACGGTGTAAAGGTATTGATCAATTCCAGCAATCAAACGAGCTAAGTTAGCTGGGCAGCATGCGCAGCCAAACCAGTCAGCACGATGGGTAATAATGTGTGACTTGCCTGGGTTACCCTTTGAAGCAACAGGGTCTGCTTCAAGTGGGTTTACGTAGAAGAAGTGCTTGCCGTCAAGAGCCATGCCTGAAAGGGCACCGTTGAAGAGTTCCTTTTCAAGAACATCACCATATTCACCTTTAGCATGAATATGAAGCATTTGACGAGCAAAGAATGACAAACCAACTGAGGCACAAGTCTCACCATAATCAGTGTCATTTGGCAAATCATAATCATAGGTAACAGCTTCACCAGTTGTAGTTTGGCCAATGTTACCGGTGATGTACATTTGACGCTTTACCAAATCGTTCCAGAATCTGTCACATGCAGCTAAGAGATCTTTGTCGCCAGTATATCTTGCAACATAAGCCATTCCAGTGCAAAGGTAAACAACCCGAACAGCATGGCCATGAGGAACCTTTTGATCTTTGATAGGTTCTGCGGCAAGGTAATATTCACGGTTGAAGTCTCTCATACCAGGAATCAAATCACGGTCAGGACTTTCGCCGTCAGCCTTAATTTGTTTTTCGAAGAATGCAGGATCAACACCACGTTGCTTGAGGAAGTAATGAGCTAGATCCATGTACTTTTGTTCATGGGTAACTTCATACAAACGAGACAATGCTAATTCAATTTCAGGATGGCCATCATAGCCAGGAATCTTGCCTTCTTCAAGGCCGAAGTTGTTATCGATACAATCAGCCATTCTAGTGGCAATGTCCAAGGCTTTCTTGTTGCCAGTTGCTTTGTAGTAAGCAACACCGGCTTCAATGTAATGACCCATAGTATAAAGTTCATGAGATTGTTGTAATCTCTTGAATTTTCTTTCTGGGGCATCAATTTGGAAGTAAGTTGAAAGATAACCATCTGGCTCTTGAGCTTTAGCAATCAAATCAATTAAGTTATCAGTAATCTTCTTTAAATCTGGATTTGGATGATAACCAAATGAATAAGCAGCAGCTTCCAACCACTTGTAAACATCAGTGTCTTGGAATGGGAAGCCATAATGATGGCCCTTCATCAAACCAGCAGCGATCTTCAAGTTGGCAACCGCATGACTGTTCTTGTTATTACCATTGTTCAATGGGTCTTCGGCGATGTTAATATCAGCTTCGTCGTTCATAACCTTCCATTGATATGGTAAAACTTCTTTAACGATTAATTCACGATATCTCTTCCAGAAATCAGATGTTACTTTAACTTTACTTAATTTCGGTGAAGTAAAAACTTTCATAAACTATCTTCCTTTCGATCCTTAACGGATTTAACTGAATGAATTTAAGATTTAATTTATCTTTTGTACAGTTATTATAGTAACCGCTTTCACCTTGATATATAAGTCCTAAATTAGATAACTTAATGACTATTTCCGACTAGTTAATTTTTATAAATTTTTACATTTGTTTGCCTATTTAAAGGCATTCTTTAAAATTTATGCTTACTATTAGCTAGTCTGAAAAGGACTTTTTCCGATTTTACAAAATAAAATGAATTTTCGCGCCATTTTGTCGGAAAATCCATTTTATCTTGATTAATTAATGAAGCAATTTAGTTTTAATTTACGACTATGCTTCTTGAGTACCTTGAGCCTTAGCAGCTGCTTCTTGATGTCTCTTCAAAAGATCAGCCTTAACGATAGGTTCGTGGTTTTCCCATTTTCTGTAAACAACCATGCGGATAAGGGAAATAGCATAGATGATAACTGGCATCCAGATAAATGCGAAGTGAATTCCGGCCATAGTGTGTGCGCTTTGAGTAGCAGCGGCAGCATTGAATCCGTATGAGCCTAAGAATCTAGCAGCGATATAGTTACCAAATCCGGAACCCATCTGGATACAGAATGAAGCACCAATAGCAGTTAAGAATCCGTTAGCACGGATACCTGTCTTCCATTCACCAAAGTCAACAGTGTCACCAACCATGGCGAAGAACATTGTGCAGGCAGAACCAGAACCGATACATGCGATGCACCATGCAACAAGTGAGAATGTAACGTTTGAACCAGCAACACCAATTAGGATGTGGCCTAACATAGTCAAAGCGAGGAAGAATACGGTAGCGCCCCACTTCTTGAAGATTTTAACAAACAGAGGAACTGAAGCCATTCCGATAACCTGGATAATTGAGAATCCGTTGAAGACAGAAATCAAAGTCTTGTTACCCATGTTGTATTGGAAGTAATATGGCATAGCTGAGTTTCTAACAATAAATGCAGTCCAGTAAAGCAAGTTAGCCAAGACGATGATAACCCAAGGCCAGTTGCCTTTTGTAGCTTTGAAACTTTCTTTAATAGTTAAAACTTTTTCACTTGAAATGTTTTGTTCACGCATATCAACAAATGCGATAAGAACAAGGATGATAGCAACGATGGAATAAATTCCAACGGCCAATGACCAACCTTTTTGAACATTGCTTCCGCCAAGTAAACCAGCAAATGGAATGATGAAGGTTACGGCGAAGAAGTTACCAACGTTACCTAAAACCAAACGTACTGAGTTAGCTTGCATTCTTTGATCAGTATCAGCAGTTAAGTTAGGAAGTACTGAAGTAATAGGAGTAGAAATAGCGGTGTATGATAAGTCGGCTAAGATATAAGTTACACCAGCCCATACAAGTTTAGCAGTTCCAGTCAAACCTGGAGTATTGAACAGCAACCATACGAAGATACCAAATGGTAATGCCATCCAGAGGAACCAAGGTCTGTTTTTACCATATTTACTGTGAGTGTGGTCAACTAAGATACCCATAACAGGAGCAGCAATGGCATCAAAGAAACGACCTAACAGAAGTAATCCACCGGCAACTCCAGCGGTTAAACCAAAGACGTTGGTGAAGAAGTAAAGCATGTATGAAGAAATAATACAGTAAAGTAAGTTTCCGGCCATATCAGTAAAGCCGTAGGTTATCTTTCTGTGCCAAGGTAAAACATCTTTAACGAGCTTTTGAGCTGAGTTTACGTTGGCGTCATTTGCGTTTGAACTCATAAATTAAAACCTCCATATAAATTATTTAAAACGCTTACAAGAAACTAAAAAAATAAAAGAAAATCGAAATTATTGCAAATACCTAAAGCTTAAAAACTTCATCCCCATTCCCTTTATAAAAATAATCAATGTTGCCAATCAACATTTCTTTTTACATTTTTCATGGTAAGCGTTTCCAACCTTAAAAAAAGGTCTATAATTGCAAATGTGGTAATCATTTCCGACTATGTCTCTTGACAGATAGGCTTTTGGTAACGGTTTCAGTACGTTTGGTTACCATTTCCTACTTTTCACAAAGCCCTCTATCAAGCATGTTTAGTAACTATTTCCGACGTCTCGAAGGAGGCAAAATAAAATGAAATTTTTTACATTCACTCTCGAAAAAACTGTGTTATTTTATAAAGGTGGTGAATTTCAGGCCAAAGGGCCTTGGCGCCACCGAGCATTTGTCCACAAAGGTGACTATGAAATAATTTATTGTGTCAACGGTCCAATTTATATTCAAGTTGGTGAAGACAAATTTACTGTCAATAATGGCCAAATTTTAATTGTCCCACCATTTGTTAAATTCGAAGGCTATGCAGACTCAAAAGGAAACGTTGATTTTTATTGGCTGCACTTTTTCTCCCAATACAAAGAAGACACATTCCTCGCAGATCCGGACAAACTAAAAGAAGACCTGAAAAATAAGAAGATCAAAAAACACACCGTTACGATGCCGGAGTGCTTCAAGCCTAGCAATGGTCAGCAGTCTTTAATTTTACTTCACCAGATTCTTTCAATTCACGATGACCTTTCTTATGTTGAAGAGCGGGATTATTTAACTTCAGCATTATTGATTCAACTTTTCAAATCCTTCCTATATAAGCAAGAAACTACTGAAGAAAGTACGCGGATGAATTATATCAAGGAATGGATTCGAGCTAACATGTCTACCGAACTGACTGTTTCAGAAATTGCCGATCGAATTCATTTGAACCCTGATTACCTCACAAGGTTATTTAAGAAGTATACCGGAATGACTACCCTTCAATATATCAATTCCCTCAAAATTGAAGTTGCGTCTCTTCTATTAATAAGAACCGAAAAGTCCATCAAGGAAATTTCTGATTTGGCATACTTCTCTGATCCAAAGATCTTCATGAGAAGATTTAAACGAGAAACTGGTTTGTCACCAACAGAATATCGTAATTCCAACAATATGATTCACCTGAACAATCCGCACGTTGATCCACAAATCCCAATTCCAAAGCGAATTGCGGATGCAATTGATTACATCCCAGAAAATGGCGAAATTCCAGAATAATAAGGAGAGAAATTATGTTTAACAAAATGGTTGGGGGCCAATCCCTAGTATCATGGATTTTACAGGTAATTTTAGTTATCACAGCATGGCTGGTAGTAGATAAGACAATCCCAAGAAATGTGCCAACTCTGGTGGTTGTGGGAATATTGATTATTCTGACCTACATGAGTTTGGCCCGTGATGGGAAGATGAGAAATAAGAGTAAGTGGAATTAGAGTGCGCACAAAGGCGTTTAGATCCCGGAGAATAAGCTGCAAAAATTGGATTGAGTCCTGATTTTGGACTTGATCCAATTTTTGTCCTTATTTGCAGGGATCTGCCCTGCGAAGCACGTTTTTACTAGAGTGCGAGTAGGGACGGTTTGAGGCCGTGGGCTAGTCTGCTGATATAGGGAAATCCTGGTTTTGGATTTTTCTATATTAGCTGTTAGCCTCAGACCTCAGTCCCGTCCCCAATAGGCTAGACGCTTCGCGGTCGTCGGAGCACGTTTTTATTAGAGTGCGGAAAGGAGTGCCTTGGCCCGGTTGAAATAAGCTCGAACAGTAATAATTCCGGTTCTGGATTTTTACTGGTTGAGTTTATTTCTTTAGGGCCAGCTCCTTGGAGCACGTTTTAACCAGAGTGCAAAAGTGAGCGCTTTGACCCGGCTGAAATCAGGAGAACAAACAGAAATCCCGAATTTGGATTTTTGTTTGTTCTCCTGATTTCTTTAGAGCCTGCTCACTTTTGCACGTCTCAGCTATATAAAAATATCGCAGAATACAAAAAAGTCGAGACCAAAAATCCCGACTTTTCATATTCCAAATTATTTTCAATTTACTTAGCCGCCTCAACCTCCGGCAACTCGCTAGCAACCTTGCCAACTTCTTTATCCAAAAAAGCCAAAGTCAACGCTAAAGCCTGATCAGCATACCCTTTAGCATGCTTATGTCCGGGAATAAACTGAGTAATCACCGGAACGTTGAACTTTAATAGCTGTTCTTGCATTTGAAATACCCCACTGTTCGGCACAAATTCATCCATCGAATTGGCCAGAAGCATTGGCGCAGTATCACCATCAATGCGGTGAACCAATGAAGCATCTTTAATTTTAATTGGATCATCGGTTAAATAATTCAACAGAAACCATTTGTAAAATGGATCATCAGCGCCAGTTTGGTCAATCTTGGCACTAGCTTGGTTAAAGTTCTGCGTCTGAGTGAAATGAGGAACGATATCTTGATGTTTACTAAGCCAGTCATCGATATCAAAAATGCCTGACCATGAAGCTGCCGGCAAATGTTCTTTAATAGCCATTTCTGCTGCTAAATTTCCGCCGGCAGAAGATCCCCAAACACCAAACTTAGTTCGATCAAAATCATATTGCGAATCTTGGATCCAATGAACGGCCGTTTGAATATCAACATGAGCTGCCGGATAGGTATTTTTCGGCGCGATTCGATAATTTGGCGTGAAGACTAAATACCCGTGTTCCGCAAATAATGTGGAAATGTCGGCATCTTTAGCTTTATCACCACGAAACCAACCGCCACCGTGAATATCCATCAAAGCTCCTTTTTGAGGGATTGTCGGATCTTGATAGACATCTAATTTCAAATCTAAATCTTTGTCATAAACAACATCTTTTTCAACTTTTACTGACATATTAATTCCTCCCATCAAAATGGTAAGCAAACAATTTTTCATTTGGGGTCATTTTAGCTCATCCATTTTAAAAAAGGTTGAATCTTTACTTTATTAAGGAAACAAAAAAAGCGTTGTAAAATCTCAGTGATTTTACAGCGTTTCTAAAGTTTTGAAAAACATTTATTTTAACTTTTCGTTCAATTAATTAAGCGGATCTGATGACTTCAAAATCTCCGCTGGCCATAATGTCATCAAGTATCCATATCCTGCTCGATCAAAGGTCAACGACTCAAATTCCTTTAGGGAATCAAAAGCTTGGTAATGAACGTCGTTAGGACTGAATTTACTCTTTCTGATACTATTTGCCGGAACTGAAGTCAAGATATCGTCAGAAATGAAGTACAACCTGTTGTTTGCTTGATTTACCGCAATGCCTTGATTAGTGGCGCCACCACGATTGCCGATGGCATCCATGCAAGCTGAGAATGACACACCATCTTGATCTAATCGACCATAGAAGAACATGTAGCCATCACCGGTTTTTCTGCCCCAATAAGCATTACCATTGGCATCAAATGCCAAGGTATGAAGCTGTAGATTTGAAACTTTACCATTGTTACTATGAAGCATCTTGAAGTTATATTCTCGAATTGGCTTTAAAGTATTTGGATCCATTTCCAAAACAACGTTATTTTGATCAGTCTTCAAATCACTTAAAGTATCGTCTTCTTCAAGGTACAGATGCTGGTTGGCCGGATTAAAAGTTAATGTCTGACCGTGACCGATATTAACTGATGGACTTAAGGTAAAGCATTGAGCAATATCAGCATACTTAAACATTTCCGGATTTTGAGCTTTTACTGCATCAATTTGATCCTGAGCTGACGACATTTGACCTTGATAATTGGAAATGTCCTTGTTATATCCGGCAACTTTAGCTTTGTGACCCTGATAAGATTTACTCCAATGAGCCATCTTGGCAACCGCATTCTTGTAACTCTTAGAATTTTTGGCGTACTTAGACTTCTTATTTTTCCAGTAGTTATACCATTTTTGCGCATTATTTTGATAAGTTTCTTGGGTATCCTGCTTGGATTTGGTTTCGTTAATTTTATCAGTTAAATCAGATACCGTGTTCAGTGAATCCTGAATCCCATATTCAACCTGATCAAAGGCATTGTTATTGGCCATCCCCTGTGTCGTATAAGGGTTAAAGTAATCAAATGCCTTCCAAATTGTGGAAACACTTTTGTCGCCGCCAAGCTGTTTTAATTTAGCCATATCAAGCTTTGCGACACATCCCTGATTAGTACCTGATCCATTAGATTCAACAAAATAAAGATTACCATCATTATCCATCGTGACACTTTGGAAATTACCATGCTGATAATTAGAAACGTTGAAACCATCCGGCATATAAAATAATGTTGAGAAAGTATTATCTTGTGAACTGCCGTCAATTGTTGAAAAGACATCACTGCTTGATGTGTCATTTGATTTGACGTATTTTCGCGACATATTCCCTGTCGGACCAACATTTTGGACCATGTTGATATCATTTTGGTTATAATCTTTTAGAACATTACCTTCATTTACTTGAGTAATCGATCCGGCACTGCCTGGATTTGCGATGACGTCCGCACTAGCAGTTTGACTGCTGGCCCCCCAGACGCCAAATGAAGCAAAAGCAATCGCCAGGACTGCGATTTTCTTAAATTTAATCATTAGCATCCCACCCCAATTCTAGTTAATACAGCTTTCATTTTATACGTTTGCCAACCCAATGTGCAAGAATCGAGAAATTTATTAAGTAAATGAAAGGAATGTAATGCTGAGGTAATAATATTTAACAAGGCTCAAGGGTGAAAAAGCAGCATACTGCCCTTGGCATGAGCACTAAAAAGCGTTCAGCCCAAAACAGGGTTAAACGCTTTTTGAAACTTGGGCTACGCATGCTAAACGCTTGCTTAACCACTCTATCGATTTCTAGACTCCGTTCTATTCACAATCTTTTGCGCATACTTCATAATTCCAGTCATCATGGCATCAAAAGCTTTATCAGGAAGCAGTTTTCTTGCCGTCAATAATGCCTTTGCGCCGGATCCGCCAGAATATCTGGTCTTTGGATTCTTTGAAAAAGCGGCCAAGTCAACCATTCTAGCAACCACCATCGGTTTTGAAGAAAACTGATAAGCTAATTTAAAGAAGTCAGCCGTCTTTCTTGCCATTGTGGCATACGGCCCATCACCAGATGAAGCAACCATCTTGTCCATGGCAATGCCTTCCCAATTAGAATGAATAGCACCTGGTTCAATTAAAGTGACATGGATTCCAAATGGTTTGAGCTCGAGTCTTAAAGCATCGCTCATTCCTTCAACGGCAAACTTTGAACCAACATACCAACTGCCTAGCAAACTAGCTACTTTACCGTCAACTGAAGACAAATTAATTATTCTACCGGACTCTTGTTTTCTCATAATCGGCAGGACCGCCTGAATCATTTTCATCATGCCAAAGACGTTAACCTTAAATTGGTATTCGCCTTCCTTGATATCAACTTCTTCAAGAGCGCCAAAAGAACCATAACCGGCATTATTAACCAAAACATCAATGCGGCCAGCTTCTTCAAAAATTTCACTAACAGCTTCATCAATGCTGTCATAATCGGAAACATCAACATACTTTGTGTGAATCCCAAGATCATCAAGATCATTCATCGCATTGACTCTTCTGGCCAAAGCGTAAACATTCATTCCATTTCGCTTTAAATGTCTGGCAATTTCCTTGCCAATTCCTGAAGATGCACCGGTAACAATCGCTACTTTTCTTTCCATAAGAAAGCCTCCCGCCGGTTTAGATTTTTTAATGTTTAAAGGACAATTTCATTATACAGCAGCACTGAGCAAGGGGTTTCAAATAAGAGTATCCAGCTAGATTTTGAAACTGGAAATTCTACTAGTTAAATAAGGGTATTTAATGAAATATAATTATTTAATTATTATAGCCATGAGGTATAATTAGTTATAATTTACCGTTGGATAATTATTGTTCAATACTGGGGAGGGATCATGATGGCTCTAACAGATACATATACTCTTTCAAACGGACTAAAAATTCCGGTGATCGGATTTGGCACTTGGCAATCCCAAGACGGCCAACAAGCCTATAATGCTGTGCTTTGGGCGTTAAAAGCCGGCTATCTCCATATCGACACTGCCGCGGCTTATGGCAACGAAAAAAGTGTGGGCAAAGCAATCAAGGACAGTGGTGTCAACCGAGAAGATTTGTTTGTCACTACTAAACTTTGGAATGCGGACCATGGATACGATAGAACAAAAAAGGCCTTCCAACAGTCTCTAGATAATCTGGGCTTAGACTATGTCGATCTTTACTTAATCCACTGGCCAAATCCAGTTAACTTCAGAGATAATTGGCAGGAAATGAACGCGCAGTCTTGGAAGGCAATGGAAGAGTTTTACAAGGATGGCAGAGCACGGGCAATTGGTGTTTCCAACTTTAGGCCAAAACACATCGATGCATTGCTTGAAACCGCAAATGAAGCGCCGATGGTTGATCAAATGTTCATTAACCCGTCTGACATGCAGCCAGATATCACTTTATACAACGATCAAAATAACATTTTAACTGAAGCATACAGTCCTTTGGGAACCGGAAAGATTTTTCAGATAAAAGAATTAAACGATATTGCCGCTAAGTATAATAAAACCCCAGCGCAAATTGTCATTCGCTGGTCGCTGGAAAATGGCTTTTTACCATTACCAAAATCAGTTCACGAAAAGTACATTAAAGAAAATGCCGATGTGTTTGATTTTGAATTAGAACAAAAAGACATTGAAACCATTGATGGATTTAGAGGAAAAGCCGGCTTGGCAATGGATCCGGATGAGACGCCATTTTAACTAGAGTGCGGAAAGGAGCGCTTTGGCCCGGCTGAAATAAGCCCAACCAGTAATAATCCCGGTTCTGGGTTTTTACTGGTTGGGCTTATTTCTTTAGGGCCAGCTCCTTGGAGCACGTTTCAGCTAGAGTGCGACGAAGAGCGGTTTGAGGTCGTGACACAATTGCCTTAAACTGGTAAAGACCGGTTTTGGCTTTTCTAGTTTAAGGTATTGTGTTCAGACCTCAGCTCTGTCGCAAAATAGGCTAGACACTTCGCGGTCGTCGAGGCACGTTTCCTCTATATACGAACACCAATCAACAATAAAAAATCTAACTACAAAAGAGTAGACAAACAAACTTTGTCTACTCTTTAATATTTTACTGACATTATTTATTTTTCGAAAGCTGCTTAATAATCCGTTCGTAAATCTCATCGCCAACCAAATCATTGGTCCACATCCAAACCGCATGGCCCAAGGCCTCTGATATATGTTCTTCAACTGGTTGATCTTTAGCGAAAGGAACAGTGCCAAAATCTAATTATAAAATAATGTGTTTAAGATGTTCCGGATTTACCACAAAGAAAATCCATTTAAGATATTTAGCAAAAAAAGAGAATGTAAAATTTTCAAGGTTGGTACCTTACGGTATCAATCTTTTTGTATACAAATGCTCTTGCGGTTATCGGAATTTTGACCATTATCGAACTAGGATTCAAATGGAATTATTTGCTTAATTCAATTAATGCAAAAGAAAAAGCAAAATCCTTTCGGATTTGCTATATAAGCTGATATCAACCTCAATTGACAAAGAGCCAGAGTTAGTTATATATATGGGATTAAAACAAAAAGACTCCAGTCACTAAGTGACTAGAGCCTCAACATTCAAACTAAACAATAAAAGTTAACTGCGAACCAAATTTTGATCATTACAAAAACAAGATTCAAATAAAACTAATTGGTTAGTTCAATCAATGCAAAAGTTAAAGCGATTATGCAAATGGGCTTACTGAACCACCATTATTTGTCACGCTGAATGGATCGGAAACGACACTACCATCACCATAAGTATAAACAACTTGAACAGGTGAAGTACCAAAAGTACCACTATTAGCGCTTGTAGCATTTAGGCTTAATTGATCCCATTCCTTAACAGTACCATCAGCATTAAATACTGGATAAATAGGTGATTTAAGAGTATTCAAGGTAGAATGCTTTGCTAAATAGTTAAGGACATCTTGAGAGGTAAATGCAGATCCCTTAGTTCCGCTGAATAAATCAGATGGATTAATATTAGCAGGAGCTAAATAGAATTTTGCAGCATACTCTTTAATATCATTATTAAGGTTTGCAAGAGCGGTATCCTTGTCACTTTGTAAGTTATCAATATAAGTTTTAACATTAGACAAAGAATTAGAGTGGTTTTGAACATTCCCGTTAGCATCAGTAGTCACAAGTTGACCAAGGTCAATAGTTTGATTACCTTCCGTAAATGAACCTTTAAAGAATACGCCAGCATCTTTCGAATTTACAGTTAATGAATGAGTTGATGTAACGTCGTCTTTAGTAGCAACATAAGGATTAAGTGTTTGATAAACAACATCACCCTTAGTTACAGGCAAAGTAACTGTTGAACCTGCTTGTGCTTGAGCTAGTGTAGATGCGTTTTGAGAAACATTATAGGAATAACCAGTTCCACTTAAAGCAGCATCAATCTTACTTTGAAGATCAGTAGCAACACTAGAATCCAAAGACCATGAATAGTTACCAGTTGTACCTGTTAATGATCCAAGAGTATCACCTGACTTAGCATTTGCTTTAGAATAATCAAAAGTTTTTACAACACTCCCAGAAGGATCAGTCAATACAAATCGAACTGCTGTGTTACTTTGTGGATTAGTTGTAGTAACATCAGAAGCCTTTACCCAAGCACCGTTAAGATCAGCGTTTGATGACTTGATTTGATACCAAGTTTCACCTTCACGTGAAGTAGTAACAGCCTTGCTTACAGTAAATGTAGCATCTTTGTAGGCATCAGTAGAAGCAATGACCTTACCATCAGCAGCTACGGCACGACCAACTTTATATTGCGAATAAGCTGGAGCTTTGAATAAAGTTTTATTAGCAGTTGTGCTAGTAGAAGTCAACTTATATTCATTAGTTGCTGCTGGAGCAGTAGCATCTTTAGTAGTAGCGTATGATTTTACACCACCAGCAAATGCTGAAGTTCCCTTACCACCATAAACCCAGCCACGATATTGCTTATCGAATGATACAACCTTATAGTAAGCTGAACCACGGTTAGTAGTAGCAACACGGTAAGCACGTAAGTTAGCCTTACCAGTTTTGGCCTTAGCTAATGCCTTAGTAGTAGTTGTAGTAGCAACAACCTTAGCACCCTTTAAAGTACCAGCTTTGGTATAAAGAGCACTTTTACCAGTAAAGTTAACGTTTGCACCAGTAATGGGTTTGTTTGATGTAAACTTTTTGCGTATGACTTTGCACTAGCACTTGTACTAGTAGTACCAGCAACAGCTACAAATGATAAAGCAGCTACGCCAGCAAAAAGAGTCTTTTTCAATGACTTCTTCATGTATAATTTCCTCCTAAAAATACTTGTTTTTTCAAGCTATCCAAGCATGCAAAACACATACCTCAACTAACTTGCTGTAAATAGTGTAACATAATTAAAGTTGAATGCAAAAGAAAATAGCACTTGTAAAGGGTTTAACATTTTTCTGTAATCTACGCACCACGATCATTAAAAATGGATTGTCTCATCTCTTCAAAGGTTACCATTTTTCTAGCATTATTAATGAATGGAATTTTAATTTCTTTTTTCCACTATGTGGTAAGATATTATCCAAAGGAGGGTAATAATGCCATCAATACGTAAACATGGTCATGGATACCAGGTAAGATACTACTATTATGATGCTAATGGGCAGGAACACGAGAAAACAAAGAGTGGTTTTAGAACGAAATCAGCCGCCAAACTATTTGCCAGTCAATTGGAAATTGACATCCACAACGGTTTGGATCTTGTTCCTAAAGATCCAAAGTTTGCTGACTATTTTGACTACTTTTATCACACGTATAAAGAACCCAAAATTGAGAATCAGACTAAGAACCGCTATAAAATAACTAGTCGAGTATTACATAATTATTTCGGTGATGTTACTTTAAAAAGTATTGACCGACAACAATATCAGGCATTTATTAACTTCTATGGTCATTCTCATGCAAAAGATACTGTTTATAAAGTTAATTCACTAATTAAGGCAACTGTTCAGAATGCAATTCTCGACGATCTAATTCATAAAGATTTTACCCAGCGAATTAGTATGATTTATGATAAGTCACGTGATAAGCATGTGGAATACCTCAGTGTAGCTGAAATTAAGCGTCTCATTGCTTATTTGGAGAGTCACTTAAACTATCACTTTACCTCAACGTTTATGATCTTAACGGCCGTTTTAACCGGTGCCCGCTTGGGAGAAATTCAAGCACTAACTTGGAATGATGTTAATTTTAATTTCAAAACGATTAACATTACTAAGTCGTGGAATTCATCTGAAGGTGGTGGATTTAAGGATACTAAGACAGTTGGTTCAAATCGGATTATTGCGGTTAATGATGAACTGTTAAAATCATTAAAAATTTTGAAGGATCACCATAATGGAGAATTAGTTTTCATTAATCAATATAATTCTATTCCGTCATCTTCTGCCGTTAATAAAAAGTTAAGATCTGTACTAAAAGACTTGGGAATTCAAAAGCAAGGTTTTCATTTCCATTCTTTGCGACATTCACATGTAGCTTATCTATTGTCACGAGGAATAGATATTTACATCATTTCAAAGCGTTTAGGACATGCTGACGTATCCACAACAACAAAAGTTTATTCCTATTTAATGGATGAATATAAAGCTAAAAACGATCAACAGATTCGTGAAGAGTTAGATAACCTTTCCTCTCATGATGAAACTATACCAATTAAGCGGAACCTTCAATGAGGTTTCGTTTTTGTTTCGCTTTTTTATTCCGCATCAGGTTCAACTCTTTCTGCCCGTTTGACCGTTATTTGCCCGTTATTATTCAATTTTTAGTGCTTTTTAGTGCTTTTTTATAAAATAAAAAAATCAGGAATGCCGGTTTAACAGCATTCCTGATTTTAATTTTTCTTCTAATTTGTATAAAACTGCCTGCAGCCGGCAGTAAGCCTAAATGAAATGCAGCCCAGATCACCAAACCAAATGGAACTCCTTGGCCGACCTTAACTTCGGGATATTTTTCGCCGATAATTTTATACAATGCTCCAAATGTTGACGAGAAGCCAAAATGAATAAGGTAACTAACCCAGGGCAAATCCTGGCCAGAATACCGGTACGTTGCGTGGGTAAACTTCTTTGGAAATCCCATTTGTTCAAGCATTCTCTGCGGTGGATTCGTGGCATTTCTTTCAGCGGTCCGTGGCGGCAAAACATTCTCCCAACCTAACTTTACCAATCCAGAAATAACTCCGGCTGCCGCGCCCGAAAAAGCCGCGGCCTGCCAATCGATCTTTTTCATTTTAAGCACCCCTTCCGTTTATTCAATTGCTATAATAATTATAGTTTAGCGCTTCACAATTTGCTAGCAATCAGGGCTATGCCTGATAAAGAGGGTGTCTTAGTTGTTGAGCCAGTTTAACTCAATTTTCCAATTATTAGGGCCGACAGTAATCGTGCCAATCATTATATTCATCGTCGCAATTTGCTTGAAAGTCAACTTCAAAACTGCTTTTCAATGTGGATTATACGCCGGCGTTGGACTAACCGGATTTACTTGGATAATTGCCGCTTTTACGCCAATCGTCACCAAAGTGATCCAGCAAATGGTATCCAGTCTGGGCGTCCACCTACCAATAGTTGATATTGGCTGGCAGGCCGGATCGTTGGCATCCTTTGGATCACCAGTTGGGCTTTCGTTTTTTATCGGCGGATTTGTTTTAGAACTAATTTTGTTTGCAATCGGGGTTACGAAAATATTTATGCCGTCTAACTTATGGAACAACTTTGGTTTTATGATTTGGGGCACGATGGCATACTTTGTAACCCATAATTTTTGGTTGTCGATAGGCCTTTGCGTTTTTATTCTTCTATCTGACTTGGTCATTGGTGAAATGCAGGCAGATCGCTGGTCCCGATATTTTGGCATTGATAACACTACCGTATGTTCAGCCCAAAATATTGAAAACGCTGTGCCGGCAATTTTACTTGACCCACTTTGGAACCTCATTGGTTTAAATAAACTTCACGTTACTCCAGAATATTTTAGAAAAAGACTGGGAATATTTGGAGAACCAACTTTTTTATGAGCAATTCTCGGTTTAATAATTGGCTTTTTAGGCAATATTCACCGATTGAATTCGGTTGCTGGTTGGGGAGAAATGCTAAAATTTTCGATTTCACTTTCCGCTGTCATGACAATTTTTCCGTTAGTCACCGGGGTTTTTGCTAAAGCCTTTTCGCCACTTGCCCAAGAGATTAATATTCATCAAGACTTGGACCAAACTTCATCTGAAAATAAAAAGCAGTCTAATAATAAACGCTGGTTTTTAGCAGTTGACGATGGTGTGGGCTACGGCAATCCCGCCGTTTTAATCACCGGGATGCTCTTAGTTCCAATCATGGTGGTAATTGCCTTTTTGCTTCCCGGTAATAAAACATTACCGGTTGTTGATTTGATAGCTTTGCCATATATGATTGAATCCATCGTTGCAATCGATAAGGGAAATTTGGCAAAAGTAATTGCTAATTCAATTATTTATTTTTCAGTCGGTTTATACATCGCCAGCATGCTTGGCTCTATTTATACCGGAGCCGTTTGCCAATACGGTGTTGCGCTGCCGGTCGGCGTCGTTTTAATCACCAGCTTTAATTTAATGGCCCACCCAATTAACGGTCTGGTATTCTTTGCCTGGATATCCCAAAACCCGATTTGGATCGGCTTAACAATTTTGATTTATTTAGCTGGATTTATTTTACTGAAAACCCGTCGGCAGCAGATTTGGGATTACTTAAACAAAATGGCCGATAAAAACGTCAGCTAAAGACATTGCCCCACGGTCAAAACGCTTAATGTGCTATCATACTAGTAACTATCTAAGTAAAGGAATTTAATATGGCTTACAAAAATTACACAAAAGAACAGTCATCCATTCATGTTGACGAAGGCCAACAATTTACAATTACAATTAAGAAAATGGGCATCAATGGCGAAGGAATCGGTTATTACCAACGAAAGTTAGTGTTTGTTCCCGGAGCTTTGCCTTCTGAAAAAGTTCGAGTTGAAGTAGAGGAAGATCTTTACAAATTTATTCGGGCAAAATTAGTCGAGGTTTTGGTTAAAAGCAAAGACCGAATTAAACCAGTTGATGATTACGCCAATTCCGTTGGCGGCTTTGAACTGGAAAATCTTGCCTACCCTGCCCAACTAGAATATAAAAATCAAGTGATTTCCGATTCATTGGCTAAGTTTGAACCAGCTGGTTATCGAAAATACAAGATTTTACCTCCAATTGGCATGGACAATCCAGTTGGCTACAGAAATAAGGCTACTTTTCAGCTTAGAGAACAAGACGGCAAAGTCATTGCCGGGCTTTACAAACACCGCAGCCATGAAGTTGTCGACCTACAGACTTCTGCTCTTCAATACCCACTGGTAATGAAGATCATGCGTGGCGTCGTGCAGATGATCGATAATTTGCATATTCCGGTTTACAATGAAGATCAAAATTCTGGGATCATTAAAACTTTGGTTGTCAGAGTTGCCAAGGCCACAAATGAAGCCCAAATTACATTTATTACTCAAAGCCAAAAGCTGTTAAAGAAACATCAATTAATTGAACAAATTCAGGCTGATTTCCCAGAAGTTGTTTCAATTATGCAAAACGTCAACCCAGGAAAGACTTCTCTAGTTTGGGGCGACCAAATGATTCATTTGGCAGGAAAAGAATCAATTGTCGAAGAAATCAACGGCCTAAAATTTGACTTATCCGCAAGAGCCTTCCTGCAAGTCAATTCATTTATGACTCCAACTCTTTATCAAGAAGCTTTTAAAGCCCTTGATTTAAAAGGCGACGAGAAATTAGTTGATGCCTATTCAGGGGTTGGAACTATTGGCCTATCTTTGGCTAACAAAGTCCGCGAAGTCCGGGGAATGGACATCATCGCTGAATCAGTCCATGACGCAAATATTAATGCCGTCAAAAACGGAATTACCAACGCAATTTATGAAGTTGGTGAAGCCGAAAAGCTTTTGCCGGCTTGGTTAGCTGATGGCTTCAAACCAAGTGCTTTGGTTGTTGATCCACCCCGCACTGGTTTAGCCGATCCCTTAATTGATGCAATTCTTGAAAGCATGCCGAAGAAATTTGTTTATATTTCTTGTAACCCATCCACCTTAGCCAGAGATTTGGTTAAGCTCACTGAGAAATACGTTGTCGAGTATATTCAATCGGTAGATATCATGCCGCAAACTTCCAGGGTCGAATGTGTTGTAAAATTTAGACGTAAGTAAAATTTGAAAGGAGGCAAAGCGGGATGCAGAATCCATTTGGAAATGGCAACAATGATGACGATGATAATAATAACAATATGATTCCAATTCCGCCTAACTACGCCACGGTTTCTAGAAAATCTGACGGCCAGATCAGGATTGCCAAAGTTGGTTTTTCCTGGACAAGTTTTCTTTTCCCGCTGTGCCCACCGATCTTTCGTTCTGACTGGTACAACTTTTTATGTATGCTAGGAATTGAATTAATTGCCATGATGGGCATATCCCTTTTAACCGGACAGCCTCTAAACGTTGTTGAATACGTTTTATATTATCCTTTCGCTGTCCTTTGGGGAGCGATTTACAATATGATGTACTTTAAACACCTCTTCAAGATTGGCTTTGAACCGGCAGATGAAAGGTCGCAAAAGCTGCTTGAATACGGGCATTATTTAAATAAAAAAGACGACAATGATCAAAATTAAAAAAGATTGGGAGAAATTATTTCTGCCAATCTTTTTTTAGGCTGAGGTAATGTTTGTTACACAGCCCTTCGAAAATTGAAGTAATAGTGTAAAACTTGCGTTTTACATTTAAAAACCTTCGTTATTTTTACATTAAAAAACCAGCACCACTCTTTTAAGCTGGGACAAAAGCGTGAAACTTACGTTTTACATTTGGAAAAGACAGTCGTTTGTTTTACTATTGTGAAAATGTCTTCCATATAAAACAATTCTTTAATGATCAAATAACAGGGTAAAACTTGCGTTTTACTTTTTTGGAATCCCTCGTTATTTTTACACTGCTGAAACGTGATAAAAAGGGCAGCCCTCCTAGACGTAAGCACTCAAAAGCGGAATAGCCAAGAACAGGCTATTCCGCTTTTGAGCAACTTACGTTACGGAGGGCTAAGCGCCCTTTTTATCACTCTTTATTTGTTAGTCTAAAAGCCCTCGTAGCCGCAATTGCGGATCGCCAGCCACCATATAGCTTTGTTCTTCTAGCTGGATCCATATTAGGTTCAAACTTTCTGCCCTGATCCACGACTTTTTTTAAGTCATCAAGGCTGTTCCAATAGCCCACTGCCAAGCCGGCCAGAATTGCCGCGCCAAATGCAGTAGTATCTTCATCAGCTGCTCGCAAAATCGGAATATCCAGAATATCTGCTTGAAATTGCATCAAATAACTGTTTCTTGATGAACCACCATCTGCCATTAATACCGGAATCTTCATATTGGTATCTTTTTCCATGGTCTGAATAATATCTTTAGTTCCATACGCAATTGATTGCAATGTTGCTTTAACAAAGTCTTCTTTGGTAGTACCTCTGGTTAAACCAAAGGCGGCTCCGCGGACATCATCATCCCAATATGGCGCACCCAATCCGTTAAACGCAGGCACAACGTACACTTCATCGTCATCCTTGGAGTTCACCGCTGCTTGACGAGATTCTGGAACGTTACCAATCAAATTCATGCTGTCAGCCAACCAAGTAACCGCCGTCCCCGCAGAAAAAATTGATCCTTCCAACGCATAGGTAATCTTGCCACCAATATTGTAAGCAATAGTCGTGAGCAAGTTATGATCGTCAAGTTCTGGTTTATCCCCAGTGTTCATCATAATGAAGGCACCATCACCGTATGTGTTTTTAACCATTCCAGGTTCAAAGGCCAATTGGCCAATCAAAGCAGCCTGTTGGTCACCGGCAATTCCGGCAATTGGCACTTCCAAACCATAAAATTGATAATTTTTAGTGCTGCCGTATACTTCACTAGAAGTTTTTACTTGTGGTAGCATTTTTTCTGGAATATTTAACAATTTACAAATATCATCGTCCCATTTCAGGGCATGGATGTTAAAAAGCATTGTTCGACTGGCATTTGAGTAATCGGTAATATGGTATTGGCCGCCGGAAAGTTTCCAAACCAGCCATGAATCTACCGTCCCAAAAAGCAAGTCACCTTTTTCAGCCTTTTCTTGGGCTCCGGGAACCTTGTCTAAAATCCAACGAATTTTTGTTGCCGAAAAATAAGAATCGATGATCAACCCAGTTTTTTCGTGGATCATGTTGCCATAACCATCATGTCTCAATTTCCTAGCAATCGAGTTGGTTTGCTTTGACTGCCAGCCGATTGCATTATATATTGGATTACCAGTATTCTTATCCCAAATAATCGTTGTTTCCCGTTGAGTAACAATTCCAATCCCAGCAAGGTCTTCAGGATGAATTCCAGCATCAATGAAAGCAGACGAAATCACGTTTAAAACAGAAGTCCAAATTTCATTTGGGTCATTTTCAACCCAGCCGTTATGCGGAGTAATCTGTTTCACTGCTTTATAGGATTCGATAACCTTACGACCATTTTGATCAAAGATCATAGCTCGAGAGCTAGTAGTACCTTGATCGATGGAAAGAATGTATTTTGGGTTCTCGGTTAACTCAGACATCCGTTTCGCCTCTTATTGAAGAAATTTTTTTAATATTATCACACTAATATGGATTCAGCCTAATTAAAATATCATAATAAAGCCACATTATGAACTATACCATAATGTGGTTTTATCAGCAAATTGTTATTTAAATAGGAAATTCAGGCCTTTGACCTGCCTATACCAATTATCTCTTAACTTTTACCTTGATATCAGTATCTTCATCTGGGTTAATCGTCTCATCATAAGTAAAGTCGGCGTCTTGGAAGTATTCCTTAATTTCTTGGTTAACTTCTTCAATTGGTCGTTTATCATTATCCTGAGTATAAATCAGTAAATTGTATTCCTTTTTATCATCATCGGTGTCTTCAAACTTGTAAAGAACATCGACAGTATTTAAAATTTCCTGAATCATCTGACGTTCAGTCATTTCTAATACCTCATTTCATTTTTTGTTTACATACTTACTTTAGCGCTATTTCAAAAAAAAAGTAATAACATATTGGTAAAACTAAAAAAGAGCTTGAAACAAACTTTGCTTTTGCCAAGCTCTTTTAAAACTTTATTAAAACTTTATTAAATTGATTTACATTTTAATTTTTGTTTTGATGAGTTTTTCGTATTTTTGCCGCACCTTATCGGTCAACAAGATAACGTTTTCTGGAAAGTTGGCTGTAGTGTAGTCCATACAGACTACTAAGGGAACATCGAAATTTTTTTGGTGTTGAATTTCTTGAACTTTATCATTTGGCATTTCACTCTTGAAGCCCATTAAAATAGCCATTGAAGACTTTTTGTCACTATTCCAATAGTGAGGATCACTAGCTTTTTTCACGAATGCCGAAACATCGATAGAATCTAAAGCTTTAACTAACGTGTCGGAATTACTGATTTTACGTTGAACTCCTAAGAAAACAAAGTACCTTCGCAAAACTGGCACAACTGACTGCATGAAGACATCCGTTGCCGCAATCTTTTCCGGCATCATATTTAAAATTACTTCTTTAGTTGAAGACGCGGTAATCTGTCTTGGCTCACGTAAAAAGAACTTGTACGTTAGACCCATAAAAGAGTTGGTAATATATAAAGTCGCCTTTTTTTCTGGCTGAGTCAGTTTTTTAAATGACCTAGTTGTCTTAAACTGGGTCGTCCATTGGCGGTTTTTTTGGAGAATTTCATCAGCTTTTACTTCAGAATAACGTTTATCCATCCCGATCACCTCTGCCATGATATTAACACGGTTCAAACAAATTTTGTATCAAATAGATTTATTGGTTTAATTCCAGTTTTAAACTGTGAAAAAGTATATTACAATTATTCTATCGACTTATTAAGGAGTGCCAAATCAATGGCCAAAATAAAAGATTTTAAATTGCGTTTGTATTATTTAATCCTTTCAATTATCATAAACGGCGCGGGAAATGCGCTTGCCATTTCCACAAATTTAGGCAGTGCCGTCTGGACAGGATCTGCGGTAAACCTATCAAAATTAACTAATATTCCATTAGGAACTACCTTATTTTTGTACGGAATAATTGTCACAATTATGAACCAGCTTTTGTTAGGTGAATTTGATCGCAGACGTTTTTTTACTAACTTGATGTTTGCTTTACCCTTTAGTTATCTGGTTGCCTTCTTTAAAATCATTTTTGATCTCATGGGAGTTCCCGAATATGAATTCTGGTTTCGAGTAATTTTGGACATCATCGGGCTGTTTTGTGTTGCCATGGCAGTTTCAATGTATTCCCGGGCCAACTTGATGATGCATCCCAATGATGATTTAGCCTATATTATTCGCTTTAAATTTGTTCACGGCAGCGCAATTCTTTCGCAGTGGGCAAGCTACATTCCACCAATTTTAGTGATCATAGTTTCCTATCTAATTTTGCACAAACTTTACGCGATCGGGTTTGGGACGATTTTTGCGCTGATCATGCAGGGAAGTATGATGAAGTGGTCAGATACCCATACCTTTACTAGACTTAAACACCACGTTGATATTTAATGAAATCGGCTATCTTTTTGATAGCTTTTTTTGTTTCTGGCAACTTATTCCACAAAATAAAATCATGAAATGCCCCTTTGACTTCGTCAATTAAAACCTCAGTATCGGCGGCATTATCCAAGGCAGAAATCAGTTTTTGATCAGTATCTGCTAAAATTTCTTCACTGCCATAAATTAGTAACACTTTGAGATTATTTAGTTTCTCCGAATCCAAAAAACTAAATGAATCACCATCTGAAAGTCCGACTAAAAATTGATCACGAATTTGATTTAATACAGCTGGGTCAAGCATTAAATCTTCCTTAGTTGAATTAGCCGGTTGTGTTTCTGAAACTATCCATGGCGAAGCTAAAATTAGCCCAGATATTTGATTACGATATTTTTCCGCTAAATGAATTGCTAGAGTGGCTCCGGCAGAATCTGCGAGCAAAAATACTTTTTGCCCCGTGGAACTTGCCTGCTTGAAGGCTTCTTCAGAAAAATTCAATAATTCTTGACCACTATGGGCAGGAATTAACGGAAAGTCAGCAATGTAAAGATCACTTTCGGACTGTTGGGCAACATTTTCAATCATATTAAACTGATCCGTGTTCATTGGCACTGTGAAGGCGCCGCCATGGAAGTACAAAATCAAACTGGAAGAATTTGTCTGATGAAAATGTTTAATGGCTAAGTTACCATCGCCGATCCGAACAATTTTCACTCCAAGCTTATCTGGTTTAGAAAAAATATTTACTTTAAGGTTGGGATGAAGGAAGCTAAAGCTAACGATTTTTTGGTAGTCCTTCTTACGTAAATCACGCTTTTGGGCATGCATTGCGAGACTCATTTTTTTCACTCCTTTTACCTGATACATTTGCTTTGAATTTTTTTTATTATACAAATATTTGAAATCTTTAAAATGAAACCGGTTAAATTCACAAAAAATTCATATTTTGTTCATGCTATTTACATAAATCGATTATATATTAGTCAACGTAACCTGATAAGAAAATCTTGTCAGATTCAAATAAATTAAATCCCCCTTTAATTTA